>NZ_VOZS01000033.1:0-19648 GCF_013419675.1 Acinetobacter sp. YH12069 | reverse complement strand
AGAGGAATTGCCACAAGATACGATAAGCTAAAACGTAACTATCAAAGCGCTGTTGCTTTAGCTTGTATATTTATATGGTTGCCTCTTTAGCTCAATTTATCGGCTGTAAATGTCAACACACCCTAGTATTAATCATACGTTTTTTCATAAACTTAGCTTATTTTTTAATTTTCCATCCTGCGCTTTCTTCCATAGATTAAGTCTCAATAAAGAACAATTTGAGAACTTATGAAATGACCGCATTAACTCAACTTTCACAAGCCATCCATGATGCTCCACGTTGGCATCAAGCAGAACAATTTCAAGATGGCAATGAAATTCGTATTGAAGCGCAACATGACCAAGCTTTGGGGGCTGTGGTTTATGGTTTAGATGCGCGTAAAGCACAGTCTGGGGAAACCATCTACCGTTTAAAACAAGCGTTGGCAGAACACTTGATTTTAATTTTTAAACATCAAAGTCTAGATGATTTACAGTATCTCGCGTTTGCAAGTTACTTCGGTTCAATCTTCCGTCCCGGTGCAGATATTCCTGTGCTAGCGTCACAAGATGATACCGGTACACCACCAGACGTCGTACCTGTGTCAAATGCAGTCGGTAAAGGAGACTATACTGGACATGGTGAATTGGCTGCGCATGCAGATCATCAGTGGACTCCGCTGCCATCTTTTGGTTCATTACTCTATGCCATTGAACTGCCACAAGACGGTGGACAAACCTCATGGTATAACACCATTAAAGCCTATGAAGCTTTAGATGACGCGACACAAAAACATTTAGACCAACTTCAACTCATTACCTATAACCCATTTGTCCGTGCCAAAAATAATAAAGGCACAACGGGATATGGCGCTACACCGCTATATCGTTTCAAAGACCACCCGATTGTTGGACATGCTTATCCACATCCGCTTGTACGTACCCATCCAGAAAGTGGCCGTAAAGGGCTGTGGTTAAATGAACGATCTGAAGTGGAATTGGTTCACTACGATGATCAGTCAGGCAGTGAATTGATTGCATCTTTACGTGAACATTTATTGAAACCTGAGTTTCGATATGAACATCAATGGGAAGAAGGTGACATTGTATTTTGGGATAACCAAGCGACATTACACTCACGCCGCCCTTTCCCTTCAGACCAACGCCGCTTATTAAAGCGAATTAGCTTAGCAGGAGGACGACCATACTAATGTTGAACTTCATGTCAACAATAAAAAATAAATAACCCTGTAAAATCCGTATTTGAGCAATAACCCCAAATAATTAAAATGTTAAAACAATAAAAACCCTGCTCAAATTACGGATGATCTATATCTAAGGCCTTAAAACCTGAAATCAAATGATCTAACATCGCACGCACACCCGGCAGCATGCCTTGTCGTGTCGCGTAGGCAACATGGATGACCCCTTGCGGCAATTGCCATTCAGGAAACAGTTCAATTAACTCACCACTTTTTAAAGCATCACGTACAAACACTTTGGGCAAAGAAACGATTCCCACGCCAGAAAGAGCAGCAGAAATCATGGCACTAAAACTGTCAGTTCTTAAGCGTGGATGAAATTCAATTTGTTGAGTTTCACTTTTTTCACGATGTCGGAAATCCCAAAAATGTTTAGGCCGATCAAAACCAATACACGGAAAATTTTGAATCTCAGCCAATTGCTGTGGAATTTCACGCTCGAAGAAAAGTTGTGGCGATGCCACCAAAACATGATCCCAAGCATCTAAATCTCGAACGATCAAATCACTATCCATTAAAGGCATATTGCGCACACGAATGGCTAAATCTACGCCTTCCTCAATGACATCAACCCGATGATTGGTCGCCATCAGATGCACACTGATGTCTGGATATTGCTGCATAAAATCGGTGACCATTTTTGCAACAGGCATTTCCACCAAAGCCACAGGATAAGAAATTTTAATCTGGCCACAGAGTTGATCGTTCAACGTACTGAGCACAAAATTTTCCGTTTCGCTGACTTCCTCTAAAATTTTTAAGTAATGTAAATAGAACTGTTGTCCTATTTCAGTCACAGTAAATTTTCGCGTATTCCGCTGAATCAGACGTACACCCAAACGGGTCTCTAATTCTGTAATACGGCGTGATAGTTTAGATTTTGTAATACCCAATGCTTCACTGGCTTTGGTATAACCTTGGTATTTCACCAATTGCACGAAGTAGTAATAGTCATTTAAATTTTGCATGATTGTTTCATTTTTAGAATAATCTGTTGAGTTTTTCGCCCTGTCATTCCCTCACTATACCTCAATAATAGATCTCAGAAGCAATATATTGAGGGCTGAATTATGAATTCAATCAAACGTGTTTATCATAGTGATCGTAGCACTTGGGTGGGCGATGGCTTCCCAACAAACTCTATGCTCCCTATGCAAGAAATGGGCAATCAAACCAGTCCATTCCTCGTTATGGGCTATACCGACCAATATCATTTCTCTCCAAGTCATCATCAACGTGGTGTTGGGTCACATCCACACCGTGGCTTTGAAACAGTGACCATTGTTTATGAAGGTGAATTGGAGCATTTTGACTCTAAAGGAAATCACGGCAGTATTGCCAAAGACGAAGTGCAATGGATGACCGCAGGTCGAGGCATTATGCATGAAGAGCACCATTCTAAAGATTTTGCCAAAACAGGCGGAAATTTAGACATGGTACAACTTTGGGTCAATTTACCTAGTCATGCCAAAATGACTGAACCTCGCTATCAAGAACTGACTACAGCAAACATTCCTGAAGTTAAACTTGCACAAAATGCAGGCGTGGTACGCGTCATTGCTGGCCAATTTGCAGACACATTGGGCGCAGCTAAAACCTTTAGCCCGATGAATGTGTTGGATGTGCGCTTGAATGCAAATGCTGAACAGGAATTTTCATTCAACCCACAGTGGAATAACATGATTTTTGTATTAAGTGGCGCGATCGAAATTGAAGGTCAACGCTTTGATGCGAAACAGACTTTATACGTCAGTGACCAAGTATCGTCCTTGAAACTTAAATCTTTTGAAGCAACCAAACTGCTTATTTTAAGTGGCGAAGCTTTAAATGAACCCATTGCGGCACATGGACCATTCGTCATGAATACTGAAGATGAAATACGTCAGGCATTTTATGATTTTCAACATGGTCATTTTGCTTAAATATTTCCACGATAAAGTCCCAATAAAAAAAACCGCCTTTTGGCGGTTTTTTTTATATCTAAGTTGCTATGAATTACGCATCACGCTTTTCAACAGATTATTGCGTGACTTTTTGATAAAACGCATCGATTGCATTGACCATTTGATCGAGTCCCGGCTGTTCCAAAGGATAATGTCCTGCGTTTTTCAACATGACGACATCGACTGGAACTTGATGAATCTGTGCTAAAAATGGCTGACTTAAAGCCAAAGGTGTCCAGCGGTCTTGCTCAGGCTGCGTCAGTAAAATTTGGCAGACATCAAACTGCTCCGGTGGCGTGTCATTTTTATAATATAAATACGAATCTAGAAATTTAACCGATACACTATTCCCAGCTGACGTTTTATCTTTTAAAAAGACCTGCAATGCTGCGTCATTATTCACCAAACGATGCATTTTACTTACCCAACGCATCGGCATTGGTAATGCTGAAAATGGTGTATGTGCTGTCACATGAGCCAGTGGGCTGCCCACGCGGCTCATAAATTTATTCAAAGAGACTTGATCACGCACAGTTTTATTTGAAGTGTCTAGAAAGGTCATACCGACGATGCCTTTCACTTTTTTATTTTTTGCTGCCACGTGATAGGTCAACATCCCACCAGCACTGAGCCCATACAAAACGATAGGACGATGATCTTTTTGTAGCTCGGCTTCAATGAGGTCATTGCCTGCTTGAACCCAGTCATCATAGCGAATTTTTGAGCCCTTTTTGACTTGGGTTAGGCCATAACCGGGCATATCAATAGCGATAGTTTCATAGCCACGCTGTGCCAAAGGATGACCCAAAATCATCGACATTTGTCGACCATTTGTTCCCACACCATGAAACAGAATCACCTTCACTTTTGCCTGTGGATTACGATAGGTATCTAAGTGAATAGTATGACCTTGCCAATTCCACCACTCTTCTTTAGGTCGTTGAATTTCATCTAAATGGTATTCTTTGGGTAGATAGTGCTGAATGTCCTGCCAACTGATTTGATCTGCATAACTTGCTAATGGTTGTATAGAAGGTAGCTGATCATCTGAAAATGCCATGATTGAAAGTAACGATGCAATGCCACTCATCAACCACTTCAATAAAGCGCTCAAAAATTTCTGATAAGGTGTCTGATTTTGGAGAAGTCATTTTTAGACAATTTTTTATGTGTATGTGCTGATGCTAATCAGCGGCGGAAACTGATGCCATGTGCATGTGGGACAGCACTATGTCACTTCGTCCAATTATCTTTTTCCCTGCTAAGCACTTCAAAATATTTTTGAAGCAGGACTTACATGCTCCTGCAATAATCGACATTTAAAATCTTTTAACATTCAAGATTTTATCCTTTAGAAATTCATAACCTTATTTCGATTTTTAATATTGGTAACCCATGAGCCAATCCACGCCACAACGAAACCTTGCCATCTTTCTCACCTTTTTAAGATTAGGGTGTATTGCATTTGGTGGACCTGCTGCGCATTTAGTGTTGTTTTTTCAATATTTTGTGAAACAAGAAAAATGGATAACGGAGCATGAATATGCGCATTTGCTTGCCTTGACTCAAGTCCTTCCAGGCCCAACCAGTAGCCAGCTCGGCATGGCGATTGGATTTCAACTCAACCGCTATCAAGGTGCTTGTTTGGCGTGGTTAGGCTTTACTTTACCATCCGCCCTGCTGATGTGTGCCGCGGCGATTTTAAGCTTAAAACTTAGCGATCAACTCTCAACACAGTTCTTTCATGTTATTCAGTTGATTGTCCTTGCTGTGGTTACATGGGCATTTTGGCAAATGATGCGAAGCTTCTGTAAAACAAAATTTCAGTATCTAGTCATGCTTTTAGCTGCATTTTTTATTTATTTCTTTCAATTTTCTCTAAATCAAGTTTTGGTGATTTTATGCGCTGCAATTATCGGTTTAGTTTTATCGTCAAATCAATTACGCAGCCAAAAGCCAAATATCACCGAAACAGTTCCACCCAAACATGACAATTTTAGCCAGAATGCATATGAAAATACTCGCACCTCTTGGCTATGGCTTCTCGCCTTTATCAGCCCTTTTTTCGTTCTGCCATTCTTCGATATACAACATAGCAATATATTGTCTTTCAGCTTAGAAAGCTTCTACCGCACAGCATCCCTCGTCTTTGGTGGTGGACATATTATTTTGCCATTTTTACATCAGGACTTTGTCTCTACAGGACTGATCAGTAATGAAAATTTTGACTTAGGCTATGCCCTTGCACAACTCATGCCGGGGCCTTTGTTTAGTTTCGCCACCTATCTCGGCACACTTTTACCCATGACCGATGTGCCAATATTGAATGCCTCACTCGCGACATTGGCGATTTACTTCCCATCGTTTTTATTATTGTTTGGCTTATTACCGTTTTGGAATAAGTTGATGAAATGCCCGATGCTTTTTGGCACCTTAAAAATGATCAATGCGGCTGTCGTCGGTCTATTACTGTGTCTACTATTTCAAATGAGCCAGAAATACATCATTCAATGGACAGACTGTATATTTGTTGCCGTCATTATTGCTTTACTTCGCAGCAAACTGCCAGTTTGGTTCAGCTTAATAAGTAGTTTTATCGGCTATTATGCTTTTTTATCTTTTCTGCCTTTTTAAGCTAAAACAAAAAACTAGAGCTAAATGAATAATCTAATCCTCATCGATTAAGCTTGCGCCCTTGACCACTGTTTTCCCCTCGACCTGATCTAGTTGATAATGCTGCACATCACTATACTGTTTGATCATTTCAACCAGCTCATTGGAATGTGTGGTCAACCAAAGCTGTGTATAGCGACTTGCTTCAGCAATCAGCAGCGCCAAGGCAGGTAATAAATCGGGATGTAAACTATTTTCTGGCTCATTCAGTGCCATAAAATTTGGGGGGCTAGGGCTCAACAAAGCCACGGCTAAACACAGAAACCGTAAAGTCCCATCTGAAAATTCTGCACTTTCTAAAGGTCTTAAGATCCCTTGCTTTTGCATCATCATTTGAAAGCGCCCTCCCATTTCCTGCACATAAAATTGGGTCTGCGGAAAGGCTTTTTCTAGTACTTCAAACAAGGTTTCACTGTTGCCCCGCTCACGCAAGGTTTCAAAAGCTGCGGCTAAATTTGTACCATCATGCGCTAAAACTGGCGAACGAATGCCCACCTGTGGGACACGGATCGGTGAATTTCCACTGACTGAAAACTCATGATAAAAGCGCCAGTTTTTCATGGTCTCACGCACTTGTGAAACTTCGGGGTATAAATGTGGATCGGACAATTGTCCAAACACCGACTCTTCAGGTGTTAAAGACATCGGATAAGCAATCCGTTCTTCATCAACATTTTTAAGAAATGCCGCTTGGTTGGTTCTTTCCAACAACTCGCTCATTTTTCGACGTTGATAGCCGCTCAACCAAATTCCTTCAACTTTGACCAAAGGATCAAGTGCAAACAAGGTGATGAGCGGTTCAGGAAAACCGATTTCAAGTTGATATTCATAATGCTCCATCTCCACTGCAAGCTTCATACGCTTAGGGTCTTTCGATCGATCACCCGCACGGTGACCCCCTGCCCACATGATTTTTTGAATCCCGCCTTCATTTGCAATGGCTTGGGATAATTGGCCATTCGCTGCTTCATGTAAGAGACGCACAGCTTTATATAGATTGGATTTACCACAACCATTCGGACCACTGACAATATTCAGACGCGACAAGGTCAAATTCATATGATGAATAGATCGAAAACCTTGAATAGTCACTGAACGGATCGTCATGGGTTACCTAAAATGAGTTGAAAATGCTGATGATTATGAGTTGATTGACTGTATATTTTGTATGCACTTTATTCTACCCATAAAAAACCCGCAAGCCGAAACTTACGGGTCTTTCATTGCACATTCTAAGTTCACTTTAACCTTAGAATAAGCGGTTCATACCGTTCAATGTTGCAACACGGTACGCTTCCGCCATTGTCGGATAGTTAAATGTGGTTTCTACAAAATATTTAATCGTATTGTTCGGGCTGTTCATCACGGCCTGACCAATGTGAATAATTTCCGCAGCATTATTACCGAAGCAATGAACGCCTAAAATTTCTAAAGTATCACGATGGAACAAGATTTTAAGCTCGCCCACGGTATCGCCCGTAATTTGCGCACGTGCCAAATGACGGAAAGATGCCTGACCCACTTCATACGGAATTTTTTCTTCAGTTAACTGTTGTTCAGTTTTACCAATCGAAGAAATTTCAGGAATTGTATAAATACCTGTAGGAATATCCGTTACAGGTGCAATTCCTTCTTCACCGCTCATGTTAGAACCGGCACAGCGACCTTGGTCATATGCAGCAGATGCAAGTGAAGGCCAACCGATTACATCACCTGCAGCAAAGATATTCTCTACTTCAGTTTGATATTGATCATTCACGGTTAATTGACCACGGCTGTTTGGTTTGATGCCTACATTTTCTAGGCCTAAACCATCGGTATTACCAGAACGGCCGTTACACCACAAAATCGCGTCGGCTTTAATTTTCTTACCACTTTGCAAGTGAAGAACCACGTGGTCATCATGTGTTTCAAGATGATCAATCTGTTCATTGTGGCGAATCAATACACCCTGCTCACGTAAACGATATGACAATGCATCTGAGATTTCATCGTCTAAGTAGCTCAGTAATTTGTGCTGTGTATTGATCAAATCGACTTTGTGGTCTAGACCAATAAAGATAGACGCATATTCACAACCAATCACACCTGCACCATAAATGATGATTTTTTGGATTGAATAATCCAGATCCAAAATTTTGTCTGAATCAAATACGCGAGGATGATTAAAGTCTAAAGCAGCAGGACGGTAAGGACGTGAACCTGTCGCAATCACTAATTGCTGGAATACTAAAGTTTCCGTCATACCTTCATTGCTAAAAATCAAAACAGTGTTTTGATCTTGGATATACGCACGGCCGTGGAAAATATCAATTTTATTACGGTCATAAAAACGTGAATGCGTTTCAACTTGTTGTTGAATCACTTTATGCGCATTACGTAACACCTGTTTCATCGTGAACTGTTTCCATTCACCGACTTTTTGGAACATAGGGTCACGTTGGTAACGTAAAATGCTTGAAACGGTCTGACGCAATGCTTTACTTGGAATTGTTCCTACATGGGTACAGTTACCACCAAGCTGTTCACGCATATCTACAATTGCAACTCGCTTACCTGATTTAGCAAGTTTCATTGCAGCGCCTTCACCCGCAGGGCCAGAACCCAGAACTACCGCATCGTATTTCACGAAAGTTCCACTAACGACCTCTTTCTTACGTGGCATTCAACGCTCCTTTACAAATATTCTTTAATCTAGGCTGTATTATGACGTATATCCTAACTTTTTTGGATATTTAGCTCACATATATTATGTGATAACCACATTTATTATATGAATATCGTTTTCCCCCTATTTAAGCTCAAGTCCGCTATAATGATCGAGCTAATTTTTTGAATATCTCCTCGTCAAAAACAGTGGAAAAGTTGAATATGTCTGAGAACCGTAAACCTGTACAGGGTGTAAAACTTCGTGGCGCAGAAAAAGTCGCTCGCATACCTGTGAAGGTTGTGCCAACGGTTGAAACGCCTCGTAAGCCTGACTGGATTCGGGTCAAAATGGCTGCCCCTGATGAAGTTCAACGTATTAAAACAACTTTGCGCGCACAAAAATTACATACCGTGTGTGAAGAAGCGGCTTGCCCGAACTTACCTGAATGTTTCGGTGGCGGTACTGCAACCTTTATGATTATGGGCGATATCTGTACTCGTCGTTGCCCATTCTGCGACGTTGCGCATGGTCGTCCCAATGCTCTTGACCCAGATGAACCACGTCACATGGCAGAAACCATTGCCAATCTTGGTTTGAAATATGCCGTAATTACGTCGGTCGACCGTGATGACCTAGTTGATGGCGGCGCACAGCACTTTGTTGACTGTATTAAAGAAGCTCGTGACTTGAGTCCAAAAACACTTTTGGAAATTCTAGTTCCTGACTTCCGTGGTCGTATGGATGTTGCCCTTCGTATTATGACGGAGTGTCCACCTGATGTCTTTAACCACAACATTGAAACCGTGCCACGTTTGTATAAAGCAATGCGTCCGGGTTCTGACTACCAACACTCTTTAAACTTATTAAAAATGTTTAAAGAATACTGCCCAGATGTTCCAACAAAATGTGGTTTGATGGTCGGTATTGGTGAAACTGAAGAAGAAGTGATCGCGTTATTAGACGACTTAAAAGCACACGATGTTGACTATGTCACCATTGGTCAGTACTTACAGCCCTCTAAAGAACATGCACCGATCGATCGTTTCGTTACACCTGACGAGTTTGATCGTTACACAGCACATGGTCAAAAGCTTGGTTTCAAAAACATTTGGGCTGCACCAATGGTTCGTTCAAGCTACTTTGCTGACCGTCAATACTATGGTGAGCCAGTACCTGCGGTACGTCGTAAAACTGATCCTGCAAAGAAAATTGCAGTTCAAACGATTGAAGCTTAATCACGCAAAGATTTAAAACATCGCAAATTAAAGCCCTCATTGATTGAGGGCTTTTTTTGTGGCTTTCACACACACTCAGCCTAATTCGTTTCCAAATATAAGATCTTTCGAAAATTGTCCGTTCCTTAAACGTTATCCAATATATCGAATCATCCAAGTTTACGTAATGTGACATTTTTTTGCCCGATAGGGATTGTATTGTGATTATTTATTAATCAATCTATTGATAACACTTTATTTGCGCTTTCATTATATTCGCACAATTTTCCAATCACACTCACCAGCCGAGTGATGCAATTTTGACAGTCTCATGCACTTTAAAATCAGAAAGACAAAAGATGAGATCATTTTTAAACGCATGTAGGCTGTTTTAAACGCATAACGCTCTGGCCCTTGTCACTGGAGCCATAACAAATGCTATTTATACTCAGTGCAGTACTTTTTATTTTTGCTCTTTGGGCCGTTTTTTTCTTTGAACTTTCACGAGCTGTAGGCGCAATAACACTGATATTTGTTTCAATTGCACTCGCCTTTTTAACCCCATGGTCATTAATACTTGGCATCCCACTTATTGCTTTAAGTTTAGTTGTGTTGATTGACCCACTGAGGCTCAATCTACTCACCAAACCTGCCTATAAAACCTTAGCAAATGCGATGCCGAGTATGAGTACTACGGAACGTGAAGCGTTGGATGCAGGAACAAGTTGGTGGGAAAAAGAGCTATTTATGGGTGCGCCTGATTGGAAAAAATTTGAGGCTTATCCCTATCCACAGCTTAGTGCTGAAGAACAATCCTTCATTGATAATGAAGTCGAGCAACTTTGTGCCATGCTCAACGAGTGGGATATTCACCATAAACATAAAGACCTCCCACCAGAAGCTTGGCAATTCATTAAGGATAATGGTTTCTTAGGATTGGTGATTCCAAAATCTTACGGGGGCCGTGAATTTAGCTCATTTGCACAAAGCCGTGTCATGAGCAAGATTGCATCTCGCTCACTGACTGCCGCAGTCAGTTGTATGGTGCCCAACTCTCTTGGACCGGGGGAATTACTTCTACACTATGGTACCGAAGCACAAAAAGACCGATACCTCCCTGGCCTTGCAAAAGGTAAAGAAATTCCATGTTTTGGACTCACCAGCCCTGAAGCAGGCTCAGATGCAGGCGCTATTCCAGATACAGGTGTCGTCTGTTATGGCACTTTTGAGGGACAACAGGTGCTCGGCTTAAACATGAACTTCTCCAAACGCTGGATTACTCTTGCACCAATTGCCACCGTCATTGGTCTTGCATTTAAGTTATACGATCCAGATGGCTTATTGGGAGATAAAAATAAAACGGAATATGGTATCACCTGCGCGCTGCTACCGGCGAGTCATGACGGTGTCATTACAGGCCCTCGTCATAATCCAGGCTCACCATTTATGAATGGGACAGTTGAAGGTAAAGATGTCTTTATTCCCTTAGACTGGATCATTGGTGGGATTGAAAATGCAGGCAAAGGCTGGCGTATGCTAATGGAATGCTTAGCGGTTGGTCGTGGTATTTCACTCCCTGCATTGTCAACGGCAGCCGGTGAAATGGCATATCTAAATGTCGGTGCATTTGCCAAAGTTCGTCAGCAGTTTAAAATTTCCGTGGGTAATTTTGAAGGTGTACAAGAAGCTTCGAGTGATATCGCATCAGATGCTTATATGCTTGAAGCATTCCGCTATTTGGTGACTTGTGGTTTAAACCAAGGCGGCAAACCTGCTGTAATGACTGCAATGGCCAAATACTATGCCACTGAAACCATGCGTAAAGTAGTCAATCATGGCATGGACATCGTCGGTGGACGTGCCGTGCAAATGGGACCTCGTAATTTTTTAGCTTTGAATTATCAGGCCATTCCTGTGTCAATTACTGTCGAAGGTGCCAATATTCTAAGTCGCTCTCTGATGATTTTTGGACAAGGCTCCATGCGTTGTCATCCATATTTATTTGAAGAGCTACAATTACTTCAAGCCGAAGATAAAAACGCTGCACTCAATACATTCAACGAAATGCTCTTTAAGCACTTGGGCTATACTTTTAACCGAACTGCACGTGCCTTTGCTTATGCGTTCACTGGTGGCCCATCAGACTCACCTGCTTCAGCGGATGAATTTAGTCGCCCCTACTATAAAAAAATTAATCGATTCAGTGCCGATTTCGCGCTGACTGCAGATATGTGTCTTGGCCTTTTAGCCGGCGATATTAAACGTAAAGAAATGCTCTCTGGCCGACTTGCAGACATTCACTCTTATTTATTTATAGCAACGGCTATTCTTAAATATTATGAACAAGGTCAAAGAAGCGAAGCTGAACAATTACATGCTCAACTTGCATTAGATAAAGCTTTGTACAATGTTGAAGAAGCTTTCCATGGCTTATTTGATAACTTCCCAATGCGACTAGCGGCAAGTGTAGTAAAAATCATCTGCTTTCCGTTTGGACGAGTTGTTGCTAAACCGACAGACCGTTTAAAACGTGAAGTTGCCACTCAAATGATGCTAGACAATACTTTCCGCCAAGAACTCAAAAAGCACGTGTATTACAGCACCGCAGCAGATGAAGTTTCTGGTCGTATGGAAAATGCCTTTTTACAACTGTTAAAAATTGAACCGCTGTGGAACCAATTTAAAAAAGCTGAATCTAAAGGTCAATTCAAAGGTTTAACTTTTGAAACACATATAGCCGATGCGATTGCACAAAAAGTCATTACAGCCTCTGAAGCTGAACAGCTCAGCACTTACAACATTCAACGCTATGACAGCATGCTCACAGATGTATTTGACATGCAGCTCATCCACGAACTTGAGCTATCCTATCCACATTTAACCGTTTCACCAGAAGTGAAAAAGCAACAACACACCGATGATGAACCAGAAGCATTTCTGCGATATTAATCAGCTTCTGCATCGCTTTTAAACTTAATTTTACTCAAAATAAAAGCCATTCCACTGTTAAACAATGGGATGGCTTTTTTATACGACCATCAGCCAATGGTATCGCAGAGTCAAAGGTATAGGCTGTACTGCAAAATTACATCACAGAGGGTTTGCTGCATGTCAAAACAAGATTATGAAAATGGCTTAAAAGTTCGTACTGAAGTTATGGGTGAGAGTTTCGTCAAACGTGCGCAAGACAATACCGTGCCATTTACTCAACCTTTGCAAGATTGGATTAATTAATTTAAGAATAATAACCAATTCAACAACATAATAAAGCGTCATGCTTCTATGGCGTAAAATTGGTGTAAATAAAGACTATTAAAGCATTCATACAAATACACAGATTTCCATGTATTCTAAAACAGCAAACCCCAACACGCCTTGTTGCGTAGGGTTTGCACCAAAGCCCTCACTTGAGGGCTTCTTCATGTTCGATAATTACTTGAGCAACAGCTTTCGCAGCTGACCAATACTTTGAATTAAACGCTGCAAGCTCTGTTGCATTTGAAATAAAGCCAAGCTCTACAATCAAGCCACCAGCATTGATAAATCCAAGTTTTCCACGGGCTGACTGTGATTGATCAATCCAACCTTTATCACCACGAAGGCGACTGCCAAAAACATCAGCCACGGCTTTCGATAACTTTTGAGCAAGCAACTTGTCTTTTGGTAAAGCAATCGTTTCAATCCCATTGGCCTGCGGTGATGCCGCAGCATTCATGTGAAATTCAATTGCGATCGATGCACCTTTCGCCAATGCGATAGCATTTGTAAGCGGGAGATTGATTGTTCCTGCGCCATCGGTTTTATAAGACAGACCTGCGGCTGCAAGATAATGTGCTACAGCATTTCGGAATTGTCGCACTAACTCTGCTTCTTTGTATTTGCCGTTAACTGCACCAGGATCTGCATTGCTATGCCCTGCAGTAATTGTCACAAATTGATTTACATTGTGTAGTTCAGGCTGCTTTTTCAGACGTGCAAGCACTGTGGCTACACCAATAAAGATACCAACCCACTCTGCAATGTTTTCAGGAATCTTGTTTTTTAGTTCCTGTGGAATAACATTCCAGATATTTAAAAACTGCTCTGAGAATAAAATCAAGGCATAAAAAAAGGCGCTAAATGCGCCCACTTGTACTGACTTGAGTTTCCAAGCCTGCTTCCAGTTATCAATCAGTTTCATTTTTCCTCTCTCATATTTCGTTCATAAATTTTGTTGCGGATTTCTTCAACCGTTCTTAAGAGTTGGTCAGATTGTTTTTCAAGAACCTGAATGCTTTGAGCGTTGGTCGTAGCTTGGGTATTTACTGTGTCTGTTTTGCTTGTTTGAGTATTCCATGCGACTGCAAGCAAGCCAGCCAAAAAAATGCCCCCAAAGCGCACAAGGTTGGTAATGCTATCGATTTTGGTTTTACTTTCATGTAACACTCTGATCTGTGAATCCACCTCCTTAAATCTTGGCTCAACTTCATTCCTGAGTTGCTTAATCTCACTTTTGAAGTTTGACTTTGCTCGATCTAAATCTTCTTGCAGATTGTCACGAGTTTGAGATAAGTCATTGCGAGTCTGTTGATGCTCCTTATTGAGTTGCTCTAACTGCATATTCATACGGTCGAGCTTTTGGGGCATTTCAGCGAGCTTATCCATACTTTTTCCAAGATCATTAATCTTGTCTGAGATGGCAAGAAGCTGCCCTGCTGTTGCTACTGGTGGATCGGTTGTGTAGTCATTTGGCATTGCGCCCCCTAATTTTAGACATTAAAAAACCCTGGCTTAATTAAAAATCAGGGTCGAAGGTGGTTTGTTGGGTAGTAAAAGTCATTTAACTTTTATCGGTTAGTCTATAAAATTGATTCGATTTTTTTATAGAAAAATACAACATATTATGAGTCAAAAATTTAGATACGATATTAATGGATTAAGAGCCTACGCAGTTGCACTGGTTGTATTATTCCACTTTGGAGTTTTTGGCTTTGCTGGTGGCTTTATTGGTGTAGATGTTTTCTTTGTCATTTCAGGTTTCTTAATGACAAGTATTATTTTTAAGGGTTTAGAAAATAGAACTTTTAACTTTCTAAAATTCTATCTTTCACGCGCAAACCGAATAATTCCAGCCTTGTTTGTCTTATGCTCTGTAGTCGGGTTAGTTGGATGGTTCACCCTAACACCACAAGAACTCAAGGACTACGCAAAACACGCCATAACCAGCTTAGGTTTTATTTCAAATATCCAATACTTTAAGGAAGCTGGTTATTTTGATGCAGCTTCTCATGAAAAATTACTGTTGCATACTTGGTCTCTCTCGGTTGAATGGCAGTTCTATATCTTATTACCTATATTCTTATTCATTGTTTACCGCATCAAGCAAAATAAAAATGCTATAAAAATTGCCTTTACTGGATTATTCGCAACCTCCTTAATGCTGGCTATCTATTTAACTCCAAAAATGGCGACTGCATCATTCTTCCTCTTACCAACACGTGCTTGGGAAATGCTCGCAGGTGGTTTAATATTTTTATTTTTCAGCAAAACCAGCTTAACTCAAAAGCATTCAACCTTAATTGAATTGGTTGGATTCGGATTGATTACGATATCAGTTATTTCATTTACTGGCTCCACACCATGGCCCTCATACAATGCGATCTTGCCAGTATTGGGTGCTTTCTTAATATTATTGGCATCTAACCAAAACTCAATATTAACCAATAATAAAATTGCACAATTTCTTGGTAATACATCATATTCAATTTATCTGTGGCACTGGCCATTAGTTTTCTATTTAAACTATTTAGAAAAAACAAATAATATGCTATGGATTATAGGTGCAATTCTTCTCTCAGTCACTTTAGGATGGCTATCATACAAATACATAGAAAACCCTTCTCGTAAATTTTTATCGAATCTAAGTTTAATTAAAGGTTACGCTGTTACGTTTCTCTATATTGCTATTCCTGTAATTATCTTCACTTTAATTTTTATTAAAAATGGCATCCCTCAAAGATTCAACGGTATTCCAGAATTACAAAAAATTATCAATGCTGAATTTGATAAAAACCCAATGAGAGCTTCTTGCCACATCAATTCCGGTTTGAAAATACCAAACTGTACATATGGCAAAGGTGATGTAGGGTTAATTGTTATAGGAGATAGTCATGCAGAATCAATTGTTAGATCAGCGGAAAAAGCTCTTCCTAATAACAAATCTGTTTTGCACTGGACTTATAGTTCATGTCCAACTATGTCTGGGTTACGCAGAAATGATGCTCAAGACTTCAAATGTGCTGAGTTTATTGAATATATGCTTAAGTCGAAAGATAAGTATAAAGGTGTCCCAATTTTAATTGTTAACAGATTGGATGTTTTGGATTTAGAAGAAAAAAATAATTTTTTTGTACCTAAAGATGGCATCTTATCAAATTCTAAAAAATCTCTATCAGAGTCGTACATAAATACTATATGTGAATTTTCAGAAAGCAACCCTGTAACTATTATGCGACCGATCCCAATATATAAAAATGTTCCAAAAACAATGCTACACAGAGCGATCATCGGAAATCATGAGAGAGTCTCTATAACTTTAGATGATTATTTCAAATACTCTAAAAAAGCTTGGGAAGCTCAAAATATTGCATCCAAAAGGTGTGGTATAACCATTTTGAATCCTTTATCAAAATTCTGTGATTCCGACAAATGTTTTGCTGATATTGATAATCGACCTTTATATTATGATGGTCATCATTTGAATATATATGGGGCTGACAAATTAATACCTCTTATGAAGCAAATATTTGAAAAAAATTAAACTGAAAAATATACTCCCGATCTATAAGTAGATCGGGAGTAAAAATTGTTTACTCTTTTAGTCACTATCAATAATCACAGCCAAACACTGAAGAATATAAGTACCGATTAGATCTGCTGTTAAGTTGACTGCAGTTGGATGACCAGTTAATCCGGTAGGCTCATTCTTTAAGTTCCATGCTGTTTCAAAAGTACCACCAACAGCACCGAAGCTTGTGCCTGACTTTGCAGAAACACCACCTCCAACAATTGCATCATTGCTCACGTTGGCAAATTTATCCACATCAACAATCCAAGGATATTTTTTCTTGTATTGTGCATACAACTTTAAGATAGATGCTGTAGAAGCAACACGAGCTTTCTCATTTAATGTCGGCATCCATATTGAACGACCCTCATCATTCCAAACTCCGTAAGAGTGAATATCAATGTAAATATCGGGCTTTTCATCTTGAATTACTTGCCACGCATACTGTGTTTCAGGTTCGGATAGTGCATTAGGGCCTGAGTAAGTAGAATCACCTGGAACACCAAGCAATTGCCACCCAACTGGGAAATTACGGTTAATATCTACTTGCCTAGAATTGGGACGTGAACCATGATTCAAACCCCAAGGATTAACCAACGGCATAACAACAAATTCCATGCCGTGACGCATACTTGCCAATGCTTCGCTATTTGTCCAATTATTGCAAATTTCCCGCATGAAAATGTATAAACCAACTTGGTTCATCTTTTCGCTATGTAGTGTAATCAGCATCGTCTTCGGAATTTTAGTATCTACAGTTGACACTGCTAGACTCGGCTTTTTGGGTTTAAATTTATACGAGTAAACAGGATACAATCCGCTTGCATCATCACCATGATATGTTCGGGTTATGTATTCAGGATGCTGCGACATCAAATCATCAAACCAGCCGTAAACAATCGTACTTGTTAGATTTCCAAGATTCACAGCATCGCTCGGTGTAAAACTATCTGTCACACCTAAATCAACTGGGTTTTGGGCGCTCCACCCGAAGCAAGGTCGAATTTTTGGTGGTGCAATGTACGGCTTCCCATTAATGCTGAAATGACGCAATCCGTAAAACAACATATCTTTTTCACGGTACGCCCCAATAACAATATGATCCTTTGGTACATCATAGGCAACTTGATCGTGAAGCACGATGCTTGAGTTGTTTGGGTTGACCGTGATCATCGTGAAATAAGAGCCTTTAGCACGATCAGGGTCTAGTGCTATCTCTTGGTTAGGGATTTGAATACGATAAGGTGTACCTGCGGCTGGGTACGGCATCCAAAGCGGTTCCGAGATAACAATCTTGTTGTTCTCAAAATCAAAATTAAGACCTGTTTCGGTTGTAATAATCAGCGAGAAGTTAGTCTTGTTTAATGGGTCTGCTACCGACCCGCCAGTAACTGTTAGTTTGCCTGTATAACCATAAGTTACACCACTGTTATTTTCGATTGAAAATAATAAATAGTGAGTTCTGGCATTTAACAGTGGCAGATACGCTGAAGAACCATACACTTCCATCTCCAGTGTTGTCTTGTTGAGCAGCACATAATACAAGCCAGTAGTTGAGGGCACTGTATAAGTCCCTGCTTTAGCTAGAACTTTTCCTGTGCTTGTGTACGCCCATGAATCACTACCCATGGTTAGGGTTTTCCCTGAGATACTGTAACTTAAGGTTCCTGACTGTAGATCTGCTTTTTGAGTATCTATAAAGTTGGGGTTTACATAAACTCCATTTGTGGTGAATTTACCTAAGTCATAAGACTCCAAACCTGATGCAGTCTTTCTAACAATTGCAACAACAAGGTTTCCATCTGTTCGTGCGTTTGTGTACGGAACAACTGACAGCAGTTTGGTTGTTGTGTTTAGTTCAATACGATAAATACCTGTTGTCGCAATAGATAAGTTTTGAGGAACGGTTAATTGAAAGTTTTGTGTTCCTGTTGCAATCCAAATCGTATTGCTGAACTGTAGCTGATTCAGCGATGTATCAAAATTAATATTCGACTCAGTAAGTGGTGTTAATTTTGCCCAGCCGACATTACCTGTGTATTCTTTAGCCAAAACTAAAGCGTCTTGCACAATTCCATTAACCGCATAAGCAAAATCTACAGTTTTTAAAGTTGTGCTAGATGCTGTGACAAATCCTAAAATCAACTCGCCTTCAATAATTTGTTGGTCATAAGGCACTGCGGAAATATTTTTCGTGGTCGTATTGATCTGCAATCGGTATGGTGTGTTTGCAGGTAAGTCAACGGACTGAGGTGTAACGAGTTGATAGCGCGTTGTAGCTGTTTCAATAAAAAGAGTATTTGTAAAATTTAGCTTTCTGTCTGACGTGGTGTAGTTTATGTTTGCTACCGATGCACCTACCACGTTCGCAAATCCAGTATTTTTGACGTAATCTTTTGATTGTGTCAGTGGATCATAAGCACTCTTGGTTAGGGTTGTGCCGTTCCACTGGTATGTGCCGTTGTTTGCACCATCGTTGGTGACTTCAATAGCAGTATTTACAGTCAAATTAGCTTGATCTGCTTGTGCTAAAGCAAGGGTTGTATAGGCCTTTCTGCCACCCGCATAAGCAGCAAACGTAGTATCTACTTCAGCCTTTGTGTATGTGTTTGATTGAGGTGCTTTAGTAGACAAAGCAGTATCAACTTCAGTTTTTGTATAAGTAGTTTCTTTGGGCGCTTTTAAATCAAGTTCTTCATCAACATATTGCTGACTTGGTTTTTCATCAATCTGTTGCTGTTTGTTGTTTAATTCCTCATCAATATTAGTCAGACTTGTTTCAACTGATTGCCCATTTGGGCGAACAAGCATGCTTGATGAGATCCCCTTATTGTTCATCTCAACAAGAATTGCGCTCAGGTTTTTATTCTTAATAACCAGGGAGTGCTCCGCTTGTTTTAAGTAAATTTTGCACGGACTACCATTGCGAATAGGATAGCCGTTGCGTGTGCGAATCGGCTGTGCGGCTGGAATCGGGTGAGTAGACCAAAGGAATCTCACCCTTAGCCCCTCGCAGAACCGGACGTGAACCTCTCAGCTCATCCGGCTCCCATTATCCAACCGATGGTAAACATCCCATTTTCCAGTGCACAAAGGCATTT
>NZ_VOZS01000032.1:0-23116 GCF_013419675.1 Acinetobacter sp. YH12069 | reverse complement strand
TCAACCATCAAATAGAAAGTTGACCATGAGATGCCTGTGTATCGCTTGAACTGAGGATCAGAAAGCTTGTTTGAATCGATGTATTTCATCCGCAGATTATGCACGAATGCTAAGAAATCCGGAGTGCTAATATTAACCAAAAAGAAGATCGTTTTTTGATTTATGAAAGAGATCTACAGTTACCGAATTTATTTTAAATAGTCATATCAGATGGTGTGTGATTTGGGGCACAATATGCGCGTTAATTAACAGAACAAAGGAAATATTCGTGAAAAAATTAGTTGCTATTCTAGCACCATTAGCGCTTGTTCTTTCTGCATGTGCTGCGACTGGTACAACAGGTACAAGTACCTCTACAGGTACAACTTCAGCAAACAGCTTGGCAATGATGGCGGTTAAAGTGGGTGTTCAAGCGAAATGCGTGACTGAGCTAAATAACAACAGCTACTGGAAAACTGGTTCAAAACTATTAACAGAAACTCAAAAATCTGAACTACAAACTGAAGTGTGTTCATGTGTAGGCGAGAAAGCGACAACTAGCGTGACTGCAACGGATTTGGTTGTAGCAGCAATGGATAAAACTTCACAAGCAAATCTTGCGTCTAAAATCGTGACAAATACTTTAAATGCTTGCGTGATTGAAACATTTAAAAACTAAGATTTAGAACATTTTATACGACCCAGACATTGGTATAGCTGAGTATCAGCAAATCCAAATTAAGGGTCGTATTTTATTTTTGAGTGAGAGATATATGAAAATTGCTGGTGCAGATGAAGCGGGTCGCGGTCCATTGGTGGGTTCGGTTGTTGCGGCAGCTGTCATTTTAGATCCAAATAACCCGATTGAAGGTTTAAACGATTCTAAAAAACTCACTGAAAAAAAACGTGAAAAGTTATTTATTGAGATTCAAGAAAAAGCCTTGGCTTGGGCGATTGCTGAAAGTTCTGCACAAGAAATTGATGAGATCAATATTTTGCAAGCATCGTTACTTGCGATGCGTCGTGCAGTGGAAAAACTCAATGTACAGCCAGAACACGTGTTGGTCGATGGTAATAAAGTCCCAACCGGTTTAGCAATGAGCTGTGATGCAATCGTGGGCGGTGATGCGATTCATCCAGAGATTTCGGCTGCGAGTATTTTGGCAAAAGTGACTCGAGACCACGAAATGGTTGAACTGGATGCAAAATATCCACAGTATGGTTTTGCGAAACACAAGGGCTATCCAACCAAAGCGCACTTCGAAGCGATTGCACAGTATGGGGTGATTGATGAACATCGCCGCAGTTTTGGCCCCGTACGTAAAGTTCTAGAAGGGCAGTAATTAAGCTCAGTTGAACTTATATAGTAAACGCATGTTCTAGATAAATTTAAAGCGGCCTAATGAGCCGCTTTATCATTTAACAACTTAAATCTTAGCGATTATAGTTGTTTTGTGAATAATCAGTTTCTTCAAAAGATGGCTGATATTCTTGATCAATGTTTTGGAGATGTTCGTGCATTGCGCGTTCATGTTGAATTCGTTGGTAAATTTCTTCACGATGAACAGATACTTCTTTTGGAGCATTCACGCCAATACGAACCTGATTACCTTTAACACCAAGTACAGTCACGCTAACTTGGTCTCCAATCATTAATGTTTCTCCGACACGACGAGTCAGAATCAGCATGTTTCTCTCCTTGCAAAATGCAAAACCTGCAAATGATCTGTTATGTAAAATTCATAACTTGTAAAAGCAAAAAAATTTAGCAGTGCATCTGAAACAATCATTGTGACAGTCGCAAACTGAGTAAATTTTAAAATCCTCAGGTTTAATATAACAGAGCCACTATAAAAAAAACTATAGTGGCTCTGAATTTTTACGATGTTTTTCAAAATCTGTCTAACAATGACAAATTTTGACACACAGCAAGGTTAATTAAGCACGCGCGCTTGATTCACCTGTTTCACGGTCTAGACCGAATGCAGTGTGTAGAGCACGTACAGCAAGCTCTAAGTATTTCTCATCGATAATCACTGAAATTTTGATTTCAGAAGTCGAGATCATCAAAATGTTAATGCCTTCTTTTGCAAGAGCAGTAAACATTTTGCTTGCTACACCAGCGTGTGAACGCATACCAACACCAACAATCGATACTTTAACGATGTCTGCGCGAGTTGCAACTTCACGTGCACCAATTTCTTGTGCAGTCGCTTCAAGAATAGCTTTCGCTTTTGGTAATTCACCACGGTTAACTGTAAAAGTGAAATCAGTTGTACCGTCTTCTTCCACGTTTTGGATAATCATATCCACTTCAACATTGGCATCACCAATTGGTGAAAGGATGTTTGAAGCGATACCTGGTTTATCCGGTACACCAAGAATAGTTAATTTAGCTTCATCACGGTTGAACGCGATACCTGAGATGATTGGTTGTTCCATGTTGTCTTCCGCTTCAGTGGTGATTAGTGTCCCGACGTTTTGTTTAAAGTTTTCGTCGAATGCGCCATCATCGTCATTATCAAAACTTGATAATACGCGTAAAGGCACTTGGTATTTACCGGCAAATTCTACAGAGCGAATTTGAAGGACTTTAGAACCAAGTGATGCCATTTCAAGCATTTCTTCAAAAGAAATACGATCAACTTTTTTCGCTTTTGGAGCGACACGAGGGTCAGTGGTGTAAACACCATCAACGTCTGTGTAAATCTGACATTCATCAGCTTTAAGTGCAGCTGCCAATGCAACACCTGAAGTGTCAGAACCACCACGACCTAGAGTCGTAGTGTTACCTTCGGCATCAAAGCCTTGGAAACCTGCCACTACAATGACACGTCCAGCGTCAAGGTTTGAAGTCAATACATCCGTATCAATCGCTTCAATACGCGCCTTGGTAAATGCGCTGTCGGTTTTAATACCGACTTGACGACCTGTAAGTGATTTAGCTTCAACACCAATAGAGTTAAGTGCCATTGCTAACATAGAAATCGTTACCTGTTCACCCGTAGACACCATTTGGTCTAATTCGCGTGGATCAGGGGTTTCGGTAATGGCTTTCGCTAAAGCAAGTAGACGATTGGTTTCGCCACTCATTGCAGATACAACAACCACAACTTTGTGACCGTGATCATGCCAACGCTTTACACGACGAGCAACATTTAAAATGCGCTCTGGAGTACCCATTGAGGTACCGCCATATTTTTGAACGATTAATGCCATAACTATCCTTACCAAGTAAATAAGTCTAAAGACTTAAAGCACTTACACATATTTTAAGACCGCACTTCGGCGCGATTTTAATATACCACGTAGCTTATGAACTCCAAGGTAGGAGGAGTTCAAATAGATACTTTGTGTCTGCAGGGGATTCACATGAACCCAGCCTTTTAGACTCCATTTTCATCATTTAGCCAGAGGTTGAATATTGGTTTCAACATGATGATTGAGTTTGCGCTTTCACGCATCAACAGTGTTTAAGCAGGATCCAGCATTAAAAAACACACTGCTTAAACCTGTTGATTTGCTCAAAGGAGGTGAGTCACTTTGAGCTATAGGACTTTTGGTCTTATTTTGCAGCTAACCATGCAACGAGGTCAGTCATTACTGCTTCAAGTTTGTCGCTATAAGGCGCACCACCTTGAGCCATATCAGGTTTACCACCACCTTTACCGCCAAGTTCTTGACCAAGGTGTTTGATGATGTCACCTGCTTTTACAGCAGCAGTGTATTCTTTAGCAACCGAAGTAATGAGGCTCACTTTGTCGGCATCAACCGCTGCGATCACGATCACAGCATTGTCTAACTTAGATTTCACACCATCGTGCAAGTTGCGAAGTGATTTCGCATCTACACCTTGAACGGTAGTGATTAATGTTTTGCGGCCAGCAATCTCTTGAACTTGACTTAATAACTCAGCTGCTTGGAAGCTTGCTAATTTTTGGTTCAATTGTTCAATTTGTTTTTGCAGGCTAGACGCAGTGTGAGATAAAGCTTCAACTTTTTCTAAAGTTTGATCTTTTTGCGCTTTCAGCAAGTCATTAATTGCATGAATGTCACGATCAGCTTTTTGCGCAGCTTCAACAGCTTTAGTGCCTGTAACGGCTTCAATACGGCGTACGCCTGCAGCAACACCGCCTTCAGAAGTGATCTTAAATAGGCCGATGTCGCCTGTGCGTTTTACGTGAATACCGCCACAAAGTTCGATAGAGAAGTTTTTCTCATCTTTGGTTGTACCCATTGAAAGTACACGTACTTCGTCACCGTATTTCTCACCGAACAACATCATCGCGCCTTTTTCTTTAGCAGCATCGATGTCTAAAAGTTCAGTTGAAACAGCCGTATTGGCAATCACTTCGGCATTGACAATGCGTTCAATTTCTTGAAGCTGTTCAAATGAAACAGGCTGATCATTGGCAAAGTCAAAACGTAAAAGTTCGCTGGCAACCAATGAGCCTTTTTGCTGTACGTGCGTACCCAAAACTTGGCGCAGCGCTGCATGCAACAGGTGAGTCGCAGAGTGGTTGCGCGATGTTGCTGCACGGATATCTGCTTTAACAATCGCTTCAACCGCTTGAGCCGCTTTTAAGTTACCCATGGTCACGATGCCTTGGTGTACAAATGCGCCGCCTGATTTTTTGGTGTCTTGAACTTCAAAAATACCAGTTTCGTTTTTGAAGATACCTGTATCGCCAACTTGACCGCCACTTTCTGCATAGAACGGAGTTTGGTTTAGAACGATTAGTGCTTCGTCACCTTCAAAAACTTCATCAACTTGTTCGCCGTCTTTGTAGATTGCAACAATTTGACCTTGGCCTTGAGTTGCGTCATAGCCGTCAAATTGAGTCTCGCCTTCAACTTTCACAATTGAGTTGTAGTCGACAGCAAATTTACCAGCATCACGTGCACGTTGACGTTGAGCCGCCATTTCGACTTCGAAACCAGCTTCATCAATCGTTAAATCACGTTCACGTGCAATGTCTGCTGTTAAGTCAGTCGGGAAGCCGTAAGTATCGTAAAGTTTAAATACAGTTTCGCCTGGAATCACTGAACCTTTAAGTTGAGCCAATTCGCCTTCAAGCAATTTCAAACCTTGCTCTAAAGTTTTTGCGAATTGTTCTTCTTCTTTCAAAAGCTGTGCTTCGATACGTGCTTGCTGTGCAGCAAGCTCAGGATAAGCAGCGCCCATCACGTCGATCAGCGGCTGCAACATTTTATGGAAGAATGAACCTGTTGCACCCAATTTGTTACCATGACGTACTGCACGACGGATAATACGGCGAAGTACATAGCCACGGCCTTCGTTAGACGGGTTAACACCGTCTGCAATCAAGAAGCAGCAAGAACGTGCATGGTCAGCCACAACTTTAAGTGAAGCAGGGTATTCAACTGGTTTGTTTTCTGCTTGTGCTTTTGCTTCAAGTTCAGTGGTATCTAAACCAATGATTTCAGCAGCAGCTTTAAGTAGGTTTTGGAATAGGTCAATTTCGTAGTTTGAGTTTACATGCTGTAAAACAGCAGAAATACGCTCAAGGCCCATACCTGTATCTACAGACGGCGCTGGAAGTTCATGCAGTACGCCATCAGCAGTACGGTTGAACTGCATGAATACGTTGTTCCAAATTTCGATGAAACGGTCGCCATCTTCTTCAGGAGTGCCCGGTAAGCCGCCCCAAATGTGGTCGCCATGGTCAAAGAAGATTTCTGAACATGGACCGCAAGGACCTGTATCGCCCATTGCCCAGAAGTTATCTGAAGCGTATTTTTCGCCTTTATTGTCACCGATACGGATAATTCGTGAAGCGTCTAGACCAATTTCTTTGTTCCAGATATCAAATGCTTCGTCATCTGTATGGTAAACAGTGGCATATAGTTTATCTTTTGGCAGACCTAACCATTTTTCGTTGGTTAAGAAATCCCAAGCAAATGTGATGGCATCACGTTTGAAGTAGTCACCAAATGAGAAGTTACCCAACATTTCAAAGAACGTGTGGTGACGTGCTGTATAACCAACGTTGTCTAGGTCGTTGTGTTTACCGCCGGCACGGACACATTTTTGTGAAGATGTAGCACGAACGTAGTCACGTTTTTCAAGACCGAGGAAGCAGTCTTTAAACTGGTTCATACCAGCATTTGTGAACAATAGTGTTGGGTCGTTGGCAGGTACCAGAGAACTCGACGCGACACGTGTATGCCCTTGCGATTCAAAGTAGCTTAAAAAAGCTTCGCGAATTTCAGCTGATGTCATAAAACGAGTACTCACAACCAAGTCTCTCCTAATTTCGATTTGGTAATAGCCTATCAAGCAAGTCTTACAAAATTTTAAAGCTGGCTTGAGATGCTGACATAAAATTTAAAAACGCTAAATTATAACGGAAAAAGGTGTAGTGACCAATGATTTTCAATGAACTATATGACTTTTTATATAATTCATTTGAATTGATTCATTTTCATTATGGTTGTGAAAATTTTGGCAGTTTTTACTCAATGGTACTTTGGTTTATTTATAAATTTAAGATGAAATTTTACTTAAATCCTAAACGCATTTTCAAATTTTAAAGGCGTGAATTAATCAGCTTATAAGTCAGGATCTGTCTTTTTTATGTGTTGAATGGGGTATTCCTTGCCATTAAATTTGAGCTGATAACGACCTTGGTCAAGTTCAGCGGACGCTTTGCAGTTTTTGTGATTGTAATGGCTGCTAATGCTCGACTCTTTGATTAAGAAAATAGGGAAGCCCTTATGGGTTTGATTGCTGATGTGTAAGGTGCGCTTCAATTCTTCAGTATTCCAGTCATCACAAGCACTTTGTGTACTGCTGTTGTAGTTGGTCATTAGTCCATTTAAGACAGCTAAAATTTTTGAATCAGTTTGAATGGCATAAAGGTAAAGCAATCGTCTTGATGAATGAATACCGCCTATGTGCGATTGTTTTAAAGCAATACCCACCAAGTCCTGATCTTTTGCATAGGGAGTGAGATCAAATTGAACATTATCTAAACGTGTCGTAGGCACAATGCCTTTAGGTGACTTAAATACTTTTAGTACTTGAAATGTGCCTTTATCTATAAGATAAAGCTTTAGATCATAATTGCCCGCATTGTCCTGAATCACGTCAGTCGCATTACTAGAAAGGGCTAATAATCGACGACTATGCTGAAGTTGAATGCAGTCCTGAAATACAGGTTCATTGGCATTGGAGGAATTATCGTCTGAGAATAGGCGTTGTAATTTTTGTATCTCCGCTGATGAACAGTGTTGATATATTTGCGCTGTAGTCTCGGTTGAACCTAATAAAAATATCAAAAATATTGAGATGGAAGCGTAAAAGAGCTTTGTAGGTTTAAGCTTTTGCCAGAACAAATAAAATGGTTGTAGTGTTTGCTTCATCATTGTGATTTATAGTCTATAGAATATTTTTCTTCATTATAAAGTCGAAAAGCTATTTTGAATATTTTCACTCAACACCCATTTTAATAAGTATTAAGAGAATTAATGATTACGAATTATTGTTGAAATCCTTTAATATATAAGCGCTTTATAACTGTTTTAAAATGAAGGGTAAGTCATGCAGCGAGTGGCAATTAATGGATTTGGTCGAATCGGACGCAATGTATTACGCGCTTGGTTTGAAAATCCAAAAGAATTTCATTATGAAATTGTTGCCATAAATGATGTCGCTGATGTGGAAACCATGGTGCATTTGTTTAAATATGACACCACGCATGGTCGTTTTGCAGGCCAAGTCGAAATTCTTGAACAAGATGGCGCTATTTTTCTAGATATCTCTTGTGCTCAAGCGCATCTCAAAGTGCAAGTTTTAAATGAAGCACAGCCGAGTCTTTTGCCTTGGCAGCAACTGAATGTCGATGTGGTACTCGAATGCACAGGTTTATTTAGATCGCGAGAGGCAGCCACACAACATATTGGTGCAGGTGCCAAACGTGTGATTATTGGTGCGGCGCCGTTTGACAGTGTTGATGCTGCGATTGTGTATGGTGTTAATCATCATGAAGTCAAAGCGACGGATCAAATTATTTCGAGTGTGTCGTGTACCACGCAGGCTTTGGTGCCTTTAGTCAAAATTATTGATGATGCCTTTGGTATAGACACAGCACTCATGACAGAAATTCATGCTGTGACTGCGGATCAGTCTGTATTGGATCATGCACATCGTGACTTACGTCGTGCGCGAGCTTCAGGTCAAAATATTATTCCAACGACCTCTTCAGCTCTGGGTGCGTTGAAACGGGTCATGCCGAAAATGGAAGATCGAATCGATGGCTATTCGATTCGTGTGCCGACTATCAATGTTGCTGCAATCGATTTAAGTTTTGTGTCTCAATCAGTTATCACCAAGCATGAGTTAAATGCAGTGTTAAGCAAAGCTGCACGTTTTGATTATCATGAAATTATGTCAGTAACCGATGAGCCCTTGGTCTCAAGTGATTTTAATCATTCACCTTATTCATTGATTGTCGATTTGAATCAAACCATGGTGGTAGGAAAGCAAGCAAAAGTTTTCGCATGGTATGACAATGAATGGGGCTATGCGAACCGCTTGCTCGATTTATGTGAAAGTTTTCACTCTTTATAAAAATTCAAACTTATCCAATATAGAAAACATCTACTAGCTTGTAGGTGTTTTTTATTTTTTAAAATTAGATGAAAAATCATGCGTAATGACGTTGATGTATCTCGAAAATATTGAAAAACTTTAAAAAATATTCAAGCACAGCCGATTTATTGTTTAAGATGAAAGTCAAAGAAATATATAAAGAGTATTGAGCATGATGTTGATGTTACTTTGGGGATTTATTTTATTATTGGCGCTGGCGGTTATATTTTTAATTTGGCTACAGTTTAATCGTGACGTATCGCAATCTACCGCGCATGAAACCTTGCCACTCGAGGAAAAAGTGGTGCATCTAGAAGCCAACCTGAAAAAGACCTTGGAAATTATGCAAGACCTTGCAAAGAAAATGCATATCCAGCAAGAAGTATTAGATCAAACCACTCACAAATTACAGCAAGTTGAATTGCAAAATGCAGAATTGGTGAACATTTTGGCAAAAGTTGTCAAAACCGATCAAAGCTAATCGAAAGATAAAGAAGACTGCCCATAGCTCGATATCTGCATGAAGCATGTAATCTCAAGGTATGGGTATTTTTTTATCCAATAAGATGATTCTCAATATTTATTGTCATTGGGTTCAAATCGTAGTTCACGCGTTTTTCAACATATGATCGTATGGGACTAAATCAAAATTTGTCTTAACACGGCTGCTGAAAGCATGCTAATCACAACGGTAGGCAATAATGAAAAACGTGATGCTGCAAATAGGGTAATGGCCATCACGATCAAATCAGCAGGATTATCTTTAACAAAATAAGGCGCGATCACTGAGATCAACACACAGCCGGGAACAACTTCCATAATTTGACGTTGTTTGTTGGTGAGGCTACGGTTTTTCAGTAACACATAACCCAAGATACGGGTCAGGTAAGTGGTTAAGGCAATAAATAGAATCGCGATCAGGGTGCTAGAGTGGATCATACATCATCTCCAATTAGGAAAAATGCAGAAGCAATACCCGTAACTGCGCCAATCGGAACATACCAGCCCGCAGGGAGATACAAATAAGCCAGAGATGCGGCAATCAAACTGACCAGCCATGGACGTGCCGCTTTAAAGCCTTTCCACATGCCACGTAGTAAAACAAGAAATACAGCAGGGAAGGCCATATCAAAACCAAGTCGACTAATATCGCCAAGTATCGGTCCGATCATTGCTCCTAAAGTGGTAAAGCCGACCCACATCAAATATAGAGCACAGCATAAGCCTGCATAGAACATTAAACTAAAGGCGCGCTGAATTCCCAAAGCATTAGATTTTTTTTGCGCATCGGCCAAACCTACGGCCCAACTTTCATCGCACATAAAAAATAAAGCGGTATAAACCGTGCGATTCGGGAGATGTCGTAAATACGGGACAAGGCTCGCCCCCATTAATAGGTGCCGACTATTCACTAAAAACGTAATAAACATCAGCATGAGAATATTAGGGGGATTGGTCCAAACTTGCAAAATGGCAAATTCAGAACCACCTGCAAAGTTAAGACCAGTCAAAAGCGGAACTTCTAAACTAGAAAAGCCTTTATGTGTTGCCTGAGCACCCAGAACTAATGCAAAAGGAATAATGCCCAGCAGCATTGGAATAGATGTTTTTAGACCTCGTTTAAACTCAATAGAATGCTCTGAATGGGTATGATTGAGTGTACTTTGTCTAAACATCAACATGACGTTTTCCATGAAGCGAGATCGAAAGCAATATTTTATGGATATCTGAGCAGCATTTGGCAGCTGTTTTGTGAAAGATTGCTTTTATTGTGCAATGAAATTGCTAAAATAAAGATTATTGTGAAATTTAGTGCCTTTATTGATGGATCAGATAGATAAACGCATTTTGCAAGCATTACAGCAAAATGGAAAACTACAAAATAATGAATTGGCCCAACTTGTTGGTTTATCGCCTTCGCCATGTTTGAGACGGGTCAAGCAACTAGAAGATGAAGGCTATATTGAAAAATATGTCGCCTTACTGAACCAGTCAAAATTGAATTTAAGTTTAACGGTATTTGCTCGGATTTGGCTAAAAGGTCAAGATGCAAAAACCGTGAATGATTTTGTTGCAGCGATTCAAACGATGCCTGAAGTGGTTGAATGTCAACTCATGGCAGGGGATTGTGACTTTTTCTTACGTATCGTCGTGGCAGATTTAGAAGCCTATCGAAAGTTTCAGATTCATCATTTAACGCAGATCGCCAGTGTGCAAAATGTAAAAACAGAGATACCGTTACAGGCTGTTAAACAAACTACAGCACTTCCTTTGGATTGATGTTCGAGTCTTAAATTAAGTTATTGAGCCTGATCATATTTATAACTTTGTTTAAAACTTCATCTATAGAAAGTAGGACGCTTATTATTTTTTATCAAATGGTTAAAAAAATAACGTTCACAGGATTTTAAAATATAAGCATAAACATGGATTTAGTTGTAAAAGTTAAAGCTGTAGATGAAGTAATAAATGCTGAAGCATCTTTTATGAAAAAGTCGTGTGCAAGCGTAAAACTATCGTGCTAAACTAGGAGAAATCGGGTGTGCTCCCGATTTTTTTATGCGGATTTGTTCCGCGCTGACAAGAATTTAGGTTTACAACATGCCCATTTCAGAGACATGGTTATTACCTGATGGTGTAGCTGATGTACTGCCAGAACAGGCGCAAGTGATTGAATCTTTGCGTCGTGAAGCATTAGATTTCCTCGCATCTCGAGGTTATCAGTTGGTGTACACGCCATTCATTGAATACATCGAATCTCTATCTTCTCTTTCAGAATCGAATCAAGATTTAGACTTAGCCACTTTTAAAGTGATCGACCAACTTTCAGGTCGTTTGCTTGGTGTGCGTGCCGATATGACACCACAAGTGGCTCGTATTGATGCGCATGTACATCCTGTCGAAGGTGTAGCTCGTTATTGCTACGCTGGTACAGTACTACATACTAAGCCACAGGGTTTTAATACCACACGTGCACCTTTACAGTTAGGTGCTGAATTATTTGGTTCAGACAGCATTGATGCTGACGTTGAACTGATTGATGTCATGATCAACTTGCTTGCTAAAGCAGGTCATGCAGATGGTATCCATCTTGATTTAGGGCATGTCGGTTTATTCCGCAGCATGGTGAAACAAGCTGGCTTGAGCAAAGCAGTTGAACGTCAGTTATCTGACTTGTATCAACGTAAAGCTCTACCTGAACTTGCTGAATTCACACAAAGCATTCCAAATGGTGCTGACTTTTATACTTTAGGTCGTTTTGCAAGTGATTTAGATGCGTTACAAGCAAATTTAAGTGCTGAAGTTTTAAATAACGAAGCATTTAAACTGGCTTTTGATGCAGTGAAATCGACTCAAGCGGCAATCCAAGCCCGTTGGCCAGACTTACACATTGGTATTGATGTGGTTGAACTTCGTTCATATCACTATCACACTGGTTTAATGTATGCCGTATATGCGCCAAACCGTGCTGCGCCATTGGCTCAAGGCGGTCGCTATGACGGTATTGGTGAACACTTCGGTCGTGCGCGTCCAGCTACAGGTTTTTCTTGTGACCTATATGCATTAACTGCAGGTCAAGTTCAGAAAAGCCAAGTTTTGGTTGCACCAAAAGGCATCGAAGCAGATTTATTAAAGGCAATTGAGGCAGCACGTACCGAAGGATTCAGTGTTGTTCAATTGTTAGGTAATGATGATTTAAGCTCAGCACCGTATGCAACGCACCAGTTGGTGAATGCAAATGGCGAGTGGACAATCAAACAAATTTAATCGCGGATGTGCCTGCGGGCACACACGTTTTTTCCAATTTTAACAGCATGATGCAATGAGGCTATTATGGGCAAGAATGTTGTGGTACTTGGTACCCAATGGGGCGACGAAGGTAAAGGTAAGATCGTCGACCTGCTCACAGATCAAGCGGCTGCGGTAGTTCGCTATCAAGGTGGACACAACGCAGGTCATACACTTGTGGTTGGTGGTAAGAAAACTGTATTACACCTCATTCCATCTGGTATTTTACGTGACAACGTATTGTGCTTAATTGGTAATGGTGTTGTTTTATCACCTGAAGCTTTAATCCATGAAATGGAAGTTTTAGAAAAAGAAGGCGTGCCTGTACGTGAACGTCTACGTATTTCTCCAAACTGCCCATTGATCCTTCCACACCATATCGCCCTTGACCAAGCACGTGAGAAAAAACGTGGCAATGCGAAAATTGGTACAACAGGTCGTGGTATCGGTCCTGCATACGAAGACAAAGTGGCCCGTCGTGCAATCCGTGTTGCTGACTTGGTTCGTGGTGGTGCTCATCTTAAAGCTCAACTTGAAGAGCTTCTTGAATACCATAACTTCCAATTGACTCAATTCTTCGGTGTTGAAGCCGTTAAAGTTGAAGATGTAATCGCTCTATGTGACGAATGGCGTAAAGTCATCGAACCTATGGTGATGGACGTTACTGGCGAACTTCATGCTTACCGTAAAGCGGGTAAGAAAATCATGTTTGAAGGTGCGCAAGGTTCACTTCTTGACGTTGACCACGGTACATATCCGTATGTTACTTCTTCAAACACAACTGCTGGTGGCGTAAGCTCAGGTTCTGGTCTTGGTCCATTACACCTTGACTATGTATTGGGTATCACTAAAGCGTACACAACTCGTGTAGGTGCTGGTCCGTTCCCAACTGAACTTGTTTATGATGCTGCTAACGATGTTGGTGATGCAATCGGTAAACACTTGGGTACTGTAGGTTCTGAATTTGGTGCGTCTACTGGCCGTCAACGTCGTTGTGGTTGGTTCGATGCTGAAATTCTACGTCGTTCAGTAGAAGTAAACTCACTTTCTGGTATTTGCTTAACTAAACTAGACGTTCTAGATGGTTTAGAAGAAGTGAAAATCTGTGTAGGTTACGAAGCAGCTGATTCTGGTTGTGTAGGTTCTTCTGATGCGCTTGCATTTGAAACTTTAAAACCAATCTATGAAACTATGCCAGGTTGGTCTGAGTCTACTTTCGGTGCGAAATCACTAGATCAATTGCCACAAAATGCAATTAACTACGTGAAACGTTTAGAGCAATTGATTGAATGTCCAATCGACATCATTTCAACTGGTCCAGACCGTGATGAAACAATCGTATTACGTCATCCATTCGACGCATAATGTGCTGTTGAATTAAGATGTCAAAAGCCTCGCGAAAGCGGGGCTTTTTTTATAGAGCGAAGCATAAAAATTCAAAAAACGACAGGTATTATTAGCTAATAATACGCAGTAACATCCGAAGTGCTATTTGATTCAAAGAAAAGAACGATACGCGTAAGGTCATCCGCAAGTGTTTGAGACAGGACAACTTTTAATCAAAAAATGTTTTTGCAATACTGTGAATAATTTGACACTAGTGAACGAGTTTTGTCGGTGAGGTGCATTGCACCGCAAGATGGTTTCCTTGCGAAGCACGCTTCTCATTTTGCCTAATGAGAAACATTGTTTCATGTGTGTACCTCCAGCCGAAGGCTAATCCCTGTATTTAAACCCAAGATGTAAGACTCCGTTGAATATACTTAAAAGTATTTAAAAAATGTGAAATTATTTTTACGGGGTAACATCAGATATTAAATTTAAATAATGGAAAAATAAAGATTTTGAAAAAAATAAGCATAAAAATATTGAGTCAGTCAATTTTTTGTATATATTTGACACTCTTTATAAATAACTAGAGATCATGATGAATTATAAAAAATCTTTGGCATGCTTTGCCGTAGCAGCTTCTTTATCAGGTTGTACCACGATTGCTGATCTTGCAGGTGCTGATTCTGCATCTTTGAACTTACAAGCAACACAGTCTTATAACGCAATGCTGAAAGACGCTCAGACCAAACAAGTGCTCGATACCAAGTCTGCAACTTATCAAAAAGTAAACCGTGTTTTCTGGAAAATGAAACCATTTGCAGATCAGATGAATCAAACGGGTCAGGCTTTTGATTGGAAAGTTGCCGTGATCAAGTCTAAAGAAATCAATGCCTATGTTGCACCCGGCGGGAAAGTTGTTTTCTATACAGGAATCGTCGAAACCCTCAAACTGACGGATGATGAAGTCGCAGCAATCATGGGTCACGAAATGGTTCATGCCTTAGAGGAACATGCAAAAAATAAAATTGGCGCTTCAGCACTGACCAATCTTGCGGTGAGTATCGGTTCACAATATGTAGGCAATGCTGCAGGCGGCTATGGTGCAACCTTGCTTGATTTGGGTAGTCAATTTGGTGTGGGCTTGCCGTATTCACGTAATTTGGAAAGTCGCGCGGATAAAGGTGGCCTAGTGATGATGGCAAAGGCTGGATACAATCCAGAAGCGGCGATTTCATTGTGGAAAAAAATGAATGCGAATGACAACAGTGGCAATGATGCACTGAGCAAATTTATGTCTACACACCCAAGCAATAATGATCGTATTGCTGCCATGCAAAAAATGATGCCAGAAGCGCAGTAATTTTATAAAAATGCGACACCTTCGAGTGTACGTCGTTAATATCGGCTGTTTTCAAGACTAAAGTTGCATTTTAGTACGCTATACACTTTGTGGTGAGTTGCTAAAATGCAATTTGAATTAGGAAGAGAAGTGCAGGATGCAAAAGAATATTTCGACGACCATTTTTTATTCTTTATTATTTGCGATGGGGGGAGCACCCACTATTGCCATGATGATCATTCGTGCTCAAACTCAAGATCCACAATTGATTTATCAAGCCCTGATTGGATTGTCGGTGATTATTGCCTGTATTCTTGTACCTATAGTTTTGATACAAAATGCTGTCCTATTTTTTAAGCGAAAAAATGTGCAGTTAGAAGAAAAAATCAAGCCATTAATGCAAGTTTATTTAGGCTTGAATGTGGTTTGTTTAGTCTATTGGTTGGTTCTTCAATTTTCAGCTTAAAAAAATTACATAAATACTATTATAAGTCGCTATAACTTCGTTTTAAGCTCCAAACCATAAGAATATAATATCCATAAATTCACTTATATTTTAATGGTCTGGAGTATCCTTAATGAAAAAAATAATTCTAACGAGCCTGTGTATGGCCGGTGTAATGACGATTTCGGGCTGTGCGACAGTGGCAGATATGGCAGGAGCGGATACTGCTACATTGAACGCGCAAGCAACACAAAGTTATAACAAAATGGTGGCGGATGCGCGTTCTAAAAATCAGTTAGATACTTCATCAAGTACGTATAAACGAATTAATTCAGTATTCCTCAAACTTCGCCCATTTGCAGACCAAATGAACCAAACGGGTCAAGCGTTCCAATGGCAATTGGCAGTCATGAAATCAGACCAAGTCAATGCCTTTGTCGCTCCAGGCGGTAAAGTTGTATTTTATACAGGTATCGTCAATAAACTGAATTTAACCGATGCAGAAATTGCAGCAGTTATGGGACATGAAATGGTCCATGCTCTTGAAGAGCATGCAAAAAGTAAATTGGGAGCGCAAGCCTTAACTGATCTTGCATTGAATATTGGTTTAAGTGCGGCAGGTAATAATGTCGGTCAATTGGGTACTGCGGCCGCGCAGTTGGGTAGTCAAATTGGTATAGGTCTGCCTTATTCACGTTCTTTGGAAAGCCGTGCAGACCAAGGTGGCTTAATGTTAATGGCACGTGCAGGTTATAACCCACAAGCGGCGATTACGCTTTGGGAAAAAATGAATAAGCTTGAAGGTGCGGGAGGTTCATCATTCTTATCAACGCATCCATCAAACTCACAACGTATTGAAGCGATGCGTAAAAATCTACCTGCAGCGCAGCAGATTTATAACCAACGTCGTTAATAGTATGAATGAATTATCCATTTTAAAAAAGCAGGCCGTGGCCTGCTTTTTTTCTATCACGAACAAAAATCATTAATAGATTTTGATGATATTTCATTTAGAGATTTAATTTCATTATCTTTTTTATCAAATTCTTTAAGGTTGTTTTGATAAGTTTTAAAGATTGTACAATTCCATTGCTTTAGCTTTTGATCCGATTCTTTCCATTGATAAGGGTTCCATTTTTTTTCGTTACTTATTTTAATGGATGAATTTTCTAGGTCGGTTAAAAAATGTTTTGCAAATTTAGTTCCATACCAAACATTATCTTTAAATACCAGTGAACCATCAATATAAGTTCTCTTTAGAAGCTCATCGGGGACTAAGAATGCATCTTTTTGTTGTTTGAAAAACAAACGCCGCCACATGTGATTATAGTTTTTATTAAAGAATTGCTCATTAACTTGTAATGCATTTTGGGGTAATGCACGTAATTGAGTTGTTTGCGGTGTAATATCACGTCTAAGTGCACGTTCAGCCCAATTAGCCATACTTTCCAAGTACCATGCGTTTTTAAATTGTGCATAGCTATATTGGTATAAATGAAATAATTCGTGAGTGATCGTAGTCCAATAATTTCCAGGAAAGTCTTTTAATTGATTTGAAATAGAAATGCTGATAAAGCAAAGATTATTTTTAAGATTCGTGGCACTTGGCGCTCGAGATGAGTTTTCATAGGCGAGCCCATTTCCTTTTAGTTCGTGTACATATATGGCAATAGCCTTTACATTCTTATATCTTGGGCTTTTTAGAGGATGTCTAAATCCTGCTAGTTTAAAGATATCTCTTGATGCGACTGCTTGGATGGCAATATCTTCGATATAGTCAGGAATTGCATTATTGTTTGTATCGTTCAGATTTTGGATGCGGTCTCTACTTTTCTGTTTATCCGAATAAAAAATATAGAATTCATCTTTTTGATAGACGCGATTGAGTTGCTTTGCGCTTTTTAATTCGAAACTGCGACAAGTATCGCTAGATCCGTATGCTGGAAAAGACATATTTATGAGACATAGACTTAATAGAAGGGTATGAGTTTTCATTCTTATTCAATAAATTATTTGCTTTACATGAAATATAGCAAATAAAAAAAGGCAAAGTAAAAACTTTGCCTTTTTGCACTTGAGATCAGAGGATCTTAGTGGTGGTGACCGCCTGCACCGTGTACGTGACCGTGTTCAAGTTCTTCAGCAGAAGCTTCACGGATTTCAACGATTTCAACTTCGAAAGTTAAATCTTGACCAGCAAGTGGGAAGTTTGCATCAACAAGAACGTTGTCGCCTTCAACCGCTTTAACTGTCACGATTTGAACGCCGTCATCAGTTTGAGCTTGGAATTGCATACCAGGTTGGATGTTGTCCACGCCTTGGAACATTTGAGCAGGAACTTCTTGAACTAGGTCAGGGTTGTATTCGCCATAACCTTCAGCAGCAGGAACAGTTACAGTGAATTTTTCACCAACAGTTTTGCCTAAAAGTGCTTTTTCAAGACCTGGAATGATGTTACCAGCGCCGTGCAAATATGCTAGTGGCTCACCTTGAGATTGGTCGAGAGTTTCACCCTCTGCATTAGTCAATGTGTAGTGGAAAGAAACCACAGAGTTATTTGCAATAGCAGTCATGTTATTGATCCATTCAATTTTTTAAGGGTTACATCATAAAGTGAAATTGCACTTTTGTAGACTAAATTTATCAAAAAAATGCAATTTTTAAATGCTTATGATGCTTTTTTCATTAATCGGGGCAAATCTGTAAATTTCAATGCAATTTAATTTTAGGCGCGATTTTTCGTGTAACAAAATCTTTAGCCGTTAATAGTCCTGCATGTGCATAGCCGTAAATTGTGGCTTGATGCATTCGATACAATGAAACATACATTGATTTGGCAACAAAGCCTTGAACATTGACCTGACCTAAAAGTTCACCAACCGCTTTATGCTTGCTTAATGAGACTAGGGAGCCTTTGTCTGAAAATACGAACATTGGGAGTTGCTGACCACGGATGCGTGCCTTTAAGCAATCCACGAGAAATGACGCTTGTTGGCTGGCCACTTGAGCGCGTGGGCCGAGGACAGGCTCATCTGCGCGCGGTTGACAATGAGCACAATCACCAAAAGCGAAAATGTCAGGGTAGGCTTTGGTTTGTAGTGTTGCATACACACTTAAACGCCCCATACGGTCTTTTTCAAAACCTTCAAGCTTCGAAATCACTTCTGGTGTTTTAATACCTGCCGCCCAAACTTTCAGTTCAGCTTTAATTTTACTGCCATCATTAAAATAAACATGTTCAGCATCGACTTTTTCCACACGTTTAGAGGTTAAGACCTCAATTTTCATGCGTTGTAATTGCTGCTGTGCATGCTCGGCCATTTTTTCAGGGAGTGCAGGTAGAATCCGATCAGCACCTTCAATTAAATTGATCTGTACGCTTTGAGGATGAATTTTATTTAAACCATATTTATAAAAATTATTTTTGGCTTCAACCAATTCTGCTGAAAGTTCAACCCCCGTTGCACCTGCGCCAATAATGGCAATTTTCAACTCACGTGCTGTATTGCTATTTTGCGCATCCAAATACAACTGTAAGAGATCTTGTTGGAAGATTTCAGCTTGTTGCAGACTGTCTAAATAGTGGCAATGTTCATACACGCCCGGTGTATTGAAATCGTTGGAAACTGAGCCTAAAGCAAGAACAAGGGTGTCATAACTCAGTTGCAGTTGTTCTTGAATGGATTCATATTTACCTTGTTGGACTTTGCTGAGCTGAATTGTTTTTTCAGCAGGCTGAACATTTTCAAACTTAGCCAAGACAAATTCATAATGATGCTTCGCAGCATGCGCATAGTAGTTGATTTCTTCTTCGCTGACTGACATCGTCCCTGCGGCAATTTCATGCAAGAGGGGCTTCCAAACATGCGTGAGTTTCATATCTACGAGGGTAATGCGCGCTTTCTTTTTTTTACCGAGTAAATCACCGAGTTGTGTGACCAGTTCTAAACCACCAGCACCACCACCGACAATGACAATATGGTGTAACTTGGAGTCATCAGCGTTATTCATTGAATTACCTATTTTATTATTGTTGAAAAAAAGAAGATGGCACGAGTATGTCATCTTCTTTATTGCACAAATAACGAATTGTCTTACAAGTTACATAATCACATCATTGACCTAAAGGGTAGGTTTTAACTTCTGCTGCATCCGTATTAAAGATGCTAAAAAGGCCTTTGATCCACATCATGAAACGCTCAAAAATATTGGCTTCTTCAATTTGCACGTCATCTTCGATATCAAAGGTATTGATCAGCTGATTATTTTGATAAACAGTAACGGTGGCTAATTTCATTACTTCAGCCAAAGGCGCAGTGAGTTCTTTTTCATTTACTTCAACACTCAGTTTAGTCTGTGTTTCATGAAGTGGTTCAATGGCTTGAATTTGGCCATTGCCAGTATTTAAAAGAATACGTTGCTGTGTAGGATCAAAAGCTTTTAAATCGATGGCATAAGCTTGATCATAAAGTGAAGTTGTAATCAGTTTAGGTTGTTGAGTTTCCACCTTAAACATTTTCAAGGTTGATTTAACCACAGGTAATTCTGCAATTAATTGCTTATCTTTGATTGCAACTTCATTACGGGTATAGGTATAAGCCAAGTTCATGAGGTTGTGTGCTACTTCTGCACGTTTTAATCCACTTTTTGCCCCTAATACTACAACAATCAAACGACGTTCTGGCGCGTCAGGATTCGCGATCAAACGGTTGGCTGTTAAAGCTAAGTTATAACCTGCAGCTTTAGTAAAACCTGTTTTTAAGCCATCAACGGTGGGATCTTGTTTTAATAAGATATTGGTTGCACGGTGGAAGCGTTGGTTATAACTAAAACTTTGTTGTTTTGAATAATACAAATAGTCAGGTGTGTCAGTCACCAGTGCTTGCCCTAAACGTGCAAGGTCAGCCGCCGATGAATAATGTTCTGGCATGGTAATACCGGCTGGATTTTGAAAATTGGTGTCATTCATGCCCAAAGCTTTAGCTTCTTTGTTCATGCGTTCAATAAATTTTGGAATATCACCAGAAATGCGTTCAGCTAAAGTCACTGCGGCATCATTGGCTGACATGACCACAAGACCTGCTAAAAGCTGATCAACTGAAATTTGTTCACCAGCTTTGAGATACATTTGTGATTCATCCCATTGAACCACTTGTACGACTGGGGTTGCGGTTAAGATTTCATTTTTCTTTAAATGACCTGCTTTAATTTCCTTTAAAGCAATATAAGCCACCATCATTTTGGTAAGTGAAGCAGGGGCACGCTGAACATGGCTATTATGTTCTGCAATCACCTGACCCGACTGAGGGTCTAAAATGGTCCAAGCTTCAGCTTCAACGGTTTCAGGGACAATATTTAAAAGGGCAGCATTTGCTATCGTGGAGCATAGAAAACTAAGCAGCGCGATGAGGTAAATCATGTGTTTCAATGAGGTTCCTTAACCAACCATTCCGTTGGTGGTAAAACGAAAAAATTTTTAGGCATGCTATGCCTTTTTTTTTCTGCTGACTAGTCATTATTGTAGACAATTGCGACAGTTCCGCATTCAGTTGTAAAAAATGTTAATCTAATTGATAAGTTATCTTTTATTTATTTTATATCGCCCATTATGTTGCATTATCAAATCGAATTTGACGATTATCGTCAGCATCTAGTCCATGTCACTGCACGTTTCTTGGCAAATCCTACACAGGTGCTTTCGTTGCCTACTTGGATTCCCGGAAGTTACTTAATCCGTGAATTTTCGAAGCATATCGAAGCCGTTCGAGCATATGATGAAGATGGGCGTTTGTTACAAATTGAGAAATTTGAAAAAAATAAATGGCGTTTATTCAATACAGATCATGAGTTGATCACGGTTGAATATGATGTATATGCCTTCGATTTATCGGTCCGTGGTGCTTATGTCGATCAAAGCCGTTTATATGTCAATCCAGCTTGCGCATGTTTAGGTTTAGTTGACCAAGAAGATACAGCCATTGAGGTTGAAGTTTTCTTGCCACCCGAGTTAAAGCATTTCCAACTTGCGACTGGATTAAAGTCAAAAAGTTTAGTGAAAGGTCGTTATACCTTATATGCAGATAACTATGCTCAGTTAATTGATGCACCGTTTGAACTGGCGGAACAAACCCGTTTTAGTTTTGAAGCCAACGGCATTCCGCATGAGTTTGTGGTGTCGGGCAAACATGCTATGAACGCGCAGCGTATGCAGCAAGACATCGAAAAAATTTGTTCGACTGAAATTTCAATGTTTGGTTCGGTGCCATTTAAAGACTATACCTTTATGACCATGGCAACGGCCAATAGCTATGGTGGTTTAGAGCATCCAAACAGTACGAGTTTAATTAGCCCACGTGATGATTTGCCAAAAGCCAATGAACCTGTAGAACCATCGGCAGATTATCAACGTTTCTTAGGGTTATGCAGCCATGAATATTTCCACTCATGGTTGGTAAAATTTATCCGTCCAGAAAACTTTGTGAATTATGACCTCAACAAAGAAGGCTATACCTCTTTGCTTTGGATTTTTGAAGGTTTTACATCGTATTATGATGATTTGATCTTGCTGCGTAGCGGTGTGATCAATCAGGATTCTTATATCAAGCTTTTAAAAGCACAAATAGATCGCTATTTGCAAAATCCGGGTCGTGAGATTCAAACTGTGGCTGAATCAAGCTTTGATGCATGGGTGAAATTCTACCGTCAGGATGAAAACTCAAATAACGCAGGTACAAGTTACTACAACAAAGGTTGCCTCGTTGCATTGTGTTTAGATCTAGGCTTACGCCTGCGCGGTTCTAGCCTTGATGCCTTAATGCGTAAGCTATATGAAAATGCGCAAAATGGCATTCAAGTCAATGAACGGACTATTTTCAATTTATGTAATGAATTAACAGGTGATGATTGGTTAGAACAAATCAATCACTTGATTAATACTACAGATGAATTGCCGTTAGATCAGTTGTTCCCTGAGTTTGGCTTAAGCTATACACTCAAAAATGACAAATCATTGCCATTTGGTTTAAAACTGGCTGATAAGCCTGAAGGTGTGTTGGTTCAGTCTGCTCGCCGTGACGGTGCGGCGGCAAAAACTGGCTTGTCTGCAAATGATGTGATTATTGCAATTGATGGTCTAAAAGCGACAGTTAAATTGGCAGAAAAATATGCCAAGCAAGATGGAACTTATACCGTACTGGCATTCCGCCGTGATGAGTTGATGAGCTTTGAAGTAGAAGCGGCAGGTTCAGAATTGACGGAAGTTGAACTTAAAGTTGAAGATCAGGCTAAAGCTGAGAAGTGGTTAAAAGCTTAATTTGATAAGTATTTAATTTTCATGTAAAACCCATACTTAGGTATGGGTTTTTTATTAGTAAAAGATGAATCAAAAAAGTTTAAATTGGGGTATTGCTATTACAGGCATTTGGTTGACTGTAATTATTATTGTTTGGTTTTTTGGAGGTTTAGAATCTCCATCATCTTTAAATGAATTAGGTGATGTGTGCTGAATTAGCAGGAGACTTTCACTTGGGAGATTCTAGGCAGCTAACCGATAAAAGTCTTCTGCCATTTGATTTGGTGTCTTAAAATCCAAGCCTTTTTGAATTCTTCGCTGATTATA
>NZ_VOZS01000003.1:0-246761 GCF_013419675.1 Acinetobacter sp. YH12069 | reverse complement strand
TTCCTAAGCATTACTCACCCGTCCGCCGCTAGAAATCGGTAGCAAGCTACCTATTCCCGCTCGACTTGCATGTGTTAAGCCTGCCGCCAGCGTTCAATCTGAGCCATGATCAAACTCTTCAGTTTAAAATCAATAGTACATATAGTGTACCAATCTTGGCTCATCAATTACTGACAAAAATTTGCTCAAATAAACTTCGAGTAATTTCTACCATCAATCAATGAAAATAATTTCGATCGATCAATCAGTAAAAATCCACACAAGTTGTTCTTCACAATCTCTTAATGATCTTCTTAATGCTTCGTCAGCAAACAAGAGAACAACATCAAACAACTCAAAACCTTATGTTTATCACTGTCTGCGTTGGTATGCAGCGTATTCTATAGAGTTTCAAAACAAACACAAGCCCCTATCACAGAAATTTCTATGATATTGCGCCTGAGTGTATATTTTTTAAACTATAAGCAATTTATTGCTTATTTAAAGATCAATATATCTACATATTCCGCTTTATGAAAGACGAATTTTATAATTATTGGTGATTTTTATATTCTTCAAACTAAAAAGCCCGTAATTCAACGGACTTTTCGAATAGCACTGACTTGAATAAAACTAAAGAAGTTACGAAAGTGACTTTAGTTTGCTTGCTCAGCCAACCAACTCATGAATTTTTGTCGTTCAGCTTTATTGGCCTTTTGCCAAAGCTGAATTAATTGTTGATCTGCCCCATTTTCATTAATAATCACATTTTTTGAAGCTACTACAGGAGATACTACGTTCGTTGGTTTTGCAGTTACAGATTGCGCATAAACAGGTGCCGGTTGATTTTCTGGCACAGCTTCTTTCTTCGTAAAATCTACGGCATTACCCAAAACACCATTGGAGAAAATCGATTTTTGTTCTTTCTTCGCCCCAGCTTGCTGCACAAGTAATTGATTAGATTTGTCATACAAACCAAATATCGGTTGGTCTTTATATTTTTGCGCAGCATCAAAATCTCTTGGTGCATTGACTAGACCTAAACGGTACTCTTGACCATCAATCAGTGCTGGAGTGCGAATAGCAGCAACTCCTGATTTTAATATATCGTGTGAATTATCAGCATGTTGAAAAAATTCGCTATAACGTACAGTTAATACGTTTTCACCTGCATCTAGCTTATATTTCTCTGTAGATCGAAATAAACCACCTGTAACTTCTTGATCATTAACTGCAACTATTTTAATTTCTTCCGGAACAGTCAAAGTTACAGCTGCAAATCCGGCACTACTTAACATCAGCGCTGCAGCAGCAACAGTTAATCTTAAAGTCATCATTATCACTCTTTATCAATTATTTAGTTTCGAATGCACTATGCAATGCATATATGACAATCTTATGACATCTAACAATCACTGTATATTTTGTTTCAAGACATTATTTTGATATTCATTCAAGAATTTTGCATATAAAAAAAGGATGCTCAAAGCATCCTTTTTAATTCATCACACCATCATTACTTGAATGTTTTGAATCGTTCTTCATCTGCAATAAAGGTTTTTTCACCTGCAGGTGCTTCAATCGAACCAAAAACAAGCTGTGCGCGTAGTTTCCATTGATCTGGCACATCAAATGCCGCAGCTGTTTCAGCATCAACAATTGGATTGTAATGTTGTAATGACGCACCAATATTTTTTTCAGCCAAAGCCGTCCAAGTAGCAAATTGAGCAATCGCTGTTGAGTGTTCAGACCATACTGGGAAATTATCTGCATAAAGTGCAAATTGTTCTTGGAGGGCTTTTACTACAGCCTGATCTTCATAAAATAATGCTGTACCAAAACCTGCTGCAAAACTATTAATCTTGCCATTGGTTCCTTCAAATGCATCTGCAGGTACAATTTTACGTAAAGTTTCACGTACGATATTCCAGAATTTTTGATGTGCATCACCAAACAGAATAACGACACGAGACGTTTGAGAGTTAAATGATGACGGACTTAAACGTACTGCATTTTTAATGGTTTGCTCAATTTCATCTTGCGATAAAGTAACGTTATTACCAATAGAATAGATTGTGCGACGTTGTTCGATTTGATTCAAGAATGACATTACAAGACCTCTTTTTATTTTCAATTAGCTGACTAAGTTGAGATTTATAATAGGTGATGTTTTTAACAGTTGCATGACTATATTTACAACATTGTGTCTTATTTCTAGAACAATCAGTTGCAAGCATCTAAATACCTACAACCCACTTACATTCAAATATTGGTTCACAGTCTTTAGGACAGCAGAAATCAAAGCAACCTACAGAACATAGAAATTACTCATAAATTCTAAACTGATCTTGATCTTCTGGTTCTAAACGTTCAGGCGCTTGACCTTCAATTGAACCAAAGACCAACTGCGCACGTAGCAGCCATTGTTTTGAAATATTAAAGTGTTCGGCAACGGCATAATCAATGTGTGGATTATAGTGTTGTAAACATGCGCCTAAACCTGCATCTGCGATCGAAGTCCATACTGCGAATTGCGCCATGCCAGACGTTTGCTCCGACCACACTGGAAAATCTTCTGCACTTAATGGCACTTTCTTTTGTAATTGTTGAATCACAACTTGATCTTCATAGAAAAGTACAGTTCCCAGGCCAGCTGCACACTGATCTATTTTGAGCGCCACACCTTCAAAAATATAACTCGCAACATTCTTGCGTTGTACGTCTTTTACAATGTCCCAAAATTTTTGATGAGATTCGCCAAATAAAACTACAATACGTGTGCTTTGCGAATTATATGCAGATGGACAACTTCTTACGGATTCTTGAATCAGTTCCGCCAAATAAGCCTGACTGTAATGCACCTTCTTTCCAAGCTCGTAAATACTGCGACGTTTCTTTAATTGATCAACAAAGGACGCTTCTATTTCTTGGTCGGTATTTTTCTTTTTTAATTTAAAATCTTTAGTGATATCCGCAGTCAATACATGACCAATTTTATCGAGTAACGCCACCCTAAACACCCCAAAGCAATTTTTATATATAAACAACAATTCCTTACTTATTCTAAGGGTATATCAGGCTGAATTTTGATTATGATTTATTCACATGTTGCTTTTTAAATCAATCAGTAAGCTCAAAAACAAAAAACTCCGCATTTTGCGGAGTTTATGTGACATTTAACGCAATTTATTTATCAGTTTCAAATAATGCTGCGACAAATGATTTTGCTGAGAATGGACGCAAGTCATCAATTTTCTCACCTACACCAATAAAACGAATTGGCACATGGGTACGGCTTGCAATATTAAATAACACACCACCTTTTGCTGTACCATCAAGCTTAGTAATAGTTAGACCTGTAAGTCCTACTGCCTCGTCAAACATTTCAACTTGGTTAATGGCATTTTGACCTGTGCCTGCATCTACCACCAACATCACTTCATGCGGAGCTGTAGCATCAATTTTTTGCATTACACGTTTTACTTTAGACAACTCTTGCATGAGGTGTCCTTTGTTGTGTAAACGACCTGCGGTGTCTGCAATCAGCACGTCTACGCCTTTTGCACGAGCACTTTCGAATGCATCAAAAATAACTGAAGCAGAATCTGCACCATGACCTTGCGCCACAACTGCAATATTATTGCGTTCGCCCCAAATTTGTAATTGCTCTGTTGCTGCTGCACGGAATGTATCACCAGCAGCCAACATTACTTTTTTACCTTCACCTTGTAAGCGTTTTGCTAATTTACCAATCGTGGTGGTTTTACCCACACCATTTACACCAACAACCAAAATTACATACGGATTTTTATTGCTGTCGATATGTAGCGGTTTAACACGTGGTGCAAGTAATGCCACAAGTTCTTCTTGAAGCGCTTTATATAAAGAATGTGAATAGATTAAATCGCCACGTTCAGTACGTTCAGTTAAGTTCGCAATAATCGTTTTGGTTGCATCGACACCAATATCAGCAACCAAAAGTTGCTCTTCAACTTCCTCTAAAAGCTCATCGTCAATTTCCTTCCCACCGATCAGGATATTCACCATGCCGTCTGCCAAGTTCTTACGTGACTTTGCTAGACCTTCTTTCATTCGACTAAAAAAGCCGCCTTTCACCTTCGAGTCTTCAGTTTCTGACTCTGTTTCTTGTAATGGTGCAGCAACGTCTTGCTGTACTTTCGGTGTCTCGATAATCGGCACATTTACCGCAGGTAAACTCGGTAGCGTGACATCGTCATCACCGATATCAGCATCAATCAAAAATTTATTCTGCCCATGAGATTGCTGTTGCATGCCGAATCCTTGAAAAGCACTGCGTTAAAAAAACCGATTCTATCATAAATTATCTTAAATTGAGTCGCTACACGCCTGTCAGAGCGAAGCACACTAAAAAACAACATGTTGAACTTGCAATCAAAATTAACTTTAGGAAAACTAGATAGCTATAAAATGCATTTTAATGGATTCCTTTGTGTCCCATAAAAACAGATTTTCTCCTTGTTTTTTTAAAACTTTATTTCGCTCTGCGCTTCCTATCTGTGTCATCAGTAGTTGCCTTTGGTCTGCACCCAATCTACATGCAGACACACGTACCCAATTAACGCGTAGCACCTTTGAAACCACGCTTAAAAATGGTTTAAAGGTCATTATCCGTGAAGACCACCGTGCGCCGATGGTAATGACCCATATTTGGTATCGCGTTGGCAGTAGTGATGAGTCGGGCAACCTATTAGGGATCTCTCATGCGCTCGAACATATGATGTTTAAAGGAACCACCAAAGTTCCTAATGATGAATTTACACGTCTCAGCCGTATCTATGGCGGCAGTATTAACGCTGCAACCTTTACCAATTACACCAATTATTATCAGTTGTATCCAAAAGCCTACTTCCCTATGGCGCTGGAGCTCGAAGCGGATCGTATGAGTAATTTACGATTACAACAACAAGATTTCGACCCTGAAATTAAAGTGGTTATGGAAGAACGCCGACAGCGTACAGATGATAACCCTCGTTCTTTGGCTTATGAACGTTTCAAATGGATTTCTTATCCAACCAGTCATTATCGCCAACCCGTCATTGGGCATATGAAAAATCTGCAAAACATCAAATTGGCAGATTTAAAGCAATGGTATAAAGATTGGTATACACCGAACAACGCCATTTTGGTGATTGTCGGTGATGTCGATGCCGAAGCAGCCATTCGTCAAGTTCAAAAATACTTTGGTGATATTCCATCACGCAAAACACCTGATCGTAACGATGTGATGGAATTCGAACGTGTGGGCTATCGTCATATGGAACTAAATTTACCCGTACAAGTGCCTAATTTGTATATGGCGTGGAATGTACGCTCACTGGCTACTGCAAAAAACCCACAAGATGCATATGCTCTCAATATTATTCGCAACATTTTAGATAGTGGTATTTCATCGCGCCTACAAGACAAACTGGTACGCGATAGAAAATTACTCACCGCTGTAAGTGTTTCTTATGATCCATACAATCGTGGAGACAGCTTGTTTACCATTTCAGCACTCCCTGCCGATGGAATCAAAATGGAACAAGCGCAAAAAGCTATACAAGATGAAATCGACACTTTAAAAACAGAATTAGTCAAAACACCTGAAGTTGAACGTATCACCACACGTTTTGTCTCCAATTTAGTCTATAACCAAGATGACATCAGTAGCCAAGCCAAGACAATCGGCAACTTAGAAGTCAATGGGCTCAGTTTCAGGCTAATGGACGAATTACCAAAACTATATGAAAACGTCAGCGCACAGGATATTCAACGTGTCGCCAATGCGTATTTTGTCCGAGAAAATTTAAGCACCATGTATCTACTTCCAGAACAGACGAAGGTTCCAACAACCTCAAATAAAGCAGATCAAACAGTAAAATCAGCTCAAACGGAAGTTGTTATTCCAGAGCAACAGACCAGCTCAACCCAAAACACAGAAAGCGTCTTGTAAGGATTAGTGATGACTATTACGAAAATTTTATCTCTAAGCTTACTCACTGCGTTTGGCTCAATCCTCCATGCAGAAACTTATACGGAAAATGTTCCTGACCTCAACGATAACCCGAGCCAATTACAATCTATCCCCATGCTGCAAAGTTTAAAGAATTTACAGATTGATAAAGACTACCGTGCTCCACTTGTTCAAGTGCTGAAAAACCGACATGGTGTGAATAGCCTGTTTGTTGAATCGCAAGATCTACCCATGGTGGATATTCAACTGACCTTTAATGCGGGTTCTGCTCGTGATGAAGAAGTCGGAAAAGGCTTGTATGGTGTTGCCAACATGGCTGCACGTTTAATCGATGAAGGCACAGAAAAATACAATGCAACGCAAATTGCCTCGGTTTTTGACCAAACAGGTGCTCAATTTAGCGTGCAAGCACATCGAGATATGTTTGTCGTTCGGTTACGCGTATTGTCAGACCCTAAAAAATTAGAACCTGCTTTAAGTATGATGATGGACGTGATTAAAAATGCGACTTTTAAAACCTCTAGTCTAAACTTAGCTCTCAGTAATAACCAAGCTGGTCAGAAGCAACTCCAAGAAAGCCCAAGTCGCTTAATGAATATTCGTTTCTATCGGGCTGTATACGGCACACATCCTTATGCAGAACCGATTACGGGAACCAATGGCAGTATCAAAAAAATAACACCAGACATTTTAAAGAAGTTTCGTGATCAATTTTTAGTTGCTCAAAACATGAATATTGCCATTACAGGTAAACTCAGCAAAAAAGAAGCGCAAAACCTAGCAGAACGTATTTCTGGAAACTTAAACCAAGGTGAAAAAGCCAAAGCGCTTGCACAACCAGAAGAAAAACAAGGCTTTGATATTATCCATCTTCCCTACAATTCCACCCAAGCCAACGTCATATTTGGACATTTAGGCACCACACGCGATAACAAAGATCGATTAGCCTTAGAAGTAGCCAATCGAATGTTTGGCGGTGGTGGTTTTAACTCGGTCCTCATGCAAGAGCTTCGTGTTAAACGTGGTTATACTTATGGTGCCTATAGTGCATTTAGCTTTAGCCAAGCACCCGGAATCTTTAGTTTTAGCTATGGAACACGTCAAGATCAGCTTATAGATAGTATTCGAGTGGCACATAAGGCTTTTAATGATTTTGTCAAAATGCCTATTGATCAAAAACAAATGGAAGAAACCAAAGCCGGTATGCTGCGTGCTTTTCCAAATAATTACAGCAGTAATGCAACGATCAATGCACAGCTTGGTCTATTGGGCTTTTATCAACAAGACCCAGATTATTTGACCCAGTACCCTAAATTACTGGAAAAAATAACTGTAGCTGATGTACAAAATGCGGTTCGTACCTATATGCACCCTGAAAATATGACGGTGATTGTGGTCAGTAAAACCTTAGATAAAAATGAAGTACAGCAGATATTGGAGGAGAATGTACAAGCAGCTCCAACCAAGATAATCCCTGCGACTAAGGCTGTTCCTCTGCCAAAGCCGGAAGTTGATGTGCCCGCACAGACTCCATCTGATAAGCATGCATCAATTTAAGATAAGCACCAACGCGAATGTGATCTTGCTGTCTCAGCAGCATCGCCATTTCCTGAGTTTCAGGATAACTTTGCTGCAACGCAAGTCGTGACACGTTTTGGTATTGCTGTACAGAAATTGGACGATATAAGGCAATCACAGCCAATACCAAAATCACCACGATCATGACTGAAACAAAGATATTATAAATTTGCTCTAGCTGTATTTTAGATTTGAATTGAATAATTTTTTCTAAATCAATAGTCATACACTACCTCAGGTTCAAAGTAGTGTATGGCTGACGTTCAAGAAGTTCAAGTCACAGCGCTTAAAACTGCATCAGTCCCCTGTTTCAGTCTGTGAGTTAGCTAAACAATTTAATGAATAATGGTACGTATCACCGCAAAATAAAGTATCAATGCAATAATCGCCAAAACGATAAATACTGCAAAAATACTCATGCCACCTTCTGCATGCGCTGGATGTAAATCGTCATCATCGGCGATTTTGAGTAATTCGCCATTGTATGCATTGTAAAATTCTAAGCGCTGTCCCTTATCTAAATCCCGCGTGAAATCATATACACGTTTGCGCTGTGCCAAACCAAAATCTCCTAAATGAATCTCCTGATGAAAAATTGCGTCATCAAGATTGCGACGATGTAGATGTGCCAACTCCACAATTTGCGCTAATGTCGGAGGATAATCTAAAGTTAAACCGTCTAAAACTTTTGTCATTTTACTTCTCCTTATTATCTACAACTTCTTATGTTAGTATTTTACCCATGAAAACAATTGTTCATTGTTTAATCATGTAAACTATAGCAAATTAGAAATATTTACGTGAATAGTTGACAATTCAAGATAATTGTAATATTAGTTTAATAATACTTAGTTAAATTAGTTAATAGGGCTAAAGAATGGGCCCTTAATGATCATAATTAGAATAAGGAGTTAAATATGATTCAACAATTCTCTCAACATGAACTCGAACATGTATACGCAAATGCGGTAAACACAATTCAATCTCAAATGAACTTCAGCGATGCAGTTCATGAATTGGAAGATGCAGCTCGTGCTGGACATGGTAAAGCAGCGTTATTTTTGGCTGAACTTTATTATCAAGGCTTCCGCGTAGAACGTGACTCACTCAAAGCGCAATATTGGCAGAACATGGCAACCTTGCAAGCATAACAAAACGTCACTAAGGTGGCGTTTTTTACACCCTTCAACTTTTAACTACATAAATTCTTACAATCAAGTTCAAAGCTTACACAGCTTTTTCATAAGAATTTCCTACAATAGGAGCAACATCAACTACACGCTGCATATGATGTCTAAATTAAAGCAATATAAACCTATTCCAAAAGATTTATTTTTCAAAATTAGTATTTTAAAAACCATGATGTACTGTGGAGTCCTTTGGGGTCTCTACCACCAACAAGGTTGGGCAATGACCAGCGATCAAGATCATATTATCTTCCCGTTTTGGCTAAATGGCATTCAAGCGCATAAATATGCCAAAAAGCATTGGCCCAACTACACTCCACGACGCATTACACCAGAAGATTTTGAGGCATCGCTATTACCAACATTGACACGCCTTAAAGTTATCCCTGCGTTGCATAGCTCAAGTCACATTCGTCTCAAGCTCACAACATCACAAATGCGTTTATTCTTTTTTAACCAAGATAAGATTCAAATGGCATAAAACCCTCAGTGCATGTTTGACCTCTGCATGCACTGAAAAGTATTTGCTTTTTTCAAATTTCGCGCTAATTTAAATTAAACAAAAACTACTATAAAGGAATGAAAATATGACTACAGTTGCCCAAGTACTTAAAGACAAAGCTTATCAAGAAATTTACACCATCACCCCAGATGCGACTGTACTCGAAGCCATTTCCCTGATGGCACAAAAAGGCATTGGTGCCCTCGTTGTGACCCATGAAGGCACAGTTGTTGGGATTTTGTCTGAGCGTGATTACACACGTAAAATCGCACTCATGGAAAGAACCTCTTTCGATACCTCTGTCAGCGAAATTATGACGGGTAGTGTCATCACCGTGACAAGTGCCGCGACTGTCGAAGAATGTTTAGAACTTATGACAGATCGCCATTTACGTCATTTACCTGTCGTTGAGGAACAGAAATTAACCGGCTTAATCTCCATCGGCGACCTTGTAAAAGCAGCAATGGATGATCAACGCAAACTGATCGAACAACTTCAACAATATATTTCAGGCTAAACTCAATAATTCCCCCTTAACAAGCTTTAAGGGGGGAATTCTAAAAATCAATAATTTAATATAATTCAAAATTTGTAATGACATACACATTACAAATTAATTACTTTTCTCAATTTCCTTCTTATGCTTAAACCCGCTTTAGATAAATTAGACCAACTAGATGCCATCATTTTAGAATTAGAACGCTTAATGTTATCGATGAAAGACGATGAACTGCTGCAATACCACCGATGTACGATCAATTTAGAGATTGCTTCTGCTGTCGCTGAAATTTTAGATGCAAAGGCAATTATTTATGCGCTACATCCTGAGTTAATTCCAATTACATCAAGCGTTAACCACACTATATATAAAAATTATGTCAAAAAAAATATCCCAGTTAAAAACTGGGATACTTCGAATATAGATCGGGCTATACAACTGCAAAAGATTTTTGCACCATCAACAGATGATGAGCAACTTAGTCTTTTTTAATGACAGTAATTAATTTAAACCTAATTTTTCAGCCACATAGTCTGAGTCTTTATCGCCCCGGCCTGAAACGTTAACAACAATCTTCACATCTTTGGCAAGTTTTGATGCTTCACGAATTGCCCATGCAACCGCATGTGAACTTTCTAGTGCAGGCACAATACCTTCTACACGTGAAAGCGTCATGAATGCATCTAAACATTCTTGGTCTGTCGCTGTTGTATATTCAACACGGCCTAGGTCTTTTAACAAGCTATGTTGTGGCCCCACTCCAGGATAATCCAAACCTGATGCAATTGAATGCACTGGTAATGGCTCACCCTGTTCATCTTCAAGGACATAACATGCCATACCATGAATTTGACTTGGTTTACCCAATGTCAACGTCGCAGAGTGCATATTGGTATCTAAACCATGGCCTGCAGGCTCCACACCCACAAGTTTTACATCTGTATCATTGAGGAATGCTGTAAATGCACCAACGGCATTTGAACCACCACCCACGCATGCAACCACATAGTCAGGATTTGCACCAAATCGATCATTGGCTTGAACTTTAATTTCATCACCAATAATTGACTGGAAGTCACGGACCATTTTCGGGAATGGATGTGGGCCAACCACTGAACCAATCGCATAAATAAAATTGGTTGGATCTTTTAAATATTCTTCAAAAGCGCTATCTACTGCATCTTTGAGCGTAGCTGTACCACGTGTAACAGAGACCAGGTTGGCACCTAAAATCTTCATTTTCACCACGTTTGGATGTTCTTTTTCAATATCCACTTGCCCCATGTGAATTTCACATGGAATACCTACCAAGGCACAAGCCGTTGCCAATGCTACACCATGCTGACCCGCGCCAGTTTCAGCAATCACTTTGGTTTTACCCATGTATTTTGCTAACAAAGCTTCGCCAAGGCAGTGGTTAATTTTATGCGCACCGGTATGGTTGAGGTCTTCACGCTTTAGGTAGATTTGTGCGCCACCTAATTTGTCAGACAAGCGCTTTGCATAAAACAATGGACTAGGACGTCCAACATAGTGTGCAAACAACTCTTTCAATTCATTTTGAAATTCTTCTGTATGACGAATTTGCTCATAAGCAACATTAATGTCATCCATTGCCTGTTTTAAATCTGGTGGAATGAACTGCCCACCGTATTCACCGAAGAAACCTTCTTCATTAGGTAATGCGATACCATTAATTTGATGATCCATCATATTTCCTTCATGTTGTATGCAAAACAAAGACTTTTAAATACTATCCAATTTTGAAAATAAGAAACAATGCAAAATTGGAGTAAGTAATATAAACATCATTGATAAGAAAAAGTAGCGTTTTTAAAGCTTTAGCGCGCTAAATATTTCGTCATATCTTCCACACCTTTGAGGGTCATCGGGAACATATGATCTTCAAAGATTTGTTTAATCGCAGCAATGGTCTGGGTGTAATGCCAATAACTTTCTTCTTCTGGATTTAACCACGCTGTTTTATCAAAATGATTGCGTAAGCGCTGTAACCACACCTGACCAGCTTCATCATTCATATACTCCACAGATCCACCTGCCGAGTTCAACTCATATGGTGCCATACTCGCATCACCGACAACGATGACACGGTAATCTCGACCATAGGTGTTGAATAGATCCCATGTATTCATACGCGTGCTTGAACGGCGAATATTGTCTTTCCATACATAATCATATAAACAGTTATGAAAATAGAAATACTCTAAAGTTTTAAATTCCGTTTTTGCAGCGGTAAAGAGCTTCTCACATTGGGCAATATGTGAATCCATCGAGCCCCCAACATCAAAAAGCATCAAGACTTTAATGCGGTTACGTCGTTCTGGAACCAACTGCACATCCAAAATACCCTGTTTGGCAGTTTCACGAATGGTTCCGTCGATATCCAGCTCTTCTGCTGCACCTTGACGGGCAAATTTACGCAAACGACGCAAAGCCATCTGCATCTGACGACTGCCGAGAATCTGCTCATCATCTAGGTTTCGGTATTGACGTTGTTCCCACACTTTCACCGCAGATCGTTTACGACCAGGCCCACCAATACGCACGCCTTCAGGATGGTCGCCATAGGCACCAAACGGCGACGTACCACCCGTCCCAATCATCCGATTACCACCCTGATGCTTTTTATGCTGTTCGCGCAAACGCTCTTCGAGCATTTTCATCAGTTCTTCTAATGATCCGGCTTTTTTTAATTCTTCTCGTTGTTCTGGTGTTAGATGCTTTTCGATGAGTTCAAGATCAAACCAATCCTTTGGCAGTTTATGTGCCTGATTTAATAGCTCATCCAAATCAAAGGTGGCAATACCGTCAAAATAGTCCTTCATTGCACGGTCGAACTTATCAAAGTAACGTTCATCTTTGACCATGACGGTTTTTGCAAGCTGATAAAATTCATTTTGATCTGCAAAGACCAGCCCTGCTGCCACTGCTTGGTTCAAGTCAATCAATTCACGAGTTGAAACAGGAACACCGTATTTTCGAAGGGTATAAAACAATCGCACAAACATAGGCGAATAAAATCCAATAAAAATTAAATATCAGGAGGTCAAATCCAGTGTGAATGCATGTGATCTTGTTATTTCATCTGCAACTGAGTCTTGCCTTTACATCCACCATTATGAAAAATTGATTCCTACAAGTAAAGCCAAAAGCTTTTACTGTGTGTTCATATACGTTGCCCTACCTACCCAAAGAAACACAAACGGCATGATTTATTCGCAAGTCGCATTTCTTTCTTTAAGTGATTTTTTAAGAGTTTCATATTTGCGCTGAACATCGAGAAGATCCTGCTGCAACTTTTCAATGGATACGATTTTATGAAAACCTTGATGGTTTCTATAGCGGTTAAAGTCATTTAGATTCAAGATCACAAAATCATAGTATTTCAGCTCGAGTACAGTTGCAGCACAGGCCTTTTGTTGAATGGTCGTTTGAGCTGCGAGATAATCTGATTGATCAATGAGCTTTTCTTTAAGTTGATGTTCTGCAACTTGCGCCCAATACGCATCCTGGAGTAGCTGTTGATGCTGCTGTTCAAACTGAGCATCATCCATTGCATAGCTAAAACTAGAAAAATAAAAACTCGCAGCCAACAAAAGTACAGTCGGCTTTAATCTCCTAGGTACAGCTATGTGTACACGAGATACGTATGCATTTGTCTGCATAATTCACCTTTATATTTTTTAATACTCAAAATAAAAGCCGGATAACCGGCTTTTAAATCTTTGATAAAATTAATAGCAATTAACGACGTGACATAAATGCTAGACGTTCAAGCAATTGCACATCTTGTTCGTTCTTAATCAAGGCACCATAAAGCGGTGGAATTGATTTCGATTTATCTGTATTGCGTAAAATATCTTCTGGCATATCATCCGCCATCAGCAAACTCAACCAATCAATCAACTCAGAGGTTGAAGGCGGTTTCTTTAAACCCGGAATTTGACGTAATTTAAAGAAAATTTGTAGTGCTTCAGAGACCAAGGTATTTGAAATATTTTCAAAATGTACATCGATGATTTCACGCATGGTTGCTTCGTCAGGGAATTCAATATAATGAAAGAAACAACGACGCAAGAAGGCATCTGGAAGTTCTTTTTCATTATTTGAAGTAATGATCACGATTGGACGTTGTGTTGCCGTAATTGTCTCACCCGTCTCATACACAAAGAAGGACATTTTATCGAGTTCATGCAGCAAATCATTAGGGAATTCGATATCTGCTTTATCAATTTCATCAATTAGAAGTACACAACGTTCTTCACTGGTGAATGCTTCCCAAAGTTTACCCGGCTTAATATAGTTTTTGATGTCATAAACACGGTCATCACCCAACTGACTATCACGCAGACGAGATACGGCGTCGTACTCATACAAACCTTGTTGAGCCTTGGTCGTCGATTTGATATGCCAAGTAATGAGCTTAAGGCCTAAACTTTCAGCCACTTGTTCGGCTAAAAGTGTTTTACCTGTCCCCGGCTCACCTTTAACCAAAAGTGGCTTTTGCAATGAACGTGCAGCTTTTACTGCAAGTTTTAAGCTATCGGTCGCAATATATTGATCTGTACCAGTAAATTGTTGAGTTTCAACAGACATGACATAACCTTATTTTTTTATTTAAAGCGGTGAAATTTTCTTGTTTACAACGTGCTGTGGTTTCGCTGCATTGTATTTTGTCCAAAAATAGCCGAGGACTAAACCAATACCCACCACAAAGAGAATCAGCGATAGATTCAACCAAACCAATGGCTGATCTTTTGTTAATACACCAAAAATCAAACCAAAAATCGCAGGTGCGATTGCTGCATTTGAACCTTCAGAAACGGTTGGTGTTAATAAAATAGCAAATACGATAAGCCAACCAATGGCACCGATCGTTTTGGGTAAGCGCTTCATCAGCCCATACCAACACAACAAAGCAATTACAGCCCCACCTAAGTAAACCGTAATTGCAATACTGCTTTCAGGAATTGAGTCCAATACCGATACTACACCATTCATTTTCACAACTCCTGAATTAACTTAAGCGCCGCGCAAGCCTTCTGGCTCAACTGCATTTGGGTCAATTAAACCTTCTGGAGGCATCTGAATAAAGAATCCTTTTGTTTCAATAGAATCTATGACGTGTAATACGTTCACACGTGCAAGTTTGCGTGATTCACTGAGTTCTAGATCCATGACAAATGTGGCACGACCAAATGCTGTACGTAAAGCATCAGGCATTACTGCAAGTGGATCTGTCACTTCAGTTTCGTTTTCATTAACTTCAGGACGAGCAATATAAAGATACATTTCATCTTTTTTGCTCGATTTGTAGATAGAACAGTACATAATTGAATCAATACTCATTAAACGCAAGGCAAAGGATACATCAAAAAAAAGACTGATACATTAGTGTTTATTAACGCATCAGTCGTGAATTTGTATAAGTGATAGTTCTTTAATCAATCAGAACTTATTCCAACACTTTCATTTGACCAGAAAGATAACTTTCATCGGCATGCAGCACTTCAATTAAAGGCTTCGTCAGCAAATCATAGCGCCAGCCCAACAAATAGCTCGGTAAATCCTGTTCATCATTATGAAATACCACATGCTGATACAAGGCATTTAACCATTTTTTGCGCATTAAAACTTCTTTAGGCACAGAGGTTTCTTGTACTGCACGCTGAATAACGGTATCGACGCGCGAACCAATATCCTGAGACGAATGACGAATTGGACGTGCCATACGCAGCGGCCATTCAGCTTGCTCAGGTAAAAACTTCAACAAATCTAAAATAATTTTACCATGCTCACGCACAATGTTCGGACGAATGTCTTTCACTGCACTCAATTGAAAATTATTTTTTGGATTTTTTTCTACCATATCAATGATGGTTGAGTTTTTAAGAATAAAGCTACGTGGCTGATTTAAGGCTTTCACCATTTGCTCACGCCAAACGGCCAATTGCTGAATTTGCATGAGCTGACGACGTGAATGTCGATAATTACCAATATCGTGATACAGCATATGGATCGGCGTTTCAGTGCCAATTTCATAAGTTAAATTTTTGCAGTCCTCAAGCACACAATTTAATAAACTTTTCGCAGCCAATTCATTCTGAATCGTATGGCTTAAATTCATTAAATAATGTACATCATTCGCTGCATAGTTCAATTGCTCGGCACTGAGTGGACGAGCCAACCAATCTGAACGTGTCTGATCTTTATCTATATCTACATCGAGCATAGTTTTTAAGGCATTTTGATAGCTGACTTGTAAGCCATGCCCTAAAAATGACATCCCAACTTGTGTATCAAAGACATTTTCTAAAGACTTATGCTGTGCATAGTGATAAATCAGGTCGATATCTTCACTACAAGCATGAAAAATGTTTTGCTGAGCCGCAAATAATTTTTGCCAGAATTGGCTTAAATCGAGGGTTGTACCATCAAGTAAATACACCTGATTTTGTACATTAATTTGGAAAAGTCCAAGTTTGGGCCACAGGGTATCTACTTTTATAAACTCGGTGTCGAGTCCGTAAATCGAGCTTTGGTCCATAAGATTTAAAACAGAATTTAAATCTGGCTGATTTTGAATGAATTGATACATAAGTTGCTGAGTCTAATTTTAGATGCTCTATGAGCTTATATTAACTGATATATATTATTTATCTATAAGGAAAAACGTTATTTTAGTGACTTATTTTCTTTATTTGGCTTTTTTATTCATTGTAAACAAAAACTTTAATCGTTATTAAGTATAAATAATTAGGTGAATTTTATACAAAGCGAAACGAGTTTCGCTCTATAGTTACTTCATTCGCATTCGGTTATGCACGGCCTGACTTAAAGTATGACTATCCACATATTCAAGCTCACCACCCTGTGGTACACCCTGTGCAATACGGGTCATTTGTATTGGTAAATGCTTGGTCGCTTCAACCAAATAATGTGCTGTCGCTTGACCTTCTACCGTTGCATTGGTCGCCAAGATCACCTCCTGCACTTTACCATCACTTAATCGTTGAATTAAATATGGGATACCAATTTCGTCTGGGCCAATACCATCGAGTGGCGACAAATGTCCACCCAATACATGATATTTCCCTCTAAAACTGCCACTTTGCTCGATTGCCATGACATCTGCTGGAGATTCAACCACGCAAAGCAGCTGATCATCACGCTCTGAAGAGATGCAAATATTGCATACTTCATCTTCAGTCAATGAATGGCAAATGGAACATTCATGAATATAGTTGGTTGCTTCAGTCAATGCATGTGCCAAACCAACAGCGCCTTCCCTATTTTTCATGATTAAGTGCAGTGCCATACGTTGAGCCGACTTTGGCCCAACGCTTGGCAAAATACGCAATGCCTGTACAAGTTGATCAAAACGATCACTAAACATTCAACGTATTCCTTAGAATAAACCTGAAAGACCTGGTGGAAGCCCCATACCAGAGTTTGCAGATTTCAGTTTTTCTTCTGAAATCACTTCAGCTTGACGTGAAGCATCATTCATTGCCGCTGCAATTAAGTCTTCAATCATATCTGCATCATCTTGAAGTAGTTCAGGATTAATTTCGATACGTTTCACTACATGACGTGCAGTCATAGTAACTTTAACCAGACCACCACCTGCTTCAGCGTGAACTTCAACTTGTGCAAGCTCTTCCTTGGCTTTTTTAATGTTGCTCTCAACTTCTTTTTGCATGCGTTGAGCTTGCTGCATGAGCATATTAATGTTCATAAAAATCTCCGAACAAAACTGATGAATTCACTTTAGATAAGATCTAAACCGCGTGAAAGATCGCGAATAATATCATTAATATCTTCTAAACCAACAGATACCCGAATTAAACCTTCGCTAATCCCTGCTGCTTTTTTCGCTTCTGCTGACATTCTGCCATGAGAAGTCGTTGCAGGATGAGTAATTGTTGATTTTACATCACCCAAATTACTTGTAATAGAAAGGAACTTGGTATTATCAATTACTGTCCAAGCACCTTCACGTTCGCCTTTGGCAACAAACGACACAACACCGCCAAAGCCTTTTTGTTGCTTTTTCGCCAACTCATGACCTTCATGATTTGGAAGTCCCGCATAGTACACTTTTTCAACTTTCGGGTGCGCATCCAACCATTCAGCTAAAGTCTGAGCACTTGCACAATGTGCTTTCATACGTAAGCTTAAAGTTTCTAGACCTTTCAGGAAGATCCATGCATTGAATGGACTCATCGAGTTACCCAGTGTACGAATAACACCTGTAATCTCTTCCATCAATTTTGCACTACCAACAACTGCACCACCTAGCGCACGACCTTGACCATCAATATATTTTGTTGATGAATAGATCACGAGGTCCGCACCAAATTTAATCGGTTGCTGTAACACTGGTGTACAGAAGGTATTATCGACTGCAAATAATGCGCCATGCGCATGTGCAATATCGGCAATGGCTTGTAAATCACCTACTTGAGCTAATGGGTTTGACGGTGTTTCAATAAACAATAGGCGTGTAGTTGGACGAATCGCTTGTTTCCAAGCATCTAAATCTTCCAAATCAACAAAAGTAACATCAACGCCAAATTTGATGACATATTTTTCAAACAGAGAAATGATCGAACCAAAGACAGCACGTGAACAAACCACATGATCGCCAGCTTTCAAATATGCCAAAGTAATTGCGTGTACGCCCGCCATACCTGAACTTGTCGCAACCGCGGCTTCAGCACCATCCAAAACAGCTAAACGTTTTTCGAAAGTTTGTACAGTTGGATTGGTATAACGTGAATAGGTATTGCCTTCAATTTGACCTGAAAATTTTGCTGCGGCATCTGCTGCACTTTCACAAACAAATGATGAAGTCAGGAAAATTGGCTCGCTATGTTCACCCTCAAAAGTACGAGTATGACCTGTACGAATCGCTAAAGTCTCTAATTGGTATTCGATGTCGTCTTGTTGGCTCATCTGTATTACTCAGTCGCGAAGAACTGCCTTTGTGAAGAATTGCCAATATTTTGAGCGTCTAAGCTATTTAAGGTCAAGGTAAAATACGAAATTATCGCTTAGACTTCGACCAATCCTACAAGGACTTAGGCAATTGACAGTTATGCACCCTTTCAAACAGAAATTTCTAGCGCAGCAAAAGAAAATTAAACACCTGTCTACACGTGTGTTTAATGCAAAATCGCTGGTCCTTTCTCAATCAACACCCTATGAAGTAATTACTGAATATAAACATGCAAAAGTTCGGTATTACGCTTCGCCTGATCGTAAATACAAAGAACCCTTAGTGTTTGTTGCACCACTGGCCATCAATATGGCAATTTATGATTTGTATCCATATCGCTCATTGGTGAAACATTTTCAACACAGTGGCTTTGATGTCTATTTGTTGGAATGGGGAAAGTTGAACTATCAAGATCGATTCTTAAATTTTCTATCGTTTATTGATGATGTGATTCCACATTGTATTGATCAAATTTCTCAGCATGCAGATAGTCGATACATCTCGCTACATGGTTGGAGTATGGCTGGAGTCTTTGTCACGCTGTATACCGCATTACATCAACCTGAACATGTTAAAAATCTAATGGTGATGGGCGCGCCGATAGATAGCTATGCCTCAGGTCGTATCGGAAAGTTATTTCAAAAAACCAATCGCTTGCTTTCACGTAGTAAGAATTTACAAGATACGGTCTACACCGGGAAAATCCCTAAACATTTTATCCATACACCGGGTGTGCTCAATGCGATTGGCTTTAAAATCGTCGATCCAATGGGTTGGTTCAAAAGCCAAAAACAATTTCTTTCCAACTTAGATAATCTGCATGATCTGTATGAACATGCAACCATGGGCGATTTTCTCAATCACATGATTGACTATCCTGGTGGCATTAACCAAGACATGGTATTCAATGTTTGGCTGCAAAATCCGCTTAAAAACGGCATTATTCAATTGAAAGATAAAGTTATTCAATTAAAAAATATCCACTGTTCATTGTTAATTGGCGCGGGTTCTACCGATCAAATCGTTACGGCAGATGCAGCAAGTCCTTTAGGCGAATTGACAAGTAGTCAAGATGTCACGTTTACTCTCATTCCCGGTGGTCACCTCGGCCTGATGTCGAGTCAAAAAAGTGCCAATCAATTTTGGCCAACTTTGACCCAGTGGCTTACACAAAGATCCAGTTTATTGAAATAAAAATTTAGAGGGTAAAGTAAAGATGATTCAGTCAGTTGCATTTATTGGATTGGGCGCAATGGGTTCCCGTATGGCAGCGCACCTACCAAAACAGTTCGACACGGTTTATGTCTGGAATCGAAACTTTACCAAGGCAGAGCAACATGCTGCTGAATTTGGTACGCAAGCGGTTGCTTTAGAACAAGCAGTACAAGCGGACATTATTTTTTCTTGCCTACCCATCAGCCAAGATGTTGAAAATTTAATTGCGAGTGTGACGCTGAAATCAGGCTCGATTTGGGTCGACTGTACCAGCGGTGTGCCAGAATCTGCAAAAAAACTCGCTTCAGCCTTAAAGCAACAAAACGTTTCATTCTTAGACGCCCCTGTGAGTGGACAAACCATTGGCGCTGAAACGGGAACATTAACCGTCATGATTGGTGGTGACGCAGCAGCCTTTGAACGTGCATTACCTGCGATCCAAACATTTGGCAGACTGATTAAACATGTGGGTGAACCGGGTGCGGGTTTTGCTGTTAAAGCTGTAAACAACATGTTAATGGCTGTAAATCTTTGTGCAGTTGCTGAAGGATTCACCACCTTAAAAGCGCATGGCGTAGACTTACATGAAGCACTCGATTGTATAAATGCGTCGAGTGGTAAAAGTAATGTGACCGAAACGGTTTTACCGCAGCGCGTACTGAATCGTAGCTTCCCATTAACCTTTGCACTTCCATTACTTGCAAAAGATACGGGAATTGCTGTTGATCTGGTGCGACAAGCAAAACTTTCAGCGCCTGTGCTGTCTTTGACGCAAAACTTAATCCAAGCAGCAAGTGATCAAGCTGAAGAAAACAGTGATTTTTCAAGCGCTATGATTATGTATGAAAAATGGAGTAAAATTACAATTGAGTAATAACTCGCCATTGAATAACGATAAATAACCATCATATTGTACTCTAGTGTCATAACACACATTGTTACAAATGACAGAGGAAACTCGCATGAACAAATTTACCCTCGCAACTTTGCTAGGTGCTGTAACTTTAATCGGGGCTTCTACTACTGTTTTAGCATCTGAGCAAGAATGCCAAAAGTTGAAAAATGACCATGACGTGATTTATGCATCGAAAGGTTTCTGCTTTAAAGATCCTGACGCTAAAGCGAAGTTTGGCAATGACAATTGCTACACAACTAAGCCTAAATTTTCAGAAAAAGAGCAACAACGACTTGACGCGATCAAAGATCGTCAGAAAGAATTGAACTGTAAATAATTACGATTCAATTCGCTCAAGGAATTTAGCAATGACTTATGATGATCAAAATATTTTTGCTCGGATTTTACGTGGAGAACTTCCCGCGTTTAAAGTCTATGAAGATGATCAAGTACTCGCTTTTATGGATGTCATGCCACAGGCCGAAGGTCATACGCTCGTAATTCCTAAAACCCCTGCTATTACGCTACTTGATTTAGATCCTGAAGCGGCTGCTTATACCATTCAGATTGTCCAAAAAGTTGCGAAAGCAATGGAGAAAGCCTTAGACGTGAAAGGTATCGTATTGATGCAGTTGTCTGGTGCTGCTGCGGGTCAAACTGTTCCGCATGTGCATTTCCACCTAATTCCGACTTCAGTCCATGAATTAGGTAAACATGCCGCACAAATGGGCGACATGGAAAAAATTAAAGCTATTGGCGAAAAAATCAAAGCAGCACTTTAAGTCCAATTGAGTTTAAAGTGATGATCAATGGAGCTTCGGCTCCATTTTTTTATGTTTAGAATATTGTGCCAAGTCATTTTAACTGCAAAATTTAATATTTAAAAATAACTATAAATATTTAATAAATATCAATCTTTATAAATAAAAATACAATTTAAACCAAAAATCACCTTTCACCGTTTTGAAATATTTCCTTAATAGAACTGTCTTATTTGTAATGAATACTTAGCGCCATTAGATAGCGAAATTACTTCTAGCCAAGCTACTGATAAAACATATTGATATGACTGGAAAAGTCTTCTGGAGCTTCAAATGAAAAAAACTCTATGTGCATTAGCAATCGGGGCAACAATTCTTACACCAATGATGGCATCTGCTGCAGATGTAAAAATTTATGGCCGTGCACATGTCTCTCTTGACTATCTAGATGATGGTAAAGATTACAACGAAGTTGGTCTTTCTTCTAATGCTTCACGCTTAGGCTTCAAAGTAGATCAAAAAATTAATGATGACCTCAACGTATTCGCTCAAATTGAGCAAGAAGTAAACTTTGCAAGCGGTAGCCAAGACAGCAAAGGCGTAGATTTTTCAACACGTGACACCTTCGTGGGTTTAAAAAGTTCAACTTATGGTCAAGCACGTGTAGGTCGTTTTGACAGCCCATTTAAAGTCGCTCGTAGCCCTGTGAACTTCTTCGGTGACATGGTTGGTGACGTTCGTAACGTAACACGTGTAGGCAACTTAAAATTTGATGAACGTAATGAAAACACCATTGAATATAAATCTCCAAAATTTGGCGGTGGTTTCAATGTATTAGCTGCAATGTCTATGCATTCAGGTACACAAATTGACCGTGACGCAGATGGCGAAGGCAAAGATGATAACAAAGCCTATGACCTTGCTCTAACTTATAAAGAAGGCCCAATTGATTTTGCAGCAGCATACGAAAAGTATGATGAAAATGCAGCAAACGCAGCAGGTGGCGCAAGTCGAGATGCATTCCGTATTGCCGGTGCATATAAGTTAACTGAAGAATTTAACTTGGGTGCTTTATACCAAATTGCGAAACACGACAACGATACAGCCAACCCAGATGCTCAAGTTTTTGGTGTAACTGGCGAATATAAAGTAACGCCTAAAACCTCAGTACGCGGTGAATACTTCTACCGTGACGTAGATGCTGATGATGCCAATGCAAGCTTGATCGGTGTGGGTGTAGAACATAAGTTAGATAGCACTTTACGCGTATATGGCAACCTAGCAACTGTGCTTAACGACAAAAACTCTAAACTTAACCCTTGGAAAGAAGGTCGTAGCTTCGGTAACGGTATCGCAGGGATCGGTGATGAAAATGCAACTGCACTTTCTCTTGGTCTACGTTACGACTTCTAAGCTGCAATATCTCCCCCAAAAGACATACTCCGGTATGTCTTTTTTTTACTCAAATAAAATGTCTCAGAACTAAAATAAGCTAATTTCATCATTTATCAGTGGTTTATAAAAACAATTAAAAAAAACTAGACACGCCTATTCAATATCATCCGTATAACGATCGTTTACTAGCACCACATCAACAACGGATTTATTTAGCCAAACTTAAAAATAATAAATACAAATCTTATTCATTCAATAAAGATTCTCATTATTAACAATATAACTTTTAGTAAATATAGTAAATTAGTCAGAATTTAAAACATAAATATAAGCGTTTTAGTCGGATTTAAAATAATTAAACACAAGTGTTTTAGTCAAGTATTTAAAATAAAAAATTAGTTTATTTTTTAACTAATAAGTAATATAAGTAATTGTATTTAAATTACTTAATAATATATTTTTATTTTAACTGTTCAACCTATTTGCTTTTTGTATATATTTGTTAATAATATAGTACAAGTTTAAAGAATAGGCTTATCTCCATGAGCTTAAAATTCAAAGATTTAAATCGTCGTGTGGTCAGAGAAATAACCGCAATACTAATAATTAAAGTGATTATTTTAATGATCATTAAGAACATCTGGTTCGACGCCCCTACTATCCCTAAAAACTTTGACAATCAAGTTGCCGAGCATATTGCTGGCAGTCCTTCCCAAATCAAGGAGACACGTTGATGATTTCTGAAAGCGTGGTCGATCTTTCGCGGTTCCAATTTGCAATGACCGCGATGTATCACTTTATTTTTGTTCCACTGACTTTAGGTCTGGCTTTTATTCTTGCCATTATGGAAACCACCTATGTGATTTCTGGCAAAGAAATTTATAAAGACATGACTAAATTCTGGGGAAAACTCTTCGGTATTAACTTCGCTTTAGGTGTTACTACTGGTTTGACCATGGAGTTTCAGTTCGGTACTAACTGGGCGTATTACTCACACTATGTCGGTGATATTTTCGGTGCACCATTAGCCATTGAAGGTCTGATGGCATTCTTCCTTGAATCAACATTTATTGGTTTATTCTTCTTCGGCTGGGATCGCCTATCTAAAGTTCAGCATTTGGCTGTCACTTGGTTGGTTGCACTTGGCTCGAACATGTCCGCACTATGGATTTTAGTGGCCAATGGTTGGATGCAAAACCCTGTCGGTTCCGCATTTAACTATGAAACTATGCGTATGGAAATGGTGGACTTCGGTGCATTGATTTTCAACCCTGTGGCTCAGGTTAAATTCGTACATACCGTATCTGCAGGTTATGTGACTGGTGCTATTTTCGTACTGGCAATTTCAAGTTACTACTTATTGAAAAAGCGTGACTTGCCATTTGCGCGTCGTTCATTCGCTATCGCTGCTATCTTTGGTTTAGCTTCTACACTTTCAGTGATCTTACTAGGTGATGAATCTGGTTATGAAATTGGTGATGTACAAAAAACTAAACTTGCTGCAATTGAAGCGGAATGGGACACTCACCCAGCTCCAGCGCCATTTACTTTGTTTGGTATTCCAAATAAAGAAACCATGTCTACTGACTACGCGATCAAAATTCCTTATGTCATGGGGATTATTGCAACACGTTCAACTGACAAAGAAGTAACAGGTATTAAAGACCTGATCGTTCAACACGAAGCACGTATTCGTAACGGTATGGTGGCTTACTCACAGTTAGAACAACTTCGTGCAGGCGATACTTCTCCTGAACTTAAAGCAGCATTTGCTGAGTCTCAAAAAGACTTGGGTTATGGTTTGCTTCTGAAAAAATACACAGACAAAGTTGTCGATGCTTCTGATGATCAAATCAAAGCTGCTGCAAAAGACACTATTCCACATGTTCCAAGCTTGTTCTGGGCATTCCGTGCAATGGTTGCTTCTGGTTTCTTAATGCTCCTTCTGTTCGTACTTGCTACCTTTGCTGTCGGTAAACGTAATGCAGAAAACAAACCTTGGTTATTAAAATTTGCTTTGTTTGCTCTACCATTACCTTGGATTGCTGCACAAACAGGTTGGTATGTTGCCGAAGTTGGTCGTCAACCTTGGACTATCGGTGAAGTTCTACCTACACATCTTTCAGCGTCTAGCTTAAGTACAGGTGATGTATGGGGTTCTATCCTTGCATTGGCAGCGTTCTACACTGTACTGCTGATCATTGAAATGTACTTAATGATTAAATTCTCACGCCTTGGCCCAAGTTCTCTACATACTGGTAAATACCACTTCGAGAAACTTGAAGCTGCAAAAAAGGCAAATGAGGAGGCTCAAGCATGATCGAATATGAATTACTCAAAATCATTTGGTGGGTTTTAGTCGGTGTCCTACTGATCGGCTTCGCCCTCACCGATGGCTTCGATATGGGCTCAATGGCGATCATGCCATTCGTAGGTAAAAAAGACGAAGAACGTCGTGCGGCAATCAATACGATTGCCCCACACTGGGACGGTAACCAAGTTTGGTTTATTACTGCCGGTGGTGCACTGTTTGCAGCATGGCCAATGGTATATGCAACTGCATTCTCAGGCATGTATTGGGCGCTGTTACTGGTACTCTTCGCCCTCTTCTTACGTCCAGTCGGTTTTGATTACCGTTCTAAACTTGAAAATACCAAGTGGCGTAATTCTTGGGATTGGGGTTTAGCAATTGGTGGTGCAGTTCCTGCCCTCGTATTTGGTGTTGCGTTTGGTAATATGTTCCTCGGTGTTCCATTCACTATGGACGAAACTGTTCGCTCGACTTATACAGGTAGTTTCTTTGCGCTGCTTAACCCATTCGCTTTAGTTTGCGGTATCGTGAGTTTATCTATGCTTTGCGCACACGGTGGTGCATGGCTCATGCTTCGTACAGACGGCGACCTACGCGCACGCTCTGCAAAAGCAACCCAGCTTATGGGTATCGTATTCTTAGTTTGCTTCTTACTGGCAGGCGCATGGTTATACTTCGGTAATATCCAAGGCTACACATTAGCGCAACCGTTTGACACGAATGGCGTTGCTAACCCATTGGCTAAAGAAGTGATCACCAATGCCAACCCAGGTTGGATGAACAATTATAGTATTTATCCTATTACTATGATTGCGCCAATCATGGCAATTTTAGGTGCTTTGATCATTATCCTTGCCGCAGGTAAAGGTAAAGCCGGTTTCAGCTTCCTTGGTTCAAGCTTGGCAGTCATTGGTGCAATCTTAACTGCTGGTTTTGCATTGTTCCCTTTCCTTATGCCTTCCAGCATCAACCCAACTGTAAGTTTGACTATGTGGGATGCGGTTTCAAGTAAAAATACCCTGACTGTGATGACAGTTGCCGCGTGTATTTTTGTCCCAATTATCCTGTGCTACACAACTTGGTGTTACTACAAGATGTGGGGCGTGGTCACTAACAAACATATTGAAGAGAATTCACACAGCCTATACTAAGGCTGTGTCTAAGGAGAAAAGACGATGTGGTATTTTGCTTGGATTCTCGGTATTTTGATGGCATGTTTTGCAGGTGTACTCAGTGCGCTTTACATCGAACATCATCAAGATCTAGATGAGGAATAACAAATGACTGATGCTGCTGTAGAAAAATCACTTGTAGAAAAGAAGCCAAATAAATTTGCAATGGTCATTTCCTGCCTGTTAGCTTTTCCTTTGGCAGCCGTGTTACTTGTACATCCTGCTGCCATGCTGGATGACAATGGTGGATATAGCCATCGAGCGCTGATGTTCATCATGATAGGTATTTCAGGTGGTTTTGTGCATGGTGTGGGTTTTACACCACACCATTGGTTCTGGAAATGGCTTTTTAGCCCCTTCCTCGCTTGGCCACTTATGTTGTGGGGCTACTACACATGGTTCCTACATTAATTAATATCTAAAAAAAGCCCTCAATTGAGGGCTTTTTTTAGATTTAAGCCATCGAAACCACTTTAAGTAAATAGTGAGCGTTCATATTTTATTTAATGGAAATTAAAGCCCACAGGTAAATAAACAAATATTTCGATCTTAGTAGTATACTTTATAGTTTGTATAATCGCCGTTATGCTCAATGGATATAAAAAGGTTATTAATACGCTGATGGGATAAATAGCGAACATTTATTTGTAAATAAAAATAAAAAATTATAAAATTCAGCTACTTTATATTTAGCGTAAAAAAATGTATATTAAAAGCGTTGATATTACTCACCAAAACGATAAATTAATATTATCATCCACTATAGAAAGTAGTGCCTTAGGATCTAAAAATCTTTGGTTTTCTGTACCTGAATTGTATGAACAACATGTTTGTACCACTCAAATGGACGCATTTCTTGTAGGGATGCTTTTTCCAGCAATGATGTGTGGAGAAGATCTTTATATTGATGGCATTGTGTCTAAAAAATTAATTTTTAACATAAATAAATATGTCATTCCATTACTCATTTCATTTTGCCCTACTGCTAAAAAAATAAAAGTTAGTGCAAAGGAACTAAGTGAACAATTTTTTGATAATACAGGTATCGGTACAGGATTTTCTGGTGGTGTAGACTCTTTTAATGCGATACATGAGCTATTTGTTAAACAAAACGATATAGGTTTAAGAGTAAATACACTTTTATTTTTAAATGTAGGTTCTCATGGCAGTAAGGAGGAAAATGCGAAGGTAAAATATTTGCAAAGACATAACCACCTTAAAAACTATCCAAAAGAAGTAAATCTTGATTACATACCTATAGATTCTAATTTACACACTTTTCATCCTTGGGGGCATGAAAAGACACATACTTTGACAGGCTGTGCCGGTGTCCTAGTACTACAAAAACATTTTTCAAAATATTATTATGCATCTGCTGGATTTAATTACAATCAGATTATAACTTTCTCAAAAAAATATAGAGATAAAAGTATTGGTATTTATTGTGATCCTATTTTATTACCTTTATTATCAACAGAAAGTACAGAGTTTTATCAAGAGGGTGCTGCGTACTCACGTATTGACAAAATAATAGATATATCAAACTACGAGCCAACGTATAGATATTTAAATGTATGTGTAAGTGGTGATGATACACATGAAAATTGTTCAACTTGCAATAAATGCCTAAGAACTCTGTTTGCTTTAGATCTTTTAGGAAATCTAAATAAATATGAAAATATCTTTGATATTAAAAAGTATAAAAAAGTGAAAGGTTTTTATATTGCACAACTTATTCAAGATTCAAAAAAAGATATTTTTGCACAAAGTCTAATTGAACTGGCAAAAGAAAAAGGTGTTAAAATTCCTAATAAAATAGTGAGTAAAGTTAAGTTTTTTTATTATCGAAAAATTATTCGAAAATTAAAAAAGATTGGACTTATCTAAAATACAGGCAACTATTTTAAGTATTCTATTAAATATATAGTAGTATTTTTATATTTTATCCCTTTTCTAACTGAATTACATTCTGTTTTTAAAGATCAACCGAATGGATCTTAAGAAAAATTTTACTTTAGATCCATTTATTTTAAAGGAAAAATCAACACAATACACGTTACACAAAATACTTCCAATTACCTTTGCTAGATCAACCTAAAACTATGCATAAAAGTACTATCCTACGAGATGGTACTTTTATGCAGCTTGAGACATTTAGTGGTTACTTAAATAGCCAATTTTTAAATCTATAAACCCAACCCATAAAAAAACCGGATATAAATCCGGCTTAATGTTGTCTATTCTGTTTAACGATGCGTATGAATCGACATCACAATCCCCATACCTGCAAGCATGGATATGACTGCTGTACCCCCATAACTCATCAAAGGCAATGGATCGCCTGTTACAGGCAAAATACCGCTAACCATACCTGAGTTCAAAAACACAAAGAAAAAGAAGGTTAAGCCCATCGCCCCTGCATAAAGTCGTCCAAAATTATGGAAGGAATTTAGTCCAATAATCAAACAGCGAACAATAATTGCTGTAAACAAACTAAATAAAAGGAATACACCAATAAAGCCAAATTCTTCAGCATAAGTCGACATAATAAAGTCAGTATGATGCTCTGGTAGATAACCCAAGTGCGACTGTGTCCCTTCGGTATAACCCTTGCCCATTAACCCGCCTGAACCAATGGCAATTTTAGACTGAATAATGTTCCAACCTGCACCAAGCGCGTCAGATTCAGGGTCAAATAACGTCAGTACACGTTTTTTCTGATATTCCTGCAGAAAGAACATCCAGAGTACAGGTGCTGCAATCGCAAAGGCGGTTAAAGCAGCTGCAATTAAACGCCAAGACATACCACTTAAAAATAAAACAAAAATACCCGGAATAATCAAACCGATATTCAAATCAGGCTGTAAAGCGACCAATGCAAATGGAATCAATAATAAAATTAATGCCCCGACGATTTGTAAAAATTTCGGTGGAAATGGTTTTCGCGCAAAATACCACGCCATCATGAGTGGCATGGCAAATTTCATAAACTCACTCGGCTGCATACTACCGATACCCGGCAAGCTAATCCAGCGTTTCGCCCCCATCCTTTTTTCACCAATGACCAAAACCAACAACAGTAAAAATATACCGATGGCGTATAAGTACGGACTCATAGATTGGTAAACTTTGGGTGGAATTTGCGCGCAGATCAACATCACAATAAAGCCCACACCAAAACTTGTGGCTTGGCGTAGCACCATTCCCGAATCTTCTGCGGTCGCACTATAGACAACCATCAGCCCCAATATTGCATTGAGTACCAAGAAGCAAAGTAACCACGGGTCTAAATGAAGTTTAGCCCATCGAGAAGAATCGTGTTTTATACTGCGGCCATCACGTAATGACTGACGTAAAAAACGATACTGTTGAGAAGGGATCATTGCGAAACAGATCTAAAAAGGATGCGGGAATTATAGATTAAAGCGACAGTAAAAATCACTGTCCCTTAAATATTCCTTGAAATAATCATCTATTAACTTGAGACGCTAAAATTAAACGTGCCAATTCCAAGTCATCAGGATAGGTAATTTTAATATTGTCCGAACGACCTTGCACGACATTGACATGCTCACCGACAAATTCTAAGGCACTTGCTTCATCTGTGATGGTCGCACCAGCGGCAAGCGCTTGTTCAATGGCATTTTTAAGCACACCCAATTTGGCAATTTGTGGTGTCTGCGCTTGCCATAAAGTTGAACGATCTACCGTTGTTGATATAAGTGGCGCCGTTTCAACTCGCTTTAAGGTATCGCGTACGGGAATGGCGAGAATCGCACTTTGCTCAGAATTTACTGCCGATTGAACTAAATTTTCTAAACACAACTGTGAGACACATGGTCGTGCTGCATCATGAACAAACACCCAATCATCATCATTGGCAATCGAAGATAGATATTGCAATGCATTGAGTACAGAATGCACACGCTCTGCACCACCTAAACAAAAATGTGCCTTATCTTGATTAGTGAGTGCCAAGGTCTGCGCAACATTATCTTGCTCGCCTATAGCCAATATATAGCCTGTTAAAGGCAATTGGTTGAGACGTGCAACTGTGTGATCAAGCACAGTTAGACCCGCAATGTTTTGATATTGTTTTAGTTCAGTTTTAGAAAATCGACTTCCTGAACCAGCAGCAGGAATAATGGCCCACAATTTAAGGTTCGGGTGGAAGTTCGGCTGGTTCTGACTCATTGGTACGTAGGTCTACTTTTGCGTTTGGGTCAATATAAATTGGTTTGTACTGAGTACTGATCGTACTCATTTGTACGAAAGTCTCATGCGGTTTAATTAAACCTAAATCTAGACGAGCATGCTCTTCAATAGCTTCAACGCCATTTTTTAAATCGTATACTTCAGCGGCAAGCACGCGATTTCGTTCTTTTAATTCGTCATTGAGTTCGACTTGTTGTTGTATTTTCTGACTCAGTTGTTGATGTTGATGATAACCACCTTCACCGAACCAGTATAAATATTGAAACCCTGCGATCAAAAAGATCGCAAGGCCCAACAATGCTTTACTCGCTTTGGAGTCAAATACATTTAACATAGATAGCATGATCTGCTTAGTTCAAACCTTTGAACTCAGCTTTACCGCGATATGCAGCATTAGTCAATTCTTCAATACGAAGTAATTGGTTATATTTCGCTACACGGTCAGAACGGCAAAGTGAACCAGTTTTGATTTGACCCGCTGCTGTACCCACTGCAAGATCTGCAATAGTTGAATCTTCAGTTTCACCAGAACGGTGTGAAATTACTGTAGTGTAACCATTTGCTTTCGCAAGATAGATTGCATCTAGAGTTTCAGTCAACGTACCGATTTGGTTGTACTTGATCAGAATAGAGTTACCCACTTTTTCGTTGATACCACGTTGAAGAATCTTAGGATTCGTAACGAATAGGTCATCACCAACCAATTGGATTTTGTCACCAAGGATTGAAGTAAGGTAAGACCAACCTTCCCAATCAGACTCGTCTAAACCATCTTCAATTGAAATGATTGGGTATTGTTTTGCAAAACCAGCAAGGTAGTCAGCAAATTGGTTGCTTGTGAATGCTTTATTGCCTTCACCTGCAAGGATGTATTGACCATCTTTGTAGAATTCTGAAGATGCACAGTCAAGCGCAAGCATAATGTCTGAACCAGCTTTGTAGCCAGTTTTTTCAATTGCTTCAAGAATTACTGTAATTGCTTCTTCGTTAGAACGAAGGTTCGGTGCAAAACCGCCTTCATCACCAACTGCAGTATTTAAACCTTGTTTCTTTAAAACTGATTTTAAAGAATGGAAAATTTCAGCACCAGCACGTAAAGCCTCAGAGAATGAAGTGAAGCCTACTGGCTCAATCATAAATTCTTGAATATCTACGTTGTTGTCTGCATGTGAACCACCATTTAGGATGTTCATCATTGGAACAGGCATAGTCAAAATGCTGTTATTACGAAGGTCTGCGATGTATTGGAAAAGTGGAATTTTCTTTTCGTCAGCAGCAGCGCGTGCAGCAGCTAGCGATACCGCTAAAGTTGCGTTCGCACCTAATTTTTCTTTGTTTTCAGTACCGTCAAGCGCGATCATTGTGTTATCAATGTCTTTTTGTTCGAATACTGATTTACCCAACAATGCATCACGAATTACTGTGTTAACGTTGTTAACCGCAGTTTTAACGCCTTTACCTAAGTAACGAGCTTTGTCGCCGTCACGAAGTTCTAAAGCTTCACGAGAACCAGTTGAAGCACCAGATGGTGCACATGCACGGCCTACAACGCCAGAGGCTAAGGTTACGTCTGCTTCGATGGTAGGGTTACCACGAGAGTCCAAAATTTCACGTGCACGAATGTCAACGATTTGACTCATGAACAATTCCTCAGTTGATTAATAAAAATGATGCGTCAAAAGTGACGCATCAATGTGTATCGAATTAGTGTGTGTCTAACTTTGCGAAACCTTTAACTAAGGTATCGAGCTCTTTTAACTGTGCCAAGAAAGGTTCCAACTGTGACATGCGTAGCGCACATGGACCGTCACATTTGGCATTTTCTGGATCTGGATGAGCTTCTAAGAACAATCCTGCTAAACCAGTCGCCATACCTGCACGTGCCAATGTAGTGATTTGCGCACGACGACCACCTGCAGAATCCGCACGACCACCCGGCGTTTGAAGCGCATGCGTAACATCAAAGAACACAGGGACATTCATTTCTTTCATGATGTCAAAGCCCAACATGTCTACAACTAAATTATTGTAACCAAATGCTGAACCACGTTCACAAAGAATCAGTTTGTCATTCCCTGCTTCCAAACACTTATGCAAAATATGACGCATTTCGTGTGGTGCGAGGAACTGTGCTTTTTTAATGTTGATGATGGCATCAGTTTTCGCCATCGCTTCAACAAGGTCAGTTTGACGGCTTAAAAATGCAGGAAGCTGGATAATATCCGCAACTTCAGCAACAGGCGCAGCTTGATATGGTTCATGTACGTCAGTAATAATCGGCACATTAAAGTGTTTTTTTATGTCAGCTAACCACTCGATTCCTTTTTCCAGGCCTGGGCCACGGAAAGAGTTCAAGCTTGAACGATTGGCTTTATCAAAACTTGCTTTAAACACATACGGAATATCCAAGCGTTTGCAGATATCCACATAGGTTTCAGCAATTTCAAAAGCAAGGTCTTTTGACTCAAGTACGTTCATGCCGCCGAATAGTACAAATGGCAAATGATTTGCCATTTGTATATCACCTAAACGTACAATTTCCTGTGGTTTTAATTGTGACATTTAAACTCTTCCTGGTTTAGTCAAAAACACATTATTTCGCTTTTTGGTACTGCTTTTTAGCAGCATCAATAAAGCCTGCGAATAATGGGTGTCCATCACGTGGTGAACTTGTAAATTCCGGATGGAATTGTACAGCAATAAACCAAGGATGTTCAGGAATTTCAACAGTTTCAACAAGACGCTGTACTGGAGAATAACCTGAAATCTTCATGCCTTTTTCTTCAAGCACTGGGATATAACGGTTGTTCATTTCATAACGGTGACGATGACGTTCAACGATCTCTTCAGAACCGTAAACTTGTGCAGTTTTTGTACCTGCAACCAATTCAGATTTTTGAGCACCCAGACGCATTGTGCCGCCTAAGTCAGAATCTGCATTACGTTGTTGAACTTCGCCGCGCTCATCTAACCATTCAGTGATTAGACCAATCAATGGTGATTTTGTAGAACGGTTAAATTCAGTTGAAGTTGCATCGCTAATACCCGCAACGTTGCGCGCATATTCGATCACAGCCAACTGCATACCTAAACAGATGCCGAGGAACGGTACACCGTTTTCACGTGCAAAACGAATCGCTTTCATTTTGCCTTCTGTACCACGTTCACCAAAACCACCTGGAACTAAGATTGCATCCGCGTCTTTTAATACGTCGTTTACATCTTGGCTTTCAAGTTCTTCTGCATTGACGTAATCGATTTGAACTTTCACACGGTTTTGAATACCCGCATGTAAAAGTGCTTCGTTTACAGATTTGTATGCATCTGGAAGTTCAACGTATTTACCAACCATCGCTACACGAACTGTATATTCAGGGTTCAGTAATGCATCTACAACGTTATCCCAGTCTGTAAGATCAGCTTCTGGAAGATCGTTATAACCAAAACGTTCGCAGATTAAATCATCAACGTTTTGTTCATAGAAAGTACGTGGAATTTGGTAAATTGAACGCGCATCTTTACATACCACAACTGCACGCGCTTCAACGTTCGTAAATAACGCAATTTTACGTGTAGTGTCAGCATCAACATCATGCTCTGTACGGCAGATCAGGATGTCTGGTTGAATACCAATCGACAAAAGCTCTTTTACAGAGTGTTGAGTTGGTTTAGTTTTTAATTCAGCAGCTGACTTAATGTATGGGAGTAAAGTTAAGTGCATTAACATTGTTCGCTTATGACCTAGTTCGACCATAAGTTGACGTACAGATTCCATGAATGGGAGAGATTCAATGTCACCTACTGTACCGCCGATCTCAACGATCGCAACGTCATAGCCTTCACCTGCGCGAAGAACACGTTCTTTAATATTGTCAGTAATATGTGGAATAACTTGAACTGTACCACCGAGGTAGTCACCACGACGTTCTTTATTCAAGACATCTTGGTACACTCGTCCTGAAGTAAAGTTGTTCAGTTTGGTCATTTTCGCACGACGCAAGAAACGTTCGTAATAACCCAAGTCTAAGTCAGTTTCAGCACCATCCTCTGTGACAAAAACTTCACCGTGTTGGAATGGACTCATAGTCCCTGGATCGACATTAATGTATGGATCCATTTTTACCATGGTTACTTTTAAACCACGGGCTTCTAAAAGCGCAGCCACTGATGCAGCTGAAATACCTTTACCTAGTGATGATACAACACCACCAGTAACGAAAATAAAATGGGTCATTAAGTTTCTCGTACAATGGAGCCTAAATTGGCCTACAATGTTGTGCGATTTTACTTTACTCTGTACCAAGAAAGCAAAGTCATTCCGCATCAATTCATAGAACAATTAACAATTGGCTATTGTAACAGCAATTATCATAAAAATTTAGAGTAAGTTCTTATCATTTCTATATTCTTATTTGCTGTTATAATGCATTTATCCAATCCACACTTTTTTGTTTTGTGTAATTATGAATAAGAAACTTTTAATCTGCGGTGCAATCGCAACAGGTCTACTTCTTACAGCATGTGTAAAAAAAGAAGCACCAAAAGAAGAAGAACAGGAACAGGTTGAAGTTGCAGCATCTGAACCAACAGCATCTGTACCTACACAATTAGAACCAGTTGAAGAACAACCCGTTGTTGAAGAAACGACTCAACAGCAAGTTGAAGTGATTCGTGAAGAAACACCGAATACAACAACTGAAATTCGTCGTGAACCTACTCCTCCTGCAGAAGCTCCAGCTCCAAAAGCAGAAGCACCTAAAGCTGCAGAAAAACCTGCACAAGCTGCTCAACCTAAACAAAACTCAGGTTCTGCTCAGTCTGAAGATGACGCCGTGGCTGCTGCCATTGCTGCTGCAACACCTGCTTTAGAGAACTAAGATCGAAGTTTTATCAAACCAATGATCAAAAAAACCCGGCAATTGTCGGGTTTTTTATTGTTTATATGTATATAAAAAGCTGCACAAAACGATGCACAGTTTTTCTCACAACTATTCTTGTAATTTTTCAGCTAAATATTCAATAAATAAACGAACACGTTTCGGTAAATGCTCTTGTTGATAATAGACAGCATGAATAAGCTGTTCATGTGGCTCAATTTGATCGTCTAAAAGTTGTACCAATCGCCCTTCTGCAATATCTTTTTCTAACATAAAAATCGAAAGACAAGCGATGCCCATCCCATGAATCGCAAGCTCGCGTAACGTTTCACCATTTGATGCCTTAATGTTTGGTCGGATTGTCAAAGGCTTCCCTGCGACTTGGATCGGCCAAGTATTCATATGGGTAATTTGACTAAATCCAAGTAAAGCATGTGCGGTTAGCTCATCAGCATTTTGCGGACGTCCATGCTGCTTAAGATATTCAGGACTCGCCACCAAACACAGTCGACTCTTATAGATGAGTTTTGCATGCAAACTGGAGTCGTTTAATTTCCCAAAGCGAATTGCGACATCCGCTTTATGCTCTAATAAGTCAATCACTTGATCATGATTCACCAATTCAATCTGTATATGCGGATAACGCGCATTAAATTCTGGAATCAAGGGAACGATCATATGCAGAATAAACGAAATCGCAGAATCGACTCGCACCAAACCCGATATATCTGCATCTAATTTCAGCAGGGAATCTTCCGCTTCGCTCAAATCATTCAATATCCGCCGTGTTTTAGCTAAAAATAATTGCCCCTCCTGCGTCAGCTTAATTTTGCGGGTTGTTCGTTCCAACAGGGTTACATTTAATTTAGATTCCAGACGCTGTAATGCGCGGCTTACACCAGATGCTGTTTGATCCAGTCTTTCTGCTGCTTTAATAATAGAGCCGCTATCTACAATAACAGTAAAAGCCTGCAGCTCCTCAATTGTCGATTTCATTGCTTATTCGATTCGTGATTTTTAATCAATAATATATTCCAAATTCATGCATTTTTCTTCATTAAAATTAGCAGCACAATAGCATCAATTCAAAAAAGAGAATTCCTGATGATTGTTCCCCAATTTGGTGTCGGTACCTTCCGTTTGGCAGGTGAAACTGTCATTCATTCAGTTAAAACAGCCTTAGAGGTAGGATATCGTGCTGTAGACACCGCACAAATTTACGCTAATGAAGCAGAAGTAGGCCAAGCACTCCATGAAAGTCAGGTCAATCGAGCTGATATTTTCTTAACCACGAAAATTTGGACTGAAAATTATGCTGCCGACAAACTAATACCCAGTCTAAAAGACAGTTTAATTAAATTGAGGACTGATGCAGTTAACCTCACACTTATTCATTGGCCAGCACCTGCTCTAGGAGTCGATATTCCTGAATTAATGGGACATTTACTTGAAGCAAAAAAACAAGGTTTGACTGAACATATTGGTGTATCTAATTTTAATATTGAGCTCACTCAACAAGCCATTGATCACATCGGGCTAGAAAATATTGCAACCAATCAAATTGAACTTAGTCCATATTTGCAAAATCAAAAATTGGTCAATTATCTGCAAACGAACAATATAGATGCCACATCCTATATGACCTTGGCTTATGGCAAAGTTTTGCAAGACCCAACCCTGTTAAATATTGCGGCCGAACACCAAGTCACTTCGGCCCAAATTGCACTCGCATGGGCACTGCAAAAAGGTTATGCCGTGATTCCATCATCAACCAAACGTGAACATTTAATCAGTAATTTAAAAGCTCAAGAGATTCATTTAACACCAGAACAGATGCAGGCCATTACCACACTAGACAGAAATGCGCGTGAAGTGAACCCACCTGAACTTGCTCCAGTGTGGGATATTTAATATGAAATTCAATTTTCCATTAATTGCATTAGCCGTAGGTGCTTTTGCAATTGGCACAACAGAATTTTCACCGATGGGTTTTTTGCCTGAAATCGCAGCAGATTTATCGGTATCTATTCCTCAAGCGGGCTTACTGATTAGTGCCTATGCCGTTGGCGTCATGATTGGTGCCCCATTGATGACCTTATGGTTAGCACGTTTTCCAAAACGTACATCACTCATGTTATTAATGACAATTTTCACCCTTGGTAATCTGCTTGCCACAGTTGCGCCAGATTATTTAGGTTTAATGGCTGCGCGTTTAGTGACGAGTTTGAACCACGGCGCCTTTTTTGGCTTAGGCTCTGTCGTCGCAGCAAGTGTTGTTCCAAAAGATAAACAAGCCAGTGCCGTTGCTATGATGTTTATGGGCTTGACCATTGCCAATATTGGCGGCGTGCCACTCGCAACATGGGTGGGGCAAAATATCGGTTGGCGTATGTCTTTTGCGGCCATCACCTTACTTGGCATCATCACCATGTTGGCATTATGGAAAGCACTGCCCCATCAGCAACAGACCGAAAAACCGGATGTACGAGCAGAGTTAAAAGTATTAACACGCATGCCTGTTGTTTTAGCACTGCTCACCACGGTCATGAGTGCTGGAGCTATGTTCTCGCTCTATACCTATATCGCACCAAGCTTAAAAGTCTTTACTCATGCAAGCCCCGAACTTATCACTTTCATGTTGGTCTTAATCGGGATCGGATTTTCAATTGGTAACCATTTCGGTGGTAAGTTCGCAGATCAATCCTTAGATAAAACCTTGATTGGCTTTTTAGTCTTACTCATGCTGATGATGCTGTTATTTCCAATTTTAGCAACAACCACCATTGGCGCGGCGATTGCATTAATCATCTGGGGAGCAGCAGCCTTTGCCGTCGTACCACCTTTACAAATGCATGTTATGACAGTAGCTCACGATGCACCAGGCCTCGCTTCTTCAGTGAATATTGGTGCATTTAATCTTGGAAATGCTTTGGGCGCTGTTGCAGGTGCCGCAGTGCTAAATCTCAACCTAAGCTATGCTGCAGTGTCTTATGCAGGCGCTACACTGAGCGCTATAGCGTTGATTTTAGTATTGATACAGATGAAGCTTAAACCTCAAACATCTGCATGTTGCGCACAAGCTGAGTAACACACACTTAAAATAGCCTACCCAAAGTAGGCTATTTTTTAGTTCGCATATAACTTTAAAAAATCTGCCATCAATTTGGTTGCCCATGAATGGGTTTCCACTAAACCTTCATAATAACCACAGTGACTGCCTTTTTTGGTGGTTACCACCACAACATTCGGCAAAGAACGGATTAATTCTTTATAGGGTTCAAAGTTTTGAATGTGGCAAACAGGGTCATCTTCGGCATTTAAAATCATCAATGGAATTTTAAGATTTTCAAATACATAAATTGGATTGGTAGATTTTGCATAACTTTCATAATCGGCAAAACCAGCCATTTGGAAATAAGCACGCTCAAACTGCGCCAGATCTTTACTTTTTAGGACTTCTATTAAAGATGGTGTTGTTGACCATGTTGCAGAATAGGGTTCTACAAATTTCTGAAAGAGCTTCTTGGTCATCATTTTACTGTAAAAAGGATGTACATTTTTAAAGCCAAGCTCAGTATCATAGCCCGGACATAAAGCAAAAGCCGCTTTAAGTGGTGTTTCCTCACCTTGCTCTCCTAAATAGCGGACCAATAGCCCCGTTCCGGCAGATGAACCGACGCCATACAAACTCGATTCGGGAAATTTCTGCTGAATACAGGCAATCTGTTCACGTAAGTCATCTGTTGAGCCAAATAAATTTATTTTGGCAACTGGCATAGGTAAATTGGCATGACCGCGTCTTAAACACAGTGCAATGCGCCAACCTGTATATAGATGAAGATCCCGAACCACTTCTCGCATACTTTCAGGCGTTCCCGTAATCGTATGCATGAGTACCACAGTTGGCACATCCGCAGGTAAATCTAAGCCCAACCATGCAATGGCTGTGATTCCACCATCAGCCATGGTTAGCTGCTCTATAGCATCATATTTAAGCTTCACTTGACGCTTTTTAATGACATCAAAATATAGTAAATGTGCGTGGGTATTCGACAGCCAAGGCGTAGGGCGATATTTTTCATGTAGTTGCTTTAACTTCGGCAGCACATGTTTCATTTGCCCTTCAGGATGATAATAAAGCTGTGGTAATTCTGCACCGATTGCATGATCTACAAAATTTAAAAGAGCCTGACGCCCTTTATGCATCACATTATTCATTGACCCTACCTTCACCTCGCTTCGCACTACAGCAAATCATTTCCATCTTTTCACTTTGGCAGACAATGTCCATAAAAAACCGCATCTAAAAAACCGTATCTAGCTAGCAATATTTGTTTGCTTAAGCCTCATAAGCAAAAAGCATGACAATATCCATCATGCTTTTTATCATCCTGAGTTGAGCATTTAAAATCAGCAGATTTAAGGCTGATATTGCATAATGCGCTCACCCATTTTCGCCGCCAATGCTTCTAACCCACTTTTTGGACGGAGCATGACTTCAAAATCAATCATCTGTCCTTGTTCATTAAACTGAATCATGTCGATCCCTTTTAACTTTTTCTCGCCAACATTGGCAGAAAACTCAAGTACAACATTGAGGCCATCCTCACTATAAAACTCACGGTGGTAAGTAAAATTTTCAAAAATTTGAATCACATTGGTCAAAATAAAAGTTACTACAGGCTTACCCGGATATGGGTTAAACGCGACGGGTGAACGAAACACCACATCCTCTGCCAAGAGTTCATTTAAAATATTCATATCCCGTGTGTCGAGCATTTCGTGCCAACGTGCAACAGATTTTTTTGTTGTTTCAATCGTCATGTTTATGTCCTTTTTTTTGTTGATAAATCATTTCCCTATCCTCAAACTCCTCTCAAAATGGAGAGGAAGCACGACAACTGCATATTAAATTGAATGTAGTTGTCGTGGTTAAGTATGAGGCTGATTAAATCACCGCAGCCAAATCTGCACCTTGACGAATGGCACGTTTAGCATCTAACTCACCAGCTTCTTTCGCACCACCAATCAAATGCACATTTTTCCCATCTGCTTGTAGCTGTTCATACATCGCGGTATAGGATTCCTGACCTGCACAAATCACCACATGATCAACATCTAAAATACGTGATTGACCATCAACGGTAATATGCAAACCTTGATCATCAATTTTGTCGTAGCTTGCACCCGCAATCATTTTCACATCGCGGTGTTTCAAACCTGTACGGTGAATCCAACCCGTGGTTTTACCTAAGCCAGCACCAACCGATTTAGCCTTACGTTGCAATAAATACACTTCACGCGGCGATTCTTCGACGTCTGGATGTTTCAAGCCACCGACTTGCGCATAAGTGGTATCAATTCCCCATTCATCATAAAATTTCTCAGGATTGAGGCTACCGCTTTCACCTTCATGCGTTAAATATTCAGCCGTATCGAAACCAATACCGCCTGCACCAATGATCGCTACACGTTTGCCAACTGGTTGACGCTCACGTAAAACTTGTAAATAACTCAATACTTTTGGATGATCAATACCATCTATATCTAACTGACGCGGTGTTACACCCGTCGCCACCACGATGTCATCAAAATCAGACTGAGCTAATTCTTCATAGGTTGCTGTATGGTTCAATACCAATTTAATCTGAGGCAATAGTTCTATTTTACGTTTGAAATAACGCAGCGTTTCATAAAACTCTTCTTTACCAGGAATCGTTTTCGCAATATTAAACTGCCCACCAATTTGGCTCGAAGCTTCAAAAATAGTTATGTTATGGCCACGCTCTGCTGCATAAGTTGCAAAGCTTAAACCCGCAGGTCCCGCACCAATCACAGCGATATTTTTCACCTGTGCAGATTCTTTAAATATCAGTTCAGTTTCATAGCAGGCTTGAGGGTTAACCAAACATGTTGCAATTTTCATTGAGAAAATATGATCTAGGCAGGCTTGGTTACAACCAATACAGGTATTAATTTCATCACTACGACCTTGTTCTGCTTTTTCCACAAAACGTGGGTCAGCCAGCATTGGACGTGCCATGGACACCATATCTGCATCACCCGAAGCAAGTACGTGCTCAGCCATTTCAGGAGTGTTAATACGGTTTGAGGTGATTAAAGGAACATTCACAATACCTTTTAATTTCTTAGTCACCCATGTAAATGCAGCACGTGGCACTTTGGTTGCAATGGTCGGAATACGCGCTTCATGCCAACCAATACCGGTATTGATAATGGTTGCACCAGCTTTTTCAATGGCTTTTGCAAGTTGCACAACTTCTTCGAAAGTCGAACCGCCTTCAACCAAATCCAACATAGAAAGACGATAAATAATAATAAAATTTTCACCGACTAATTCACGCGTACGACGCACGATCTCGATTGGAAAACGAATACGGTTTTCATAACTGCCGCCCCATTCATCATCACGGTGGTTGGTACGTGCAGCAATAAACTCATTAATTAAATAACCTTCTGACCCCATGACCTCTACACCGTCATAACCCGCTGTCTGTGCTAACTGAGCACATCGAGCAAAGTCATTGATCGTGCGTTCGACGTCTGCTGTGCTTAAAGCTTGCGGTTTTACAGGGTTAATTGGTGCTTGAATAGATGAAGGTGCAACATTATTGGCCTGATACGAGTAGCGGCCTGTATGCAAAATCTGCATCGCAATTTTACCGCCAGCATCATGTACCGCCTGCGTAATCACTTTATGCTTTTCCGCTTCTTCTAAAGAGTCTAATTTTGAACCACCAGCAAATGTCACACCATCATCATTGGGAGAAATACCACCGGTTACAATCAGACCTACACCGCCTTTCGCACGCTCTGCATAAAAAGCTGCCATGCGTTCATAACCACCCGGTGCTTCTTCCAAACCGATATGCATAGAACCCATCAATACACGGTTCTTTAGCGTTGTAAAACCTAAATCTAGTGGTGCCAATAAATTTGGATAATTTGACATTTTTTCTCCTTAGCGTGCTGAAAAGCTGGCTATTTTTATCTTCGCTTGTATACGAGCTTTCTATTTCCATCTACGTATACAAGATTTTTGCAACTTGTTGCACTAATTTATATGCGAGATTTGATTTTTATGCAACATGTTGCATAATAAAAAGTACAAAACTATTTTGACTGAGCCATATATGTCTTTAGCCCATGTTTTACTCACGAGCTTACTTGAAAAACCGAGTACAGGAATCGACCTTGCACGCCGTTTTGACCGCTCTATGGGCTTTTTTTGGAATGCGACACATCAGCAAATCTACCGTGAACTCAGTGGCATGCAGCAAAAAGGCTGGATCAGCACTATTGAAGATGAGCACAGCACAACCCGTAAAAAAACCTACCAAGTTGAACAACTTGGACGTGTTGAATTAGCCAATTGGATGGTTGAGCAAAGCCCTCCGGCTCAATTACGTGAAGAGTTGATGGTTCGTTTACGTGCAGAAGCTCAGCTGGGTACAAATGGCGTATTACCCGAATTAGAGCGCCATCTTGAAATTCACAAAGAAAAACTAAAAGTGTACCAGTCTATTTTTGCAAAAGACTTTGCACATGCGCATGATGAAGACCGTACTTTGTACATTCATAAAATGATTTTACAGCTTGGGATTGATTTGGAAATCGGTTGGATCAAATGGCTTGAAACCATCATTCCACAGTTGCATAAGTTTAATCGCTAAAACAAAAAATAAATAGGAAGCCGCATGCCACACTATACAATGCCCGATCAGCAACAACTGTATGTTCGTGAATATGGTCAAGGAGAACCCATTCTGGTTTTATCTGGACTGGGCATGCAAAGTTGGCAATTGCACCCTTTTCTATATCAACACCGAAAGCATTTTAAATTTATCATTCCAGACTGGCGTGGATTTGGCGGCTCTAAACTTTGTCAAATTCCAAATATGGACACCATTTCAAGCCATTGGCGAGATATTGACAGCTTAGTTTCCCAGCTCGGTTACGATAAACTCACGGTGATTGCCTACTCCATGGGGGCAACAACCACCATGCATGGTTTAAAATACGGTCAGTTTGCTGAAAAAATTAAACGTTATTTGCACATCGATCAAACGCCTAAAATACGAGTAGATGCTGATTGGCAATATGGTTTATATGGCAAACGCCACACTGAGTTTTTAAGTATTTTAGAAGACATCTCGAAGGTACTTGCAATCAACCTCTCTGTGCCATTTGCACAGCAGATGAATAAACATGACCGTCAAGGTCTGGTCGACGCTTGGTTAAGGTTCATAGACTTACAAAATAGCAATCCTTATGCATTATCCGCTTTCCGTATTGCATACCAACAACCAACTTTACAGAAGCTGATGTTACCCTCACAAAGTGTGGCGTATTTATATTGGTATATTCAAAATTATTTGAACCATACTGAAGATTATCGTGAAGCCATTGCAGCACTCACCGCGCCAACAACTTTTTTCACAGGGGCAAAATCGATCCTCTATCCTGCTCAAGGTCAAAAAATTATTGCTGACAGCCTAGCCAATGCAGAGCAGATTATTTTTAAAAAATCGGGACACACGCCATTGCTCAGTGAACCGGTCAAATTCAGCCGTGAACTCACCAAGTTCTTAAAACAAGCGCTCTAATAAGACTGAATAAAAAAATAGGCTCAATACTTTTCAAGATTGAGCCTGTTTTTTATATACAGGATGGTTTTACTTAATAGGTAACTTAAAAATTAATTTCAAAATCAAATTGTTTTTAATGTTAAAACAAGTGTTAGAAAACTCGACGATCATATTCAATTGCTTCTAAGTCATACACTTGGTAAACACAGTCAAATAAAGGACGCGCCAATTCCCCTTCATCATCATTCCGCACGATCAAGTAAATTTGGCTAATGGCCGCACTATCCGATAATTTCACATAATTCACATGCCTAAACTGCATAATTTGTACAGATTCAGGAACAATACAAATGCCTTCGCCTGCGGCAACCATGCCTAGTGATTGCTGCAAATCTGCTTGAGTGTTAAAGCGTTTCGGCTCCATACCATATTCTAAAAACAACGACTTGATTAGCGTTGCATAACTTTGACCATCCGTTGCTGGATAGATAAAAATCTGCTCATCTTTGAGATTATTTAATGCAATCTGCTGCTGTGAAGATAAAGGATGACTCGAATGCACCGCAACAATTAGTGGCTCTTCTCGTAATAGCACACGTTTAACCGCCTGATCCGACACACGAACTCGGCTAAAACATGCATCAACCCGACCTTCTTTTAATGCCTGAATCTGATCGACTGCACTCAGTTCAATTAAATTTACATTTAAGTGTGGATATTGCTGACGGAACAAATAAACAATTCGAGGTAATAAACCACAGAGTAACGAACCGCCATAGCCAATATTAATAGTACGTTCAGTGGCACTGGCCCGCTGCGTAATGAGCTTAATTTCTTCTGCATTGGAGAGTAATTTCACGGCTTGCTGATAAAAGAAACGGCCGATGGTGGTGGTTCTTAAAGGACGGCTGCCACGCTCAAAAAGCTGCGCACCCAACTCTTCTTCTAAATTTTGAATTTGACGACTTAAAGGAGGTTGAGCAATAAATAGCTTTTCAGCAGCCTTCGTAAAACTCTGTTCTTCTACAACGGCGACAAAGTAACGTAAATGTCTTAATTCCATGACATTGTCCTTTAATGTCGAATTTCTTTCATAATGGTCTTTTATTTGAATATATCAGGACGACACTCAAATCACATCCTTCAAATTCGGTTATTTAAAAGATGTATACACCACATTTATTGTTTGGTCATGCTAATGTGAAACGATTACAAGGTTAACCCGACTTTAGTCTTGGCAATTTTGCTCAATCTTCTCACATGAAAAACTACAAAACGTGATTGACTTCATGAAACAATTCAAGTTAATTAGCAAAATCGTTGCAAATATGGAATAAGAATAGTGCTGAGTGATCTAGATGATTTTTATTGTTTTGCCCAAGTGGTCGAACATGGTGGTTTTAGTGCAGCAGAACGTGCAACAGATATTCCAAAATCAAAACTGAGTCGTCGGGTCTATAACTTAGAAGAACGTTTAGGTGTCCGCCTAATTCAGCGTAGCTCACGACATTTTGCTGTTACAGATATTGGTATGAATATCTATCGCCATGCACAAGTCATGATGAATGCCGCTCAAGCCGCACACGATTTGGTTGATCATCTCAGCACACAGCCGCGCGGCTTAATTAAAGTCAGCTTACCTGTTTCCATCGCGCAAAATGAAATGACCAAAATATTGCCTGAATTTTTAAAGCAATATCCAGAAATCAAAGTGCAAATGATGGTGACCAATCGGCGCGTAGATATCATTAATGAAGGCTTCGATCTTGCGCTACGTGTACGTTCAAATCTAGACGACGACCCCAATTTAGTCATTCGTAAATTTGAAACGATTGAGCAGCACTTATTTGCCAGTCAGGCGTATCTGAATAAATTTGGCGAACTCAAACACCCTGAAGATTTATCGCAACATCAAATATTAAGTATGGCGGATGAGCATCTCGATCAACATATTATTGTGACCGATGCACAGCAGCATCAGAAAAAAATTAAAGTCAACCCAACGGTAATGGGCTCTGACCTATCGATGTTAGCTGCACTAGCCTGCCAAGATTGTGGCGTGGTGTTATTACCCGACAGTATTGTGTCCGATCATGTGAAATCAGGTGCTTTGGTTCATGTATTACCTGAATGGAAAGCTGCACATGGTATTTTCCATGCTGTATATCCATCTCGTCGTGGCTTATTACCGGCTGTACGTGTTTTCATTGATTATTTAGTTGAAAAACTCAGCCAACATGAACACGCTAAATTTTAGGCAAAAAAAAGCTTACCCATGTGATGGGTAAGCGAAAACTTAAAAACTAAGAAACTACAGCAGAATCTGTAATCATATTATATAAATAAAATACATCTTTATTAAATCGTTAATAGCTCTAACTGATTTTCAGAGTTATAAGCAAAACCTTATAAATTAAGCTATAGAGAAAACCTCTTAGTCTTAAAACCTATAACGCTCATACACACTACAACTTATTAGACTAAAGTCAAAAAATATACACTTGTACAATTTAATTTAACTTCAATCCTTTAGATACAGCAGATTCAGGATTAAATTCGCGATTTAGCTTAGATTGCAGGATATGTACCTGTACCTTCTGGCCATGGAGATAGCAACTCAAAACCACTATCGGTTACAACCACCATATGTTCCCACTGTGCAGATAAAGAGCGGTCTGCAGTAATCACTGTCCAGCCATCTTTTAACTCTTTAGTTCGCGCTTTACCGCTGTTAATCATCGGTTCAATGGTAAAGACCATGCCTTTTTTCAGAATGACACCTTGACCCGGTTGACCATAGTGTAAAACGCTTGGTTGCTCATGATAAACTTTACCAATCCCGTGACCACAGTATTCACGTACAATGCTGTAGCCTTCACGATGAGCAACTTGTTGAATGGCATAGCCTACATCCCCCAAAGTTGCTCCCGGTTTAACTGCATGAATCCCTGCAACCATGGCTTCGTAGGTAGTTTCCACTAACTTTTTAGCCGCAGGCGAAACCTCACCCACATAGTACATGCGACTGGTATCACCAAAATAACCATCTTTAATGATCGCGACATCAATATTGATAATGTCACCATCTTTCAATACGGTTTCTTTCGAAGGAATACCATGACAAACCACTTCATTCGGTGAAATACAGGTGGTTTTGGTATAGCCATAGTAGCCAACGTTGGCAGGAATCACTTTAAGTGTGTTGACGATAAAATCATTACAGATATCGTCTAGATATTCAGTGGTCACGCCCGGCTTGACATACTCCCCGATCATCTCTAAAACCTGAGCAGCTAAACGACCTGAAATGCGTAATTTTTCAATATCTTGCTCGGTTTTAATCGTGATTTTGGAAGCTTTCATCTGAATATCCTCAAATTTGAATACACCAAATTATAGACCTTTTAGATTTTTTTTGTTTTATTCAGCCAATATTTCTGCATTTATTCGGCTTATAGCATCCTATTTAGTGCTGAAAATTAGAACAATTGATTTATATCTGATAAATCTTAATCGCTAAACATATTCCTATAAAAATTTTATATACAATAAATTTCTTTTATTTATCATAAATATAAATAAAACATTATTTTATCTGTCAATATATTCATGATTCGTATTATAAAAACTATCTATACGATTTATAAATTTTGCTCCAAAAACGAGCTTAATTGCACTAAAATTGCCTTTTTTCACAGTTCATCTCCCCTTTATGACAAGTCTTCGTACACGGGATATTGTTGCCTTAGGTTTTATGACCTTTGCACTGTTTATTGGTGCAGGTAACATTATTTTCCCACCAATTGTCGCACAGCAAGCGGGTGAACATGTTTGGTTAGCTGCATTTGGTTTCTTAATCACCGCAGTTGGCCTACCTGTCATCACGATTATTGCTTTGTCGCGTGTAGAAGGTTCTATTCAAGTTTTAAGTTCACCTCTGGGTAAAGTAGCCAGCATTATCCTTACTGTCGCGTGTTACTTAGCTGTTGGACCTTTATTTGCAACACCCCGTACAGCTACCGTTTCATATGAAATTGGTTTCTCTTCTTATTTTGGTAATGGCGCAAACAGTCTGCTAATTTATAGCGTGATTTATTTTGCATTGGTGACGATTGTTTCACTTTATCCAAACAAAATTTTGGATACTGTGGGTTATTTCCTTTCACCACTCAAGATCTTAGGTCTCATCGTACTGGGTATCTCTGCGTTCTTTATCCCTGCCGGTGTGATTCCACCTGCCATTGGTAACTACGTGGCTGCACCAGTTTCAGAAGGTGTGGTCAATGGTTATTTAACCATGGATACCTTAGGCGCTTTAGTTTTTGGTATTGTGATCGTAAAAGCCATTACTTCACGCGGCGTAACGGATAGTAAGCTCGTCACCAAATATGCTGTCATTGCCAGTATTATTTCTGGTATTGGACTTACACTGGTATATATCAGCTTATTCAAACTCGGTATGGGCAGCCATGATATTGCTCCAAATGCAACAAATGGTGCAGTGATCCTGCATGCATATGTACAACATGCTTTTGGTGATATGGGCGCTTATTTCCTATCTGCAATGATTTTTGTTGCATGTATGGTGACCGCGATAGGCTTAACCTGCGCATGTGCTGAATATTTCTCAGAATTGACTAAAATTCCATACAAAGTTTTTGTGTTCATTTTAGTTGGCTTCTCACTGCTGATTTCAAACTTAGGTTTAACCAAACTCATTGCTGTTTCAGTACCTGTTTTAAGTGCGATTTATCCACCTGCGATTGCAGTTATCCTACTTAGCTTCTGCTCTAAATGGTTTATTTCACCATCAAGAGTTATTGCGCCTGTTACCGCATGTGCGTTTATTTTCGGTATTTTTGACGGTTTAAAAGTGGCTGGTTTCGAAGATGCACTTCCAAGCTTTATTGCCAATCTACCGCTTGCTCAACAAAATTTAGCATGGCTGATCCCTTCTGCGATTGTGCTGATTATTGCTGCTGTAATTGACAAAGTTAAAAAATAACCTTTTTTGACCTGTCTAAAATCGGAGTTTTACCCGAATGACGATTTTACCTGCGACCAATAATTGTCGAGTTTTACCCAAACTGACATTTATTTGTCCTACTACAGCGCAAAAATCCTAAGTCATTGAACTTTTTTAATAAAGTTTTATTTTCATGATGAGAAAAAAATCCAGCCCTTTGGCTACAAAATATAATAATAGTTAAAATACAAATACTTTCTGCAAAATACACCGTACACAAACTCCATGATTAAGCTCGATTCAGACTGTAAGCTAGGCGGTTTCTTGTCATAAAGCCGATATACCCGTGTTGGTATATATATTGCTTATTCATACATAGATATTATGCATCGACCATTTTACTCACCAGTCAACACCTTTAGATTCATAATATTTAGTATATGAATAAAATGATTATTCTTATACGATGATCTAACATAGTTTTATGACAAACTAATGACATTTGCTATTGAAATACTTCTAGTTTCGAAGTACAACAGTAGTTCAAACCTGACCAAAATCATGGGTTTTGGCGAAACAACAACAAGGAGGGGTGGAGATGTTATCAGTACATTTCAAAAAGCAATTCTTCATTAACGCTCTGAAGGCAAATAAGAACATGGTGACCTATACAAGCACCACTATTGCTCTCATGCTAACACTACTTATTCAAGGCTTAATACAAGGAAATTTAAGACCTGAATACTTTGCTTATGCTCTTATTGTCTCGGTAGCCTTTTATTTATGGGCAGTCATTGACCACAAATATCGAAAGCAAAAATCAACAGAATTTTAAGTTAGAAGATGGATGAGGCATCATCCATCTTGAAAAAAGAAAAGATGCCACCCCTACCTTCTCGATTATTCAATCCATTTTAAAAAACAATACAAATAATCCCTAAAATAACCAGAAAATCATCAGCCTTTTCTCATGAATTTTCGATTCTATTTAACTTCAAATTTTGTTTTATAAATTCTTCTACATAGCCATCGTCTGCACTTTAAAAGCTTTTAGTTCTTGATTAGCTTCCAATCTCATGCAAACCATTTCTAATTGATATTGCTTTGTTTAAAACCAAAATTTAACGATGACTCCGAAGAGCAATCCGAGTGTTGCAATTAACTCGCCTATCACCAATCCAAGCATTGCCATACTCATCATCCATTTAGGTAAATGCCATTTGCCTAAGACGTGCGGGACTTTAAATTGATTGGTGGTATCAGCTAAAAAGCCATGCAGTACATAGCTTAAAATCGAAAAGCTAAAAAAGAACAAATTGATGATTACAAAGAGTAAATTGAGCACATGAGGAAGTGCTGAAAAATAGGCTAATACCGCCAAAATGAGCGTTGCTGGGGCGTATAACAAACTGCTCCGATGTGCAATATCGACATAATAATGCGCACGTGCCAGTTCAGACTGCCTTATTTGTGCATATTTCCACACACCCGTGAGCATACCTACCCATAAATAAATCCCACTAAAGACTATCGCAATTTTTACTGCACTCGAAAGTTGAAGCATGTCCATTTTTAATTTACATCCATTGTTCAATTACACGCATTATTTTTATCTGTATTTCTTCTCCAATAATACTTACTTCAAACCTGTTATGACATGACTTTAGAGTCATACTCTTTTCAGGTTTCTTTTTGGAACTTGTGTAAATTAGTGACATCGGAACACACCCATGAAGTTTGAATCATGTCATCATCTGAAAAACTCACGATTCATTGCCAAGACGGCTATTCACTGAGTGCGCGCTTTTATCCGCACCAGACAGAGCTCAAACAGGCTTTACCTGTGTTGATTTGTCCAGCCACAGGCATTACCAAGCAATTTTATAATAGCTATGCAACATGGTTGAGCCAACAAGGCTATGACGTTTTAGTTTTCGATTTTCGTGGTATTGGTGAGTCGCTACACAGCCCTTTAAAACAATCGACAGCAAGTATTGTGCAATGGGGGCAGCTAGATATCCCTGCGGCAATCGACGCTTTGATCAGTAAAACGCAGGCACCTAAAGTCATATTACTCGGTCATAGTGCAGGCGGACAATTATTAGGTATCGTGCCAAATTATGACAAAGTTGCCAAAGTGGTTGCTGTTTCTGGCTCTACGGGACATGTCAAAGATCTTAAAAGTCGCACCAAGCTTTTAGCTCCGGTGATGTTTAATGTGATCTTCCCGATTGCACGCTATACCATTGGCTATGGTCCGACCAATGCGATTGGTATGGGTGAAAATTTACCAAAAGATGTTGCTCGTGAATGGGCTGAATTTTGTAGCAAACCCGGTTATGTCATCAATGCCTTAGGCAAAACTGTTCAGCATGATTTTCATCAACAGGTGAGCTGTCCGATCACTGCCGTATGGAGCTCCGATGACGAAATCGCCACGGAAGCCAATGTCAAAGACTTGCTGCGCTTATACCCGAATGCTTCGACTCAAATGATTGAGTTAAAACCGAAAGAAACAGGTCATAAAGCCATCGGACATATGTTGATGTTTAAATCGTCACATCAAAACCTATGGCCGATCATTGAACAACAGTTACACGCTTAAGTTTTTGCCACTCAGTCAGTAATCCGGCTGAGTGGTCTTTTTATGGTCTGCACAAGATTTTCTACTTTTAGATTCAATCACACTACCTAACACCTTACATATTTTATTTTTCTATCTTTAAAATCTGCACTGAAAGTCCAAGTGTGCTTATTTTCTTCAGCCGACCATTGCAAAAAATGATATAACTATTTTTTCTCAATTATATTCTATTTTGGCATGAGTGAAGCACGACACAACCTCGACAGAATTGATCGTTTAATATTATCCGCATTAAGAGAAGATGGACGACTCACCATAGCCCAGCTTTCTGAACGTGTTGGTCTCTCCTCTTCGCCATGTTGGACACGCTTAAAACGTCTAGAAAATTTAAAAATTATCGATGGTTATACAGCCAACATCAATCCAAAATCGATTGGGATCAATGAATTATTCTTTATTGAAATCACATTAGAACGTCACGATGATGAAATTTTAGATCAATTTAGTGAAACTTTAGCCAATATGCCAGAAGTGGTAGAGGCACATTTAGTCACTGGCGATTACGATTATTTAGTGAAAGTTGCGGTTAAAAATGCTGAACACTATGAGCGTTTTTTGCGTAAAAACTTATATTCTATGAAAGGTATACGCCATACACGCTCTATTTTTGCGCTACGACAATTAAAATCTGCCAGCAGTGCTGACCTTATGATGATTGAGTAATGAGCCAATATAGATTTAATCTATAAGATGACTTTAAAATTTAAGGGCAATTGAGTTCAGCACTCAATCGCCCTATTTATGCGGTCTAATCTATAAAGCCATCTTTTTTCAATTTTTTATCTGTCAAATACTCACGTATGACCAATGTTGCGATAATAATGATGGCTTCTAGAATCGCCACAGTGACGGTTATTTTGGTAAATACTTCGACACTGAGCAACTCAAACCACAACTGAGCAATGGCTAATAAACCCCATAAAATTGAAATAATCAGTGCGCTGAAGACACCGTATTTCATTTTTCTCTCTCCAAAACAACCACATAAGCTTCACGCTTCCAAAACAGCAGCATACGGCGGATATCTTTTTCCATCGTAATCACCGCCCAGCCTTGCTGCGCATTTTGGTTTAAAAAATTTGTGAATTTAACAGGATCAACTTTTGAAGCGCCAAGCAGTAAAGACCCCAGCATGCCTTCTTGATAAATAACAACTTTATATTCTTTCATCAATTTCGTTCTTTATGGTTATAGTGAAATGAACAAATGTTCACGGCAAAGTATAACGATCGCTTTTTCCTTAAACAACCCGGTTTTCCTGCCAATTTACTCAGCAATTTTTTCAATTTTATGTTTTAATACACGCAGTATGAGATGAGCCTTATATGAGTATCACGCGAGTGATACGACTAGCCCCTAACCATGGGGCTTTTTATTGTTTTCTACTCAACTCACATTGTTGTGTTTCATTGTTCAATTCTGACAGAACGAGACTGTGAATTTCACATGTTTTCACAGGGTCCTGCTCATAAGCCGAATTAAACCATGCAACAGCTTTTTCAAAATCTCGCTGTACGCCTAGCCCACCTAAATAAAAACTTGCTACGCTAATTTTTCCGTTCAAATCATTTGCTTCCGCAGCCTTTAAAAACCACGGATAAGCCTTTTTATAATCAGGCTTTGCGTCAATACCTTGATAATAAATCATACCCAAACGGGACTGATATTGAGCCAAGCCTTGTTCAGCCAACAACATCGTTGGCTTTTCAGCAAGCTGCATATTTTGCTTCGTATAGTAATAATAGTCGACCAATTGTTCGATATCTTCTTGCTTGCCTTTATTTGCAAATTCAATTAAAAGACTTTCCAATTTTTTCTCATTCCTTGGAATGAGTTCATATTTATTCATAATCAAAAGCATACGCTTTGAATCATCTAAGTTTCTTTCAGCACCGATCTCAAACCATTTTGCGGCTTCTACATAATCTACTTTTACTCCTACACCTTTGTAATACATCAATCCCAAATTTTGATTTGCAGAGCGGTGCCCTAAGGCAGAAGCACGCTTATACAGCGCTATGGCTTCAGGCAGATTAATCTCCACACCTTCTAGCCCCATATGTTTCAGTACAGCCAAATCATAAAGCGCCTGTTTATCGTTATTTTTTGCTTGAACGATGGTCTTTCGGACATCAATTTCGGCTGAAAAGGTTATAGAAAATGGAAATGCTGTTAATACAAATAGCATGAACAATTTGATGTAAGGCAAATAGCATGAACAATTTGATGTAAGGCAAATGATATTTTAAAACTTTCATTGTTTATTATTCTTGATCAATAAGATGGTGAAAAATGAAATGCTAAAGCACTCTATCTAGATGCTTTAGCATTTTTTAAAGCTGTATATATAGTATTAACCAAAGAAGCCTATCGTTGCCTGAATGACCACAGCATTGACAATATCTACAAAGAATGCCCCTGTCAAAGGAATAATCAAAAAGGCTTTATGTGATGGCCCATAGGTATTGGTCACTGCCTGAATATTGGCAATCGCTGTCGGTGTTGCACCCAAATTTATACCACATTGCCCTGCACAAAGTACGGCTGCGTCATAGCTTTTTCCCATGATCTTAAAAGTTACAAAGTACAGATACAGTGCTAAAACGAGGGTTTGTACCAGTAAAATAATCACCAGCGGGCCTGCAAGATCTGCCAATAACCAGAGCTGCAATGACATCAGCGCCATGGATAAAAATAATGCCAAGGATGCGTTACCAAATACATCGATACAGCGATCAAACATTTCAATTTTAAAGCCAAGTTCAAGGGTGTTTCTTAAAAATACACCACACGCTAAAGCCCAAACGAAGGTAGGTAATTCAAACCACTGTCCACGAGCAAACTCTGTCATGAAATAAGCAAAGCTGATACAGATGGCAAACATCCCCATCGTTTTGACGGCATCATCTGCGGTAATTAAACGAGTTTTTTCAGGATATTCGAAAGGCGCCGTTTCAGATGCAGGCGGTGCTTCATTACGTCCTGTTGTCGGTACAAGTTCTTCTGCCAACTGAAAACGGCGGATGAGGAATTTCGCCACTGGCCCGCCCATCATGCCACCAATGACTAAGCCGAATGTTGCACTTGCCATACCGAGTACGACTGCGCCTTGTATACCATGATCTTGTTCAAAGACTGTGCCCCATGCACCTGCTGTACCGTGACCGCCAGTTAATGTGACTGAACCTGTAATTAAACCGATGAGCGGATCTAATCCTAAAATTTTGGCTAAACTGATACCAACGATGTTTTGCAGCATGACAAATACAATCACACAACCTAAAAACAGCACCAGCGCCTTTCCGCCTTCTTTGAGTTTTCCAAGACTTGCGCTCAAGCCTACCGATGTAAAGAACATCAGCATGAATATTTGCTGGATTTTGGCATCAAAATTTACGGTGATATTAAAGTTTTTAAATAATATAAATGTGATAATCGCAGCGACCAAACCGCCTGCTACAGGTTCAGGAATGTTGTATTTTTTCAGGATGGAAATTTTGTGTACGAAGAAATAACCGATAAATAAAACCAAAACCGCCACGACAATTGTCAAAAAAGCATCTAGCTCATAATTCATAATTTAATCTTAAGTGCTCAATTTTATTTATCTTTTTACATAATTATTTGATTTTTTCAGCTAGAAAAATGTAAATAAGTTATTTAGCCCCTTCTTCTACTACACATTTCTGAAGCCTAATAAATGAAATAAATAAAAATGCTCAGCGTATGTGATGTGCTGAGCATTTGCTGTTTATGACTGAAAAGCAGGAATTTTGAGAGATTATTTGATATCGAATACCCAGTTATGCGCTTCTTTATCACTGGTGGTTTCACAGACATAGTAATCTTGATCCCAAGCATCTTGGTTAAAGATTTCTTTTTTGTGGTAAGTCATCTGTTTGCCATTTTCGACACAGACAAAGCTTTCGCCTTGGTCTTTGACTTGGGTTCCGTTGAGGAAGCCACCAATACAGAGGAATCGGGATTGTTTGGGCACTGATCTATGCTACTGTAAAATAATATTAGTTGTGATTAAACGTTGTATTCTTAGAACTGTAAATAACATTTATAAATAAAAGCCTCCAATTAAGAGGCGATTATTTCTATTTTTGACAGTTATTCAAACTATTTTCTATATAGCTTTTTTCTAATTGTCCTTGTTTAAAGGATTTTAATAACCGTTCCAACCTCACTCTATTCCCAGGATAAGAGCAATACAATTTTTGCACATCATTTATTTTACTCAAAGAAGTAAGTTTACTTAAAGAATCTACGGCACCTTGCTCAACCCTAGCCCAATTTACATTTAGTTTTTTCAAATCATACTTATTGTTATGTACTGTATATAGAATATGATAATAATGAAAATCTTTTTCTGCAGGATTCATTTCCTGTATATCATTAATAATCATTTGAATAGCATCATAATTTTCTCCAAACCACTTTGGCTCAAAACTCTCCATAAATGTATTATAAATAACTCGCTGTTTTGGATATTTTACAATTCCATCTTGATAAGCTTTTAAGTAGTTTTCTTCAGCCCCCAGATCACGTAGGGTCATTAACAGTATGTAGTAATAAAAAGGATCTTTAGATGCAACATCATAATTTTCTAATAAAAAATTTAAATTTTTAATTGATTGATCACCAAAATATTGCATATTTTTTTTCGATACTTGTGAAGTATAACTTCCCCCTCTAATGCTCCAAGCATGTTTTCTAACCCAAAGCGTATAGTAAATATAACCTAATGGTGACTCTGGTTCAGCCTTAATCCATTTCTGTGCGATTGCTATATTTTCTTTATAATAATTTGGAGAAGTTACTCGATGTTTATTTACAATCCCAAGAAAAGAATCTAAATAACTAGTATGTTTAAACTTACCATCAAAATTATATTCTTCACTATTTAAAAGCTGTTGTGCTTTGTTTGAAATATCTTTGAACTTTTTCTCTCTAATCAAATTTTCCACTTCAGACTGAATGTCATATCCTGTGGGATATATACTTTCATCAACCAATTTTATGTTTGCTAACTTCGTATACGACACTTCTGCAAAAATTTGTGTAGAACAAAATGTTAATAATATAAAAGATAAATTCTTTAGTTTCATAAGGCCAATTTCTAAATTACAGTTTTATTATTAGTAAGATTCTATTAAATAAAGAAAATCCCACATGACGTGGGATTTTCTTATTAACTACTTAATCAATTAAGACAATTGAGCAGCAGCAATTTTCTTAGTATCAACGTCTTTAGCAGCGTCAGTATAGTCGCCCATTTTGTCGAAGCTTAAGTATTGGTAGATGTCTGCAGACATGCTATCAATTTGAGCTGCGTATTCTTGGTACTCAGCTGGAGTTGGTAATTTACCAAGTACAGCAGCAACAGAAGCAAGCTCAGCAGAAGCTAAGTAAACGTTTGCGCCTTGACCTAAACGGTTCGGGAAGTTACGAGTAGAAGTCGATACACAAGTAGTGTTCGGAGCTACACGTGCTTGGTTACCCATACATAATGAACAACCTGGCATTTCTGTACGAGCGCCAGCTTTACCATAGATGTTGTAGAAACCTTCTTCCATCAATTGACGTTCGTCCATACGAGTTGGAGGAGCCAACCATAGACGAGTAGATAAAGAACCACCAGGAACTTTGTCTAGAAGTTTACCAGCCGCACGGAAGTGACCAATGTTAGTCATACATGAACCAACGAATACTTCGTCAATTTTTGTACCAGCAACGTCAGAAAGCAATTTAGCGTCATCTGGGTCGTTCGGGCAGCAAAGAACTGGTTCAGTAATTGTAGAAAGGTCAATTTCATACACTTTAGTGTATTCAGCATCTGGATCTGCTTTGATTAGGCTTGGGTTCGCTAACCATTTCTCCATGTTTTCTACACGGCGCGCCATAGTACGAGCATCGCCATAACCTTCAGAAATCATCCATTTCAACATAGTAATGTTTGATTTAAGGTATTCAGCAACTTTCTCTTCAGAAAGCGTGATAGAACAACCAGCAGCAGAACGTTCAGCAGATGCGTCAGAAAGTTCGAACGCTTGCTCAACAGTAAGGTCAGTTTCCATTTCTGTAAGGTCGATCTCAAGGATACGGCCAGAGAAGATGTTTTTCTTACCTTTTTTCTCTACAGTTAAGTCGCCTTGTTGGATCGCAACGTAAGGAATCGCATGTACTAGGTCACGTAGAGTGATACCAGGTTGCATTTTACCTTTGAACTTAACAAGTACAGACTCAGGCATGTCTAGTGGCATAACGCCAGTTGCAGCAGCAAACGCTACAAGACCAGAACCCGCTGGGAATGAAATACCGATTGGGAAACGAGTATGCGAGTCACCACCAGTACCAACTGTATCTGGAAGAAGCATACGGTTTAACCAAGAGTGGATAATACCGTCGCCTGGACGTAGAGAAACACCGCCACGGTTCATGATGAAATCAGGAAGCGTGTGCTGCATTTGAACGTCAACTGGTTTTGGATACGCAGCTGTATGACAGAAAGATTGCATAACTAGGTCAGCAGAGAAGCCTAGGCAAGCAAGATCTTTAAGTTCGTCACGAGTCATTGGACCTGTTGTATCTTGAGAACCAACAGTAGTCATCTTAGGTTCACAGTAAGTACCTGGAAGTACACCTTGACCTTCAGGAAGACCACAAGCGCGACCAACCATTTTTTGAGCTTGAGTGAAGCCTTTACCAGTAGCTGCAGGTTGAACTGGAGTACGGAATAAAGTTGAAGGTGCAAGACCAAGAGCTTCACGAGCTTTAGTTGTTAAACCACGACCAACGATAAGGTTGATACGGCCACCAGCACGTACTTCATCTAAAAGAACTGGAGTTTTAAGTTCAGATTCAGCGATTTGAACGCCGTCTTTGAACGCAGTTACTTTAGCAGCAGCGTGGTCGATTTTAAGCGTGATTTCGTCGCCCATGTTCATGTTTTGAACATCGATTTCTACTGGCAATGCACCAGCATCTTCCATAGTGTTGAAGAAAATCGGAGCGATTTTAGAACCTAAGCAATAACCACCGTCTTTTTTGTTTGGAATGTGCGCGATTTCATCACCGAAGAACCAAAGTACAGAGTTAGTTGCAGACTTACGAGAAGAACCTGTACCAACAACGTCACCCACGTAAGCAACTTGGTTGCCTTTCGCGATAAGCTCTTTGATTTGGCTAAGTGGACCAACTTCGCCAGGAACTTCTGGATTGATACCGTCACGTACGTTTTTAAGCATTGCGTTAGCATGTAACGGAATGTCTGGACGGCTCCACGCGTCTTGTGCAGGTGACAAGTCGTCTGTGTTCGTTTCGCCAGTTACTTTGAAAACTGTAAGTTTGATTTCTTCAGGAACGTCTTTACGGCTAGTGAACCATTCAGCATCTGCCCAAGATTGCATAACTGCTTGTGCATTCGCATTGCCCGCTTTTGCTTTATCAGCAACGTCGTGGAAGGCATCAAATACAAGAAGAGTTTTCTTAAGTGCGTCAGCAGCTAATTCACCAAGCTCTGCATCATCAAGAAGTGCAACTAAAGGAGCAACGTTATAACCACCAAGCATAGTACCTAGTAGGTAAACCGCACGTTCTTTAGTTACTAGTGGAGAAGTCGCTTCACCTTTTGCCAAAGCAGCTAAGAAAGCAGCTTTAACGTATGCAGCTTGGTCAACACCCGCTGGAACACGGTTTTCTAGTAAATCAACTAAAAATGCTTCTTCGCCAGCTGGTGGGTTTTTTAATAATTCAACTAATGCAGCTGTTTGAGCATCGTCAAGTGGCTTCGGTGGGACTCCGAGTGCGGCACGTTCTTCAACGTGTTGGCGGTAAGCTTCTAGCACGGTGTTATTCCTCTTTTTTAAAAAATTATTTACGCATTCCTGCTTTAAATAAAGCTACGCAAATAATATGGACTGCTAAATTTTACTAAAATTCCAGTTAAAAGTTAATGCACTACAAGTGTTTCTTCGTGATGCCCGTTATTTTATAAATAAATGATCCTCATATCGTTTATACATTAAGCAAAATCAATACTTAGAACACGCTTTTCTTGCGCATATTAACTTTTGACTAAAATTAACCATCAAAAAAAGGCAACTAAATGTTGCCTGTTTTTATCAGTATTGGATATTCCACCTTAGTGTACAGTGGTTGCAGTGATATATTGCTGAAGTTCTGCTCGATCGCCTGTAAATCTGAGGCACCATTCGTCCTGACATGTGGTTTGATGTTGATTACTTGCAAAGCTGATATCGACCAAATAACGCTGAGAAAATTCATCTATTTTTTGGCGTAATGTGACTTTATCTCCAATGCTGAGCACGTAGTTCCCACCACCGATAATTGCTACGCCTTGTTCATCTTCTAGGAGTAGATCTGAGTGATGCATATAACCTATAACGTCCATATTCTGCTCCTCTACTGTTTTTTATTCTCCATTTCATTATTCATTAAAAAGATTTGCTTTTCTATATTTATGATTTAGCAAGTTGTCACAATTTGTATTTCTCTCTGCTTAGGCTATTTAAAAATCTTTAAGCATCTCATATTCAAAGTAACCCGAAGATAAATATGCATTCGCAAAATAAGCATGAACTCCATCATATGGCTAAACAACGGATAGTTGCCCCGTTGTAACTACTCACTGCTGAATAGAGCCTTTAGGTTTTGCTTTACGCGCTTTCTCGCATAAAAAACCGTTCCTTAGAACGGTTTATAATCTGGCATTTCGGTATGCGGTGTTGCGATACATTTTTCAGTAAACTCAGCACGAATTTTTTCACGTGCTTTTTCAACATCAGTATTAATCTCAGCTTGCGGCAAGGCATAAACTTCATCAATGATGTTCAGGATAAATCCTTTGGTGGTTTCATCCTCAATTTTGTTGGCATGCTCAACTGCTTTGTCTTTTTCAATTGCATTTTGACGATCTAACATAATCGTACGTGCAGCATTACCTACACTGCGGCAGTAACCCTGCCACTGCTCTTCAGGGGTTAATGGTTTTTTTTCAGCACAGCCGACCAAAGCCACCATAACGGATAAAGCAAATAACTTTTTCATGAACTTCTCCTTACGAGGGGCAATATAAAAGATCGTAATGGATTTGTCATTTAAATTAGTCGCAACCGAACAAACAAAAAAAGCCCTTTCGGGCCTTTTTTATGCGTTTAAATTAACCACAAGTTGCTTGAATAATCTTTTGATTGATTGGATTTACAGTGACGGTGACGCGCTCTACACGATAATCCATTGTTACTGGCTGCCCAGGTTTGACTAAACGGACAATTTGAGCTTGGCTAATCGCCTTGATCTGATCTTCAGTCAATTTTGCTTGGCCAATCAACGTCTTTGCCTTATCAGCAACACATTGGGTCTGGCTACTACGGAATAATGCCCACTCTTCAACCACTTGCCCGTTTGGCAGATGGCAATACCCTACCTGACCATTTGCTTCATCACGAATTTCAAGTTTACCTTTTTGCTCTACACAATATTGGCTGGCTGGATTTGCCATACCAATTTTTTCTGGTGTCGTTTCAGTTTGTTGTGTTGTACTACAACCCGCCATAAATGCTGTCAGTGCAGCTAAAATCCATATATTTTTCATCATGTCTATTTCTGAATATAAAAATTTAACTTATCAAGTTTATGGCAACTAAACGAGTTGTTTATTGCAATTTTTAGCAATCCTTCTGCTTTCTGCGATTGGGCAGCAATGCAGCCTTTATTCAAAATACAGCACGCCATTTTCTGTGAGCCGATGATGATTTTTGCAATATTTAAAACGACTCAACTTGTCGCAGTTTTGATTTTAAAGGTTTTATTAATTTGAAATTTGACCTGCCCAACGCGTATCCTAAAAAAAGTAATTTTCTTCAAACACGCCACGTTGCGTAGGAGCAAAATATGTCAAAAAAACTGCCAATTTATTTTTCGGACCAAGCTTGGTCGTCTTTGCAACAGCTCATGGGCGAAGATGGTAAACCGAGTCCCACCATCAATGCCCTGCTTGAACAGCAATCTCAAGAACCTCCTAAAGATCCATTTTTGGATTCTTCGCTCAATGTTCAGCCTGTTCAAAAAAATACCCGTATTGAACTTCCCGTTGCCTTGGAACGTATTCCTGCTGGCCCAGCTTTCGCCAATAAAGATGTTTTTGAAAAAGTCTTAGACCTGAACGATTATTTGGTGATTAACCCGCTCGCTACATTTGTTGCGCATGTCGATAGCGAGTCTTTACTCAATGCTGGCTTTGAAATTAATGATACTTTTTTGGTGGATCGAAGCTTAGAAGCCAAACATGGCGATATCGTAGTCGCACTAATTGATAATCGTGAAATCACCTTAAAGCGTTTGATGATCACCGCGAAAATGTCAAAAGAAGAAATTGCCGACATTTTTGGTGACCCTAATAAAGTCTTACCCCAAATTTGGCTGAAAGCAGAAAACCCTGCCTATGCGCATATTATCCCTTCAGATAGCGAATCTATCGTTGTTCAGGGTGTTGTGACTTTTAATTTAAAGCAATTTTATAAGCGCTCATCACACACCTAAACACAAGAATTCGTCATGAAAGCTGAAAATAAAATATTTGCGTTAGTTGACCTCAACAACTGCTACGTCAGTTGCGAGCGTGTCTTTAACCCAAAGCTCAATAATGTCCCTGTCGTCGTGCTGTCCAATAACGATGGCTGTGTTGTATCACGAAGTCAGGAAGCCAAAGACCTTGGGATTAAAATGGCTGTGCCGGTCTATCAAATTCAAGATTTAATCCAACAGCATCATGTTCAGGTGTTGTCGAGTAACTATGCACTCTACACCGAGATGTCTAATCGATTTATGAATATTTTAGGCATGTATGTCGGCCCCGAAGACCGTGAAGTTTACTCGATCGATGAATGTTTTTTAGATCTCACCGCCTATCAAGAACTGTTCGATTTGAGCCTATATGCCAAAGAAATACGAGATACGATCCTAAAATGGCTAGGCTTAACCTGCTGTGTCGGGATTGGTCGCTCTAAAACGGAAGCCAAAATGGCCAACCATCTTGCCAAAAAAAATGCTTATTTGAACGGTGTGTGCAATTTAGTTGAAATGGACCCTTGTTCCTCAGAACAACTCCTTGCCCAGACACCAGTCAATGAAGTTTGGGGCGTCGGTCGCAATCATACAAAAGCCCTGAATCAGCTTGGCATTCATTATGTTTTAGATCTGATCAATGCACAGCCTAAAGATATTCGAAAAAAATTTAGTGTGGTGATGGAAAAAACCGTCTTGGAACTGCAAGGTCTATCTTGTCTGTCTATTGAAGAAGAAGCACCGAGCAAACAGCAAATTATCAGTAGTCGTTCCTATGGTCAGCCAGTCTACGAACTGGAAGATATTAAGGCCTCTATTCGTGTATATATCGCGCGAGCCGTCACACGTTTAAGAGCAGATCATTCTCTATGTCGTATGGTGGGAGTGTTTATTCAAACGAGTCGCTTTAATTCTGCTGAAAAATACGCACCTTATCTGGCCATTACACTGAATGAGCATACCGATGACTTAATTAGTATCACCCAAGCAGCAACGCGTGCCGCCGAAAAAATCTTTAAAGCGGGATTTAAATATAAAAAAGCCGGTGTGGTGTTATTAGAAATCATTCCAAAACAAAACTTTACCCCAGATTTGTTTTGCGATATGGCGTTAAGACAAAGCCGTTTGAAACTGTCCGACACCATCGACGATATTCAAAAAAAATTTGGGCATCATTTTGTCTCGATCGGTTTAGCGCAGGACGATGCTGCAACATGGCGGATGAAAAAAAATCTGTGTTCCCCCGCTTACCTGAGTAATTGGAACGAACTGCTTCGTGTGAAATGAAACACTATGTTGTAGCGCCGCTTAGTCCTTCTATTGTTTTAACCGAAATGATCATTTGCAATTGCTGAATATTTATTTAGTATTTAAATGAATATTCATTTTTATATTCTCCTATTTTAAATTATGTCTGATGTTCAATTAACGCTGAGCGAATACCTATCTGCGGTCAAAGAAGTCATTCAGTTGGCTTTTGATGATGCCGTGTGGGTCAAAGCCGAGATTCGAAATTTAAACATCAAAGGTGGACATTACTATCTAGAATTAGCTGAAAAAGAACAAGAAAGCGATAAAGTCATTGCCAGTTGTAAGGCCACAATTTGGAAATTTACCGCAAATAAAGTTGTCGGAAAATTTGAACGTGAAAGCGGCATTGAGCTCAGTCGCGACTTAAACGTCTTGGTTAAAGTGCGTGCCAAATTTGACCCTCAGTACGGCTTTTCAGTCAATATCGAAGAAATTGATTCGAGTTTTACTTTGGGTGATCTGGCTCGACGTTATCAACAAATCTTAGAAAAACTCACCAGCGAAGGTCTGATTCATAAAAATCGAAACTTGCCTGCGCCATTTGATATTCAGCATGTCTTAGTTATTGCACCTGAAAATGCGGCAGGCTTAGGTGACTTTAAAAAAGATGCAGATGCGCTACAACATGCTGGCGTGTGTGAATTTGTCTATCATGCTGCAACCTTTCAAGGAAATACCGCAGCACAAAGTATCCGAGATGCTTTAGCACTGGGTTTAAGACAATGGGCAAATGACTTTCAAACTGCGCCAGATTTGATCGTGATTATTCGTGGTGGCGGTGCTGTTAACGATCTTGCTTATCTGAATGATTATGATTTGGCTGCACTTTTATCTAAGCGTAGCGTGCCAATTTGGGTCGGTATCGGCCATGAAAAAGACCGCACGATCTTAGATGAAATTGCACATCGCTCTTTCGACACCCCGAGTAAAGTGATTGGGGGGATTCGTAATCATATTGTTGAGCGAACACAAGAAGTTTTAGAGGCCTTACAAAGCATTCAACTGCGCTCTCAACATCAAATTGCTCTGTATCAAAGTCAAAATGATCAGTTGCTACAGGTCATAAAGACCTTGGCTCAAAGTCAAATCAATGACTCAACTCGGCTCTTACAGCAATACCAAGATAACACTGCTTATTTTGCTCAGTTACAACTTAAAACAGCTGCACAGAATATTGAAATACTCATGCGTGAGACTTTGTTGCAAAACCCTGCACATGTGCTCTCCAAAGGTTATGCCATCGTGCGGCAGCAAGGTCACGCCATTCGCGCAACGAAAAATCTTCAGCCTTCAACGCATTCACCGATTGAAATTGAAATGCAAGACGGCATCATCACGGCTGACATTCAATATATACAGGTAAAAAATCATGACGACTGATACTCTAAGTTTTAAAGAAGGCTATGAAGTTTTAAAACGTAATGCTGAATTACTCGAATCTCAGCAAGAACCCGATATTGATAATCTTATGAAAATCGTTGAAGAGTCGATGCAAGCCTATAAAGCCTGCAAGACTCGTGTTGAAGCAGTACAACAGGCACTGAATGATACGTTTAAAGATTGATTTCTCAGCTCATCATTTGTATAAAATACGCAGCCTAAGCTGCGTTTTTTATACTCAAATTTTGACTTCTCTTAGAAGCGCCAATTATAAAACAAGTCAATTGCACGTTCTAAAGACTGACTCGCTTCCAAATACAAACGTTGATTCATTTGATAACGTAAGGTCAGTTTATTCACTGGTGTAAATACCCCGACACCATAACGAATGAATAAATCAGGTGTAATATAACCCGTCAGTGAAACCTGAGTATCATCTCCTGTTCCTTGAGCATCGAGTGCCAAACCACTCAGACCAAATGTACGACCAATTTGATTGGTCAATGCACGTGTACCACCCAAGCCCATACTAATACCGGCTGCTGCAATCGTATTGTTCACATCAGAACGGAAACCTTCCGCCTGACTTAAACCTGAACTTCCTTCATTGATACGACCTGTAATTAAGGCATTTAAGGCTTCTTGTTCAGACAGACCTGCATCGTTATACACCTGAATTGCAGGACTTGATGCCGTACCCGTCACACGAACCCCAACTGTACTACCTTGCACGGCTTTATTTGCATCGATATCTAACGTTGGATTTGCCAATGGTCCATTAAAACGGGCAATCGCACGGTTCAAGTCCAGACTTTGACCATAGGCTTCAATTTTCACACGTTGTGAAACACCGATTGCACCATTGGCACGCATTGCTGTTTCTAAACCACGTTGTGTCAAATTCAAACGACCAATCAACGGAATTCGACTATCAAAACCTTGGAAAATCACTTGATTACCAATGTTCACCTGTACATCTGCGCGAATATCCCAAGGACGTGCCGATTTTAAGATTTCAAGTTGGTTATCACCTTCATGTACCACACGTACATCTGAAGATACCCCAACCACTGTTGCAGACGATTCTGGCATCGAAATCAATGCACGCGGCACATCAATTTTACCTTTTAATGTTAATTTCTTACTGAAAGGCAGCACATCTAAAGATAAATCAGGCGTTACAACAGCGGTGATCAATGGCGCTTGACGGACCAACATTTCATTACCCGTTAAATTCAACTGGATACGCAGATCATTTTTCCAGTCGATATTTCCAGTTAATTTGCCCACACCACGACCACTATTAAATGCGCCATCAATCGTCGCATGGTTTTGACGTACAGCAGAATACAACTGAATATTGGTCAAGTTCACAGGCAGTGAAATCATGCTAATCGAGCCATTTTTCACTCGAATCTCAGCATCCATTAAAGGCTGAGACAATGTTCCGCTAATTTTTGCCGCATAAGACAACGTACCGCCCATTGAACGGACATCTTGTATAAATGGTTTTAAGATTTTCAATTGAACTTGGTTAAAGGCCACTTCACCACGGATCGGTTTATTGGCTTTATACGGATCAATAATAATATTGGCATAACCTGTACCAATATCAGGAGCTTTGGTATCGAGTCGAATTTGTAGCCCTTCAGCGCCACTTTTCGCAATCAAACCTACTTCATCATATTTTAAAGTGGATGCTAAATACTGTGGGTCTTCCGCTGCTAAACCGAGTAAACCGTCACGAGTCACTAAACGTGCATCAATTTTAGGTTTTGCACCTTTCGCCCAAGACGCTTTCGCATAACCATTCACTTTACCCGTGATCGCCAGGCCTTCAGGCATAAATGCTGCAAAATCATTTAAGTCTAGGTTCTTTGTCACAAAGGATACATTGCCGCGGTTTTTATTCACACGAATCGGCTGATCAAAACATAATTCGCTTTGCTGACTCATCCAACAATGCGCACCGACAAATAAGTCAGACTGTGCCGTGTTATAAATAATAGACGCATTTTGACGCTGTACGAGACGTGTACGCAACGAGTCAAAATCGCCTTTTTGAATCTGACCGAGCCAATTATTTTGTGCGTTGAAACCACCGGCTAACTGCACATAAAATTTTGATAATTTATTTTCAGCACTGACTTTTAATAAATGCGCATTACGTGTACCGGCCAGTGAAATTTGACCTTTCACAATCTCACGGTTGTTACTACGTAAATTATCCATCGTTGCCGTTAATAAACTTGGTGAAGTCGCAGAAGTTGGCAACTCGCCTTGCACCCGTATTTTTTTCACACTGAATAAATTATTAAAAGCAAAATCATCTATTGCGATATTGGCAGATGCTTGCAGTCGTGGTTGTGCTTGAACATTTAAGTAGCCATAAGCACGTCCACGTAGGCCTGCATAAATTTCATATAATGCCGGTGCATTAATTTTCAATTGTAAATTTTGTGCATTACCTGTGGCTTGAATTTGGTTATTGGCATAAGCCAACAGTAAATTATTCGCTTCAAACTGTTTTGGCATAAAACCAGATTGATTTGAATTAATCACCATCGCCAAGTTACCTTGACCACGGACAGGTTTGTTATTGATCATACCTGCCAAATTCAGACGTTCAATTTGAATACGTTTTAGCGTATCTGACCACACACCACTGGTTTTTAAATTTCCAGATAATTCACCCCGTACATTTGAGGCAAAGTAATGCGGCTTAAAATGCACCAGTGATGCATTGATATCCCAACCAATGGCTTTTTGTAGTAAAACTTGTCCATTGGCAGAAATTTTACCTGCCACGCCATCATGACGTAGCTCGGTAATTTTAATGAGTTCTGGGGTACCAAATACTTTGAAAATCAAGCTGCCTTTACTTGCGGCAACTTGGCTTGCATTGAGACCACCATCATAATTCACAGCAAAAGCTTTAAAGCCTCCGCCTTGTTTCTCATCATGGAAAGTCAGCGCAGCAGTAGATTTACCTGTTAAATGTACGGTTTCATTTTGTTGTGCTAGTCGACCTAACAAATCAATATTATTCAGCTGAATAATCTGTTGATTTGGTTTTGCATAACCATTGGCTTTTAATGACCCTGTAATTTGATCGACAGGCGCAGCAGCCACGATGGTTTGCGGATTGAACTGCTGTGCTTGTACATTGGCTTGCCATTTCAGCATGCGTTTTTCATCAGGCAATTCTACAACTGCGTTACCTTTGAGCTGACCTTTGTCGGCCACATAACTAAAGGCAGGGACATTGAGATTGTTATTTTTCAGATTCAGTTTGGCTTGATATTGTCCAGCAGGCAGAGCACCTTTTTCATGTCGTGACACTGTGGTCGCCACGTTGATGTTCTGCTGACCTTCTGTAAGCGCCAATTGCACATTGCCCGAATCACTACTCAACCATCCAACATATGGCACTGCACGGTCTATATTTTTCCAAGACACATCCATCAGCATCGGCTGAGCTTTATTATTTTTGGCAGGCGCTTGATCGAGTTTTAAATTCCAAGTTTCATATTGGTCAAAATCCACCAACGCCGTCAAGTGCATACCTTTTTCAAGGGTCCCTTTGGACGCAATCTTACTGTTTAAATTTACAGGTAGAAAATCTTGAACCACTTGCGGGATCAGCTTATGTTTTGGATTAATTTTATCCAAACGACCACTTACATCCCAAGTGACCTGATCTTTCCAACTCACCACGCCACCCAAATTGACAGCACCGCCCATCACTTGACCATTTAGGTTAGAAATATCAAGTTGGTTGACCAAGTCCGTACTCATGAGCGCAGTATATTTACCTTCAGGAATATTGGCCCCGCTCAGGTCCGTGTCTAAATCTAAATTGAGACGCTGAATATCCCCTTTGAATTTTGCCAGCCCATTTTTAGCAAAGAGCTTTTGCTCAGTCAGTAAAGGTAAATGATAGTTTTTAAATTTAAGCGCACCAAACATCGGGACATGTGGACGCATTGGATGGACCACTGCCCATCCTGTTAAAAGATCAGGCGTATGAGTTGCCACACCGGCTTGAATCGTATCAAGAGATCCTTTAGCCACCACTTGAATATCATGAATATTCAAGCTTTCACGTAGTGAAGGTAAATTGACAATCCCCACAGCATTTAGCGGATACTTGCCTTCAAATTTCATATTCCCAGACGCTTGGCGCACGGATAAATAGCCCATATCCATACGGGTATCTTCAAATTTTAATTCCGTCCCAGACCAAAGCGCTTCATTTAATTCAATATCATAAAAATCCACACCTGAACTATGCGTTTTAATCAGCATATGATCTAGATCTGCATGATCGACACGAAGGACGAAAGGCAAACGGATTTCACTAAATGCAAAAGGTTTATCGCTAGGTGGTGTCTTGGTAATAATTTGCAGATTTTTAACATCTGCCTTATTTAAGTGAATTTCTTTATTAATAATGGCGCGCCAGCCGAGTGTAATATCGGCACGGTCAATTTTTACATCGACAGGTTTTAGCGTAACGAGGACATTTCGTAGAATAATGCCCCGCCACAGGTTACCACCTTCATATTCATAGTGAATGATTTGCTGACGTTCCAGAACACGGTCAAGTAAAAACTTACTGCCTTTGTCTGTAGAAAACATGACTGCTAATGCAGCCACCAAAAAGATAAGCACGAACACGAAGGTCAAAATGACACTTCGAAGAATACGACGCTTCTTCGGCAGTTGCTCTACCGGCGTTTCGTTTTCTGGTTCTTGCTGTTCTTGTTCAGTCATAAAAAACACATCACCTAAAAATTATAATTGTGAACCAATAAAGAAATGTAAACGAATTGGTTTGCTGTCGTCAGAAAGTCCGGTAGCGACATCTAAACGAATTGGGCCAATTGGAGAAGCCCAACGTATCCCCACACCTGCGCTATATGCAGTCGGTGTATTAAAGTCTTTATCGTACGCATTACCAAAGTCACTAAAGACCGCAGCACGCCAGCCTTCTTTAAATTGGTAGTTATATTCTAATGAACCCGTTGCCAAGACTTGACCACCAATTTTATAGCCATTTTTTTCGGCAGCTAAACTCTTATAGTCAAAGCCACGAATGGTTTGGTCACCACCGGTAAAGTAGCGTAAGTTATAAGGAACTTTATCAAAGTTCTCTGTCAGAATATAACCTACATCACTGCGCCCCACGAACTGGTGATTATCATTTTCACCCAATGAATAAATAAAGCGCCAGCCCGCATTCAAGATAGCCATATCAACATCCGAAAGTAAGCTTTCACTTCCGACTTCAACTTTATAGGTTTGCTTTATCCCTTTACTTGGATTCACACGTTTATCAGAGTCGGTTCGAGAAATTTCATAGCCAAACATCAAGGACTGTTGTTCATTGTTGGTATTCACCAAGAATGCATCTGGAATGTCATCACTAGGATTAAGTCCGTCATCAGTAACACGGTCTAAACGGTAACGTAAACCAAAAGTATGCTGCCAATTACCACGTGGGTTTTTAATAATCCGGTCAACCCCAGCTACAGCAGATTCAATCGAAAGATTAACGCCTTGACCGACATCGTCACGTTCTTCACGCTCATAACCACCGACCAAGCTGACATAGTCATTTAATGGATGGTTATATGGAATGTTATAGCGACCATCAATCGATTGACGGATTTTGGATACTTCCATGTTGGCGTCAAAAGAATGACCACGTTTGTTTACAATGGCACGACGATACTGGCCACGAACACGTGTACCGGTGTCGGTACCAAAACCAGCACCAATTTCTGCACTATTCAACTTATCTGCATTTAGTGTCACAATCACAGGGACTTTTTTATCTTCACGTGCTTGCGCTTTTAAACGTTCTTGTTCTGCTTGTTTAGCATCTTGCGTATCTTGCAAACTGCGTAATTTAGAGGATTGCTCTACATCATTCACCCCCGCAAATTGGTCTTCATTAACCACTTTTTGCGTCACTTCTTTATTCGACATCACTTCCGTTTTGTCTTTCACTACTTGTGAACTTTCTGACAACTGATTTTGATCGACCAAGGTTTGAATATCCGGGGGCAATTCAAGTGGCTTTTCTATCGGGTCTGGTCGAATTGAATCAACCAAGGTGTAGTTAAAATAGCGAGAGTTGGTCAAGTTATTAGCCAAACCATTCACACGCCAGAAAGTATAGTCAGCACCATCTTTCCACGTCACCAAACTTTCTAAAATATCTCGATCCAATGGAAACTCTGCATTAGGATCACTCATTCGAAATTCGACTTCGCCAAGCTTATAACGCTCACCCGTCTCAAAGCGCAAATTGATATCGGCTGTATTTTGTGGTTGAGCCACTCTTACATCGTGCAAACGCCAGTACGAGTCGAAATAACCGTTATTAGTTGCTGCATCATTAATTCGGCCTTTCGTCGTTTCGTATTCACCATGATTAAGAATGTCACCTTCTTCCTGATCTGGTAAAACACCAATCACCTGAAACTGAGCTTGGTTCGCCCCAGCCCCAGAAAATTCAACATTCTGTTTTTCAATTTGCACAGGCGTATTTGGTGTAACCAATACACGAACTTTGCTGTCAGACACTTTTTCAAATTTGAATTCTGATTGATAGAAACCCACGGCTTGCGCGGCTTGATTGGACAAGCTACGTAATTGAGGCAAAGCCGATGGAAAATCACTAAAGGATTCTTGAGTAAAACCTGAAAGCTTACCTTTAATATTGGCTTTGAGATCTTCCAGTGCCGCACCGTAGGCCTTACTCGACGTTTGACTGGTGTTATGTGCTGAGGTAATTTCAACATCCGCACTAATTCGTGGCACTTTTGCCGTATTCATCTGACGTGGCGGACGTACTTTATATAATAAGCGCTTGAAAATACCTGGCTCTACATCATCCTCAACTGTTGGGTTATGCAGCTCTTGCAGAGTATTGGCATTTTCATTTCGTGTCGCGGTAATTTCATTATCCGAACGAATTTCACCCATGAGCTGATCAATATTGACTGGCGCTTGGTTAATTTCCGTTAACTCTTTTTGGGTAATATCCGCAACAGCAATTTCTGTTTGCTGTGTTGCACGGTACTCCTGTGCTTGACGTTTGGCTTCTTCAGCAACTTGGAAGATTTCATTCGCCATGTTTTGATCAACAGGTGTCACGGGTAAGTTTTCTAAATCTTCAAACTCAATGGGTTTAAATTCTTGTAGTTGTGTTCCTGCTTGCTGCTGTTCTTGCAGCATTTTCATGCTATCAACAGATTCTTCCGGCTCATTTATATTTTCAATTTTTTCAATTGCTTCAGGCGTCGATAGCCCTTGCTTTACAGCCTCATCCTTGATTTCAGTAACAATCTCTGCTTTTGTATCTGCAGATGTTGGAACCGTTTCTGCGGGAGTTTGGGCGAAACTATGCTGAGCACACAAGGTCAAAAAGATGCTCATATATAGACTTTTATTGCTATGATGCTGTCGTATGCAGTGAGCTATACTGTGATGAAGCAATGTTTTTTTAAACTTGATTTTTGCAGGCATAGCAAACTCTAACAAATTTCATTATGTAATGGACTTAGTCAACCAGATATAGAGCTAAAGATCTTATATCTATTGGTTTTTCGCCATCTCCAAACTCAAAAAACATATTACATGATTTTTTAGAGATTTTACCAATCACTCACATTTCTTAATAAAACTTAATGTAGCAAGACACTTATGAATAACAACGAACATCTGCTAGGTACACGCCGCTTCCTGCCTATGTTTTTGACCCAATTTTTTGGGGCGCTCAATGACAATGTGTATAAACAGGCTTTATTGTTGGTCATCACCTATGGATTAATCCAACAACAGGCATTACCCATCAGCACGCTAAACAATCTAGCTGCATTATTGTTTATTTTACCCTACTTTATTTTTTCAGCGACAGCGGGACAGATCGCAGATAAGTTTGAACGTTCACAACTTGTCCGTGGCATCAAAATTTTAGAAATTATCATCATGATCATCGGCAGTATTGGCTTTCTGACCGGTCATTTATGGTTATTGTTGCTGGCTTTATTTTTGATGGGGACCCATTCGACATTTTTTGGTCCAATCAAATATGCAATTTTGCCTGAAATTTTAAAGCCCAATGAGCTGATGTCAGGCAATGCGCTCTTCCAATCGGCAACATCCATGGCAATTTTATTCGGGATGATCTTGGGTGGTGCTGTGATTGCTTCATCACAAGGCAATTTAATGTGGATCAGCCTGACAGTGATGACCATCGCAATTTTAGGTTATATCACCAGTCGTTTTATTCTTAAGCAAAATGTCACTACACCAGATTTAAAAATCGATTGGAACTTTTTTCGTACCAGTTACCAAACGATGAAATATGCCAAAAGTTTGCCACTAATTTTTACTATTTTATTGGGGAACTCGTGGTATTGGTTTTATGGTGCAACCTACCTTACCCAAATTCCACAAATGACTCAGCAAAATCTACATGCCTCTGAAAATGTCGTTAGCTTGCTATTGACCTTTTTCTCTGTCGGTGTGGGCGTAGGTTCATTGCTTTGTCGTAAATTGGGCGGCACTCAAGTCAATATTAAGATGGTTCCCATCGGTGCTGTCGGTTTAACGGTATTTGCACTGTATTTAGCGTTTAGTTTGACCCTCGTCCCGACTCAAACTGGCCCACTTATTACCCTTTCAGAAGTTTTTCATCAAGGTTGGGGCTATTACCATGTCATGATTGCCGTGACTTTATTGGGTATTAGTGGTGGTTTTTACATCGTTCCACTCTATGCAATGATGCAAGCTTACTCTCCACGCTCACATCGTGCGCGAGTCGTTGCCGCAAACAACATTTTAAATGCGGTATTTATGGTATCTTCTGCTATATTTTCAATTATTATTCTGAGTGTTTTAAAGATTGATATTAAAATACTTTTTTGTATAACTGCAGTGCTCAGTGCAATTTTTTGTATTTGGCTGCTATTACATATCAAACCTTTGCTTCAAACTACGCAAGTCTCTCTGGAGGATTAATCCATGCGTCAATTTACAGGTGTCGACAAACTTATTCACTCATTTGATCAGGCCTTACGTAGTTTAGTTCCCGGAGCAACGGCTGCACATCGTGAAAATCCGTCTGTTGCTGAAAAGACTCAACTTGCAGTCAGTGAAGCACGTCATGTGGCGGGTCTAATGCGTGTCAACCATAGTGGTGAAGTTTGTGCCCAAGCGCTTTATCATGGCCAAGCACTCACCGCTAAACTGCCAAATGTCCGCCGTGAAATGGAACACGCTGCGATTGAAGAACAAGATCATTTGGCTTGGTGTGAAGACCGCTTAAAAGAATTAGACAGCCATACCAGTCTGCTCAACCCTGTTTGGTACGGCCTTTCTTTTGGGATGGGTGCATTAGCAGGTATTGCCGGTGATAAATACAGCTTAGGTTTTGTCGCTGAAACTGAGCGTCAAGTGAGCCTGCATTTAGAAGATCACATCCGCCAACTTCCTGAACAAGACGAACGTTCACGTAAAATCTTAGTGCAAATGAATGAAGATGAGCTGCATCACCGTGATACAGCACTCAATGCAGGTGGTGTAGACCTTCCTGTTCCAGTTCGTATTGCCATGACTGGTATTTCAAAGCTGATGACCAAAACCAGTTATTACATTTAATGATTTTCTAATGATTGTCGCTAAGTTTTATAAATAGTGAAAAAAAAGCCTGCAATGATGCAGGCTTTTTTATGAGAAATCTTTTGACTTTAATACAATAATTCCTTCGCCATCAAAACAGTTTATAGGCTGCCATCGACTTGGTGTAAACCAATCAAAATTCAAACTATAACGTTGTGCAGTGGACGGATAACCTGATCCCCCTAATTCAAGCAGCCATCCTGCCGGACAAATTACTTTTTGGTTATTCATCATAACGGTTTGATCATGTGCCAACTCAAGCAATAAATGGCGATGCAGCTCAAATGCAATAACATCAAATCCAGCTATTTGAATCGGCTGTGGAAAACGAGCCGATGTCAAACCTTGACGAATATCAGTCATCTGTTCCAGAGTATAATCGGTTTCAAATGATCGGTTAATCCACGTGCCTTCAGGCAGTACAACCTCTCCAAAGTTTAAGGGTTCCTGCAACTGTATATGAATTTTCTTTTGATGCTGCCACTCTGCATAGTCAGAACTAAGATCTGAAATCACGAACAATCCCAGCGTTACTGCAACAAATAAAGGGAAAAACAATACGCCAGATAAACCAATTTTAAGTACCGCATTTACTTTATATGGTCGATTTTTTTGCTTTTTATACCAATTATTCCAACTCAACCAAATCGCAATGACAATAAATAGCACCAAAATCGCAAAGCAAATAATAAGGAAACCTCCCGCACCCGCACCATAACCTAAGCCCATATTGCTCTCACTAAATATCCCTTTAAATCTTTTGATTATGTTTTGACGACTTTATCAGATCAGCCACGTTCACTTTATCAATGTTGATGATGCTTACGCCACCACTTCAACACCGTATAGAGCACACGGAAGAATACGATACATAAAATAACGGCAATAACGATGTAAATATCTTGATGATAAGGCAGCATTTTCGCCCAAAACAGATGTAAATAATGACTGATTTGGAAGCCAATCGTTGCGACCAACATCGCCCAAATAAAACAGGCAACCAAATTAATCAGCACATATTTCCAAACAGGATAAGCACGCACACCGACTGCAATAGGTAAAATAGTTCTAAAACCCCAAGCAAAGCGCATAAATAAAATGGTCAAAATAGGATAACGTTCAATAAACTGGCTCGCACGATCGAATTTTTGTGCAAATTCTGCATTCGACTGGATAAGTTTTTGCCCATAGCGAGCGCCCATTTGATAATAAAACTGATCGCCAATAAAACTGCCCAACATCGCCACTGCAATCAACATTGGAAAATGAAGTATGTGTTGATGGACGGCATAGGCGCCAATCATCAGCACTGTTTCTCCTTCAAACAACGTGCCAATAAAAATCGCAATATAGCCATAGTGCTGAATCAGATCCGTCCAGTTCATATCATTATTTTGAAGCTAAAAAGATAATGTAATCCTGCGACAGCCTATACGCTAGCGCATGCCATGACAGGATTTGAATATTTTTTGTTATTGTCTACTTGGGATATTTAGGGACATTTGAAATATACGTCATGAGTTTTGAAAGCATTGCGTTTCATTCGCTCAATCCACTAAAACTTTTTGACAACTCACCATAGGAAATTGATGTGCTGGATGTTCAAACATTTCATTTTTCCAAATGTCGAACATTGGTATTTTAACATCGAGTGCTAAAGGCAGTTTTTTCGGATTAAATTGCATGTGCGCTAAGCTTTCGCCCCACGCGATCAGATCCAGATCCAAAGCGATATTATGAGACGGACGAACACGACCTGAGTCTGCTTCCATTTTTTTCAGTAAGGTGCTGATTTCATCTACAGATAAACTGCTTTTCACCAAACAAGCTGCATTCCAATAATCCGCCCCAATGCCATCACGACAAGGAATCACATAAATTTTGGAAAATTCAACATGACCCAAAGCCTGAATTTGACGTAAAGCCTGTTGAAAATGCGGCTTGGGATTGAAATTACTCGCCAGAGCTAGGGCGAAAATCGTTTCGGTGGCGTTCAAGACGAATTCCTACAGAATTGGCTTGCGCGATAATGGCAGGCTTCCGGATGCTAATCATAATAGATTCAATGCTGTCATAGGTAGCAAAAAGTGCATCAATCACCAGTTTTGCTGCATGTTCGATCAATTTAGGTTGAGCAGTTTGAATGACTTTGGCTGATATTTCGCAAATTTCAGCATAATTCAAGGTATCTTCAAGCTCATCTGACTGAGCCGCCTGCGCTAAACTGGTTTGAATATTGAGGTCGAGCATCAAAGGCTGAATAATCTGACGCTCCCAATTGAAACAGCCGATGACGGTCTCAACTTTCAAACCTTCAATGATAATTGCGTCCATTCTTACACTCAAATTAAAATCTTAAACATCGATAAAATCCTCCTGTTAAAGAAGGAGGATTTTATTTATATCTTGCGGCTAAATTATTGCTTCAACAATAAATTAGGATCCATAGTCTGCACCATTTGAATACGCTGGTCTGCATAAATATCAGTATATGGCGCAAGGATGCGCATAAAGCGGTCAAAGTACAACATTTGTTTGAATAATAAAGCGAAGTCACGTGGGAAGCGAATACCATGACGCTCTCCGACTTGTACCATATCCATCATGATGTCATTCAAATCGGCAGGATTCGAGGTTAATAACTCTTGCGGATCGGCCAAAAGCACACCGCTAAATAAGCGCTCTAAGTCGGCAGCTAAGACTTGTGTGTCAATTTTGACAGCCGTCATGCCCATTTTCAGCATATTTTCAGCCATCAAGTTGTAGTCAGTTTTTTGTAGGGCATCCATAAACGCAATACATGCTGTCCACACTTCAGGTTTCAACTGGCCCACGATACCAAAATCGATGAAGCCTACTCGACCATCTTCTAGCAGCATCAGGTTGCCTGCATGTAAGTCTGCATGGAAACTGTTACATAACATCAAGCTGCCAAACCATGTATTCATCGCTGTCACCAAAACTTGCGATGGATCTTTAGCGACTTTCTTGACCACGTCAAAATCGGTCAATGGCACGCCGTATAAACGTTCCATGGTTAAGACACGACGTGTTGAATATTGGTGATAAACCTTTGGTGCTGTTGCGGCTTTGTTTTGAGTTACGTTCAGATAATTCACAAAGTCGTCAAGATTTTGAGCTTCTTCAATAAAGTCCACCTCACGTACCATGCGAACTTTAATTTCTTCAACGATATCTGCAAGTGAAGCAAATTTGACTTTGGGTACAGCTTTTTCGACCAGTTTAGTAGCCCAATGTAAGACGTTTAAATCTGTATAGAGAATCGTCTCGACACCCGGTTTTTGCACCTTAATAACAACATTTTCACCAGTGACCAATTTAGCGGCATGCACCTGTGCAATCGATGCAGAAGCCAAAGGCTTTTCATCAATTGAAGCAAATATTTCATCTAAATTACGACCAGCAAATTCTGAAGCCAATACCTGCTGCACATAACTAAACGGCAATGACGGTGTCTGATCTAAACAGCCTTGGAACTCTTCGACATATTCACGCGGAAATAAAGAAGGTGTACTGGCAATAAATTGACCCAATTTAATATAGGTTGAACCTAGTGATTCAAAAGTTTCACGCATTAATTTTGCGTTACTTGGTTTTTCAGTTGCATATTTAAAGCCGGCTTTTGCCGCAACGACTGCGGTCTCACCCATTCGGGCAACCGAGCGAATTCCATCTAACCAGATATTGTTTTTCATAATGTCTTAGAAAAAAATAATTAACGTGAGTGTAGCAAAAAAATAAGGACTTGCTGCTTTATCTTGCCTGACAGATTGGACAATCGGGATCTTTTTCAAAAGCGAGAATTTTTTGCTTCATTGACCGACCGTCCCACAACAAAAGCTTTTGTTTCAGTGCTGTCGTCCCCAAACCCAAATAGAGTAAGGCATGATGTGCTTGCAAACTTGCCATAACATTTGGTGTGGTTGCAAGCACACCCGAGTCTGCACAGCGCAAACTTTCACTGGTATGATGTTCTTTTGGAAATAAACATTCATAACAGGCAGCATCGGCTTCAACCATAAATAACTGCCCTTGAAAGCCAATTGCAGAAGCACTAATCAGCGCCACACTATTTTCTACGCAGCTTGCATTGACCAAATAACGCGTGCTGAAATTATCACAACCGTCGAGAACCAAATCTTGCTGTGAAATCAATATCTTTGCGTTGCTTTCATCTAATTTTTTGGTATAGCTTTGCACTCGGATATGCGGGTTAATCGCTTGTAAGCGTTTAGCCAAAATTTCAGCTTTATAAAATCCTACATCGTGTTTGGTATAAGCAATTTGTCGTTGCAAATTACTGATTTCAATTCGATCTGCATCGATCAAAGTGATTTGTCCGACGCCTGCACGTGCCAATAATTCGGCTGTGGTACACCCAATCCCACCACACCCCACGATGAGTACATTGGCAAGTTTTAGCTTCTCTTGTGCATCGATGTCCCATCCATCAAGCAATATTTGACGGCTGTATAAATGCATTTCATCATCACTTAATTCAAATTCAGATGTTGATTCATTCGATTTAAACGTAGACAAAGTATTTCCTTATTAAAATTCGTCAAGCATGAAAAATGGGCGAGTTTATACCGCAGGCAAAAGATTAAAAAAACCGATATCCATCAAATGTTATTCGGCTACAAACCCGAAACAGTGTAAAAACACCCGGCTATTTGAGCAAGACAATATACAGCTTAAAGTTAGAATAAATGCTCTGTAGACATGACATTTTTCTCAGTTAGCGTATCTTCAATTACACTATTTAAAAAACAGTATCTCAAACACCTTAGTATGTAGGAACATCATCGAGGTATAGCGTATACATGTTTTAAAAATAATAAATAAAAAATATAGTTATATTTTTAAACATATTTAGTTGCACTAGAGCTGCTTATATTAGGTTCATTTTAATGATTCTTTTCTACCTTAACCTCAAAAAATAAAACTTAATTCAAGACATTTTAAGCGTTTACGTATGCAAAGAGATTTAATCCGTAGGTATATATATGAATTCAGTGAGAATTAAATTGCTGACACAATATGTTCGATAAACTTATGAGCTAACACACATTATTCAAATACTTTGTGCTCAGTCATATTTACCCCTTTACCCCAAAGTGATTACTTAAAAGTGGAGAATAAAAATGTCACAAGAATACATTGAACAAGATCAGCGACAAAAATTATGGAAACTCATTAAAGACGTGCGTTTCACCATGATTAGCCATGTCACTGACAAGCAAGAAATTCATTCTCAACCTATGACCATGCTTAATTCTGATAAGATGAATGAGCATGAAAATATCTATTTTCTTATGAAAGAAAACAATGACCTTGTAGAGGCAGTCAATGCAGGTCGTAATCATCTTGGATTAGCATTCGCTAAACCTTCAGACGATATTTATGTATCAATTAGTGCTCATGGAGAAATCAGTACAGATGCGGCCCTAATCGATAAATTATGGAATCCTTGGGCTGAAAACTGGTTCGATGGCAAGACTGATCCTACTGTTCGCGTTTTGATAGCTAATCCTATTAGTGCAGAATTCTGGAATGTCAAAGACAATAAAGTCACCCATTTATTCAAAGTTTTGAAGGGCAATTTAACGGGTAAAACTCAAGAACTTGATACTGAACATAATACCCTGAACTTAAAATAAATGATTTTATTGATTTGAATGAATGCTTTAATTTTAGGTTAATTTGGATTGTCCCATAGTTAGTCAAGTGCATATATGATCTCGAATGAATGGTTTCACCAGCTCAAACATCAATTTAAAAAAGGCTGCATCAAGCAGCCTTTTTTGCGTATATAAATTGATTCAACTGACCTTTTGAATTAATTGCGCTTTGGCCACTTCTTGTTGCTTTAATAAGTTACGTTGGATTTTTCCACTCGATGTTTTAGGCAACGCATCTACAAATTCAATTTCTTTTGGATAAGCATGCTTGGATAAACGAGATCGTACATAGGCTTGTAGCTTATCCATGAGTTCTGAACTTGCTTGATATTGTGGTTTCAATACCACAAAAGCTTTGACCAATTCAGTTCGCTCAGGATCAGGCTTACCGACAACTGCCGATTCTAAAACCTCTTCGCACTCTAATAATGTGCTTTCCACATCGAAAGGCCCTACACGATAGCCTGACGTTGTAATGACATCGTCAGCACGACCCACAAAATCAATGCCGCCTTCTTCATTTAACCTAACAGTATCACCAGTTAAATAGTAGTTCCCGACAAAGGCTTTACGGTTATTGCCGCCATAGCCCGTGAACCACATGAGTGGAGATTGCGACCAGTCTAATGCCAATGTTCCAATCCCACCACGTTCAATTTCTTGATGGTCTTTATCAAGCACCGCGAAACGATGTCCCGGTATAGCAAAACCGGCTGAACCCACTTTTTTGTAGTGTTCTAAAGCATGATGATTTGCAATCACCATACCGAGTTCCGTTTGTCCATATTGGTCATAAATATTGACGTTTAAGTCGTGATTAAACCATTGAATCACTTCGGGAGTTAGTGGCTCTCCTGCGCTACTCACAACCCGTAAATGTGATTTTATTGATTCATCAAATTTTTCTTTAAAACCAAAGAACATACGAAATGCCGTTGGTGAACCGGTCAGATTGCTGACTTTATATTTTTTGATGACTTGAAGTGCATGATCTACACTAAAAGCCCGTTCATCCATAATAATGCTGTGCCCCAAACTTAAAGGCCCTGCAATTCCATAGTACAAACCATAAGCCCAACCCGGATCTGCCAAATTCCAAAATGAATCTTCATCACGCAAATCAACCGCATGTGCCATATACCCTTTAAATGCCAACAACGCTTTGTGTGGCACAGGTACAGACTTGGCTAAACCCGTCGTCCCTGAAGTAAACATCATTAAAAATTCATCATCAAAAGAACGGGGTACTGAGTTAAACGTGGTGTCATGAAGTTGCAGCTCTGACCAAAAGTCAGGATCTGTCTGAATTGCTTGATCGGCATGTACCGTTAAAATATTCGGCAAATCAATATGGTTAAGTTTTGAGCGTTGCTCGGTGTTGGTTACAATCAGCTTTGTTCCCGCAGTTTGCACCCGATGTTCAATCGCTTTAGACTCAAATGCAGTAAACAAAGGCTGATAAATTGCCCCTATACGCCATGTTGCCAACACGGTGATCAATAACTCTGCTGTGCGGGGTAATAGACCTGCAATGCAATCACCGGCTTTCAGTCCAATGCGCTGATAATAATTTGCCAATTGTGCAGAAGCTAAATCTAATTGCTCAAAAGTCCATTGCTCAGATTCACCATTTTTACCTTCCCAGATCAGCGCAGTTCGATTTTGCCCAACATAGCGCCCACAACATTCATCATAAGCATTGATTGAACTTGGCGTACCGACCAATTGTTCTGTAACCATCTTTTCAAAATTAAAATCACGATATGCTTGTTCTAGTGTCTTCATGACGACAATTCCTATCCTGTTCTCTATGATTCAAAGTGCAATACTTTGAGGTTTATTGATCTTGTTGTTGTACCGCTGCGTACTAGTGACGATTCCTTTGCCACGTTTGCTTTTACTGCTTTTCCATACACCGATTGCAAGGTCGGTTTTTTAGTTTTGAAACTTATACTTTGTTAAACAATCTATTCTTAGACTGTGTATACCTAGATAACCATGTTTGGATGTGCCCTGCAATTTCCATAACCATCAACGCCATTACAGGGTTTGAACATCGACCAAAGTCTATTTCTTAACCAGCTATCCTTTGGTTACTTCACGTGCAATCACCAGACGTTGAATGTCCGACGCACCTTCATAGATTTGACTGACACGCACATCACGATAAATTCGTTCTACTGGGAAATCAGATACATAACCATAGCCCCCATGAATTTGAATCGCATCTGAACACACTCGTTCAGCCATCGTCGATGCAAAAAGTTTCGCCATTGAGGCTTCTTTTAAACATGGAAAACCGGCATCTTTTAAAGTCGCTGCATGGAAGATTAATTGGCGTGCCGCCTCAATTTGGGTGGCCATATCTGCTAGGCGAAATGCCACGGCCTGATGCTGTACAATCTCCACCCCAAATGCCTTGCGTTCATTGGCATATTCAACAGCCGCATCTAATGCTGCTCGTGCCATACCCACAGACTGCGCAGCAATACCAATTCGACCTGACTCTAGGTTTGATAAGGCAATTTTATAGCCTTCCCCCTCTTGGCCTAAAAGACTATCCGCAGGAATACGACAGTCATCTAAAACAATAGTTGCTGTATCGGAACAATGCTGACCCATTTTGTCTTCTAATCGCGATACGATATAACCTGGCGCATCCGTTGGTACTAAAAAGCACGAAATCCCTTTTTTACCTGCAGACTTGTCCGTTACCGCAAAAACTAAGGCAACTTGGGCATGTTTTCCTGTGGTAATAAATTGCTTGGTGCCATTTAACACCCACTCATCACCATCACGCTCCGCTTTACATTCCAATGCACTCGCATCTGAACCCACTTGTGGTTCTGTTAAGCAAAAACAACCTAACCATTCGCCAGTGGCTAATTTTTTTAAGTATTTTTCTTTTTGTGCTTCTGTAGCATAACGCTGCGTAATGCCACATGGCAGTGAGTTTTGTACGCTGACAATCGTCGAAATCGCACCATCACCTGCAGCAATTTCTTCTAAGGCAACAACCAAAGACACATAGTCTAAACCTGCACCTCCCCATTCGTCCGAAACCGTCATGCCTAAAGCACCCAGCTCACCAAGCTCCTTTAACTCTTGTGCAGGAAATGCTGCCGTTTTGTCACGCTCAGCAGCCGTTGGTTTCAGTTTTTCTTGCGAATAGCTTCGCATCATGTCCTGAACCATTTTTTGTTCATCATTTAAAATCATGAGACTTCCTTTTCTAAATCTTTTATAGCGCGTATAGCTTTAATTTTTGAATAACTGCGGAATTAAAAATACTTTGGCTGTATTAAAGCAAAGTTGGATACACGACGACGTTATTTGCAACTGTCTGAGGCAGGACGCCATTAATCTCTAATCTTTCTGCGACCTGTAAATCAATAAATACTTGATGACGAGTTTTACAAATGACTATGGTTTAGGTTACTTTTGCCGAAACAAAAGTAACGAGATGAGCTACTGTCAACGAAGTTATTCTCGATAAGACTCCGTCGTAGAAGCCTGAATAAGCAGTTTTAATAAATAACTATTTAGGCTGCATACGGATCGCGCCATCAAGACGTATCACTTCACCATTGAGATAAGCATTTTCAAAAATATGCGTCACTAATTTTGCAAACTCTTGTGGTTTTGCTAAACGTGGAGGAAAAGGCACCATTTGCCCCAAAGCATCTTGTACATTTTGTGCTAAGCCTTTGAGCATCGGCGTTTCCATAATGCCCGGAGCAATGGTCATCACACGGATTGATTCACGTGCAAGCTCACGTGCAAGAGGTAATGTCATTGCAACCACTGCCCCTTTTGATGCTACATAAGCCGACTGACCAATTTGACCATCGAAAGCCGCAACCGACGCAGTATTCACTATCACGCCACGCTCTTCTTCACCTGCTTTTAATTCATATTTAGCAATCAGTTGTGCCGCATAGCGCAGCATATTGAATGTACCTGAAACATTTATATTTAATACTTTTTGGAACATCGCCAAATCATGTAATCCGTCACGACCTAAAACTTTTGCAGAGGGTGCGATACCTGCGCAGTTCACTAAGCCATTAAGTTGACCAAATTCCGCTTCAACTTGTGTAAAGAAAGCGCCGACCGCTTGTTCATCAGTGACATCCAATTGAACAAATTTGGCATGATCACCGAGTTGACGTTGCATTGCTTCGCCATGCTCATGATTCATATCCACAATAATCACTTTGGCACCCAAGCCAATCAGATGTGTTGCTGTCGCAGCGCCTAAACCCGATGCACCACCGGTCACGACGAAAACTTTTCCTTTAATGTCCATAGCATTTCCCTATTTACGATATCTTGTTTTAAATTCGACTTAAGATGCAGAGTAAACAGAGAATTTATTCAGTACAATTTCCAAATGTTGCATCTTTTCTGATGTATTTGGACAATTCTGAACAAGGACCTATCCGCACATATGCCGAAGCATGGACTCGAATACAGTAAAGGGACGATTTCTATCGACTTGGTGCATGAAGCATTACACGATGCGCAAAAAAAGCACTTTGATATTTCTGCTATTTTACAAAAGTCTGGTATACCCTCAGAGTTACTGCTATCAAGTAAGACCAGAGTTTCCGTTTCACAATATGCGGCTTTATGGACTCATCTTGCAGATGTGATGGATGATGAATTTTTTGGCATGGATCAGCATGCCATGCGACGAGGTAGTTATAAGCTACTGTCGAAAATGGTCATGCATAACAGTACCTTGGGTGATGCACTCAAGCAAATCCTACAATTTTTAAATCTGGTTTTAGATGACTTGCATAGTGATTTAATCATTGAAGATCACTTTGCTTATATCGTGATCTATGACCAACATGCGCCTAAACGCATGTTCAGCTATGCCACATATTTGATGCTCATCCATACGCTACTGTGCTGGCTAAGTGGTCAACGGATTTTATTAAACCAAATCCAATTTAAATGTGATGCACCTATTGATGATCACGACTACAAAGTTCGCTTCTGTGAAAATATTCATTACCAAGCCAGTCAAAACTACATACAGCTCGATGCCAGTTATTTAAGTCTACCAATCAAGCAAAACACACGTTCGTGGTATCAATTCTTACAACAAACACCTGAAAACCTCTTAGTGCGATTTAAAAACCCCTATGCACTTAGCAGCCAAATTCGTAAACAACTGTTAGACGTTTCTCCTGCTGAATGGTTAGAGTTTTATGAGTTGGCGGTTAAAATGAATATGTCGGAAGCCACGATGCATCGCCGTCTTAAAAGTGAAGGTGTGAGTTATCAACAACTCAAAAATGATATCCGACGAGATACCGCCATCGATTTTTTAACCCATACCGATAAAAGCTTGCAAGATATCAGTGAAGAACTGAATTTTCATGATCCGAGTGCTTTCCATCGGGCATTTAAAAAATGGACAGGCGTCAGTCCCGGTGCGTATCGACAAAATAATGCGCCTGAATTCAAGGCCTAAAATTTGATATTCGCTATTTATAAATTGAATATTCATCTAATTAATAGAAAATCAATAACTTAAAAATATTCAATAAATAGACTGACCATTCATCCTTGAACGATTGCTACTTTAGTCTAATTAGGTTATTTTTCACTCAATTTAAAGCACTTTGCTTATTTATTTTCCAATTCTCCTGCATCTCCTTGAAAGGCTTTCCTATGCTTAAGATGATTGATGTTCTTGAACAACAACTTGTTCAAAACTTTTCAGATTCTCTTTTCACTCAGATTGACGCAATTGATGAACTGTTTCATGAACAGCTTAAAACTGTCGCAGATATTGATTTGCAAAATTTGATCTCACAATTTTTTAGCACTGAAAATGCAGTTGAAGTTGCTCATGCACTGGATATCCAAGCGGATGACATTGAAGCAATTCAAGCAGGTGCGAATCTAAAAGATGAAAATTTAGTCAATGCAACTGCAAAAATTATTGCTTACTGTCTTGCAGTAGAAACATCAGCTTTAGAACAAGTTGAAGTTTTCGATAGCTTACAAGACTACCCAATGTAAGTATTGATCGAATATCAAAAACAAAAAAATAAAGCGCATTCAATGCGCTTTATTTTTGACTATCTCTAATACCAAATCAATGTTGCCACTGACCTAAGCTGACACGGTCATTGCCACCATAATCTTTTACAGTCCGAACATTTCGATATCCAGCCTGTAAGAACAAATGTCTGACTGCTTCACCTTGGTCATAGCCATGTTCAAGCACCACCCAACCATGCACAGTCAAATGTTTTTTAGCTTGAAGAATGATTTGTTCAAGATCTGCAAGCCCATGATTGTCTGCAACCAAAGCACGTTCAGGCTCTGTCGCCAAATCTTTCATGTGTACATCATCAGCATCGATATACGGCGGATTTGACACAATTACATCAAAGAAAGCACGACCAAAGGGTTTCAACCAAGAACCTAAGACAAACTGCACATATTCAAGATCATGCTTTTTGGCATTAAACTCAGCGACTTCCAATGTAGGTTCGTAAATATCTGAAGCCACAATTGACCAATCTGGACGTTCACTGGCTAATGATAACGCTACAGCACCAGTTCCTGTTCCTAAATCGACCACACGAGCATCTTCAGGAAGTTCTAAACGCAGTACAGTTTCAACAAGTACTTCCGTATCAGGACGTGGCACCAAAGTGTCTTTAGTCACTTTTAAGTCTAGCGTCCAAAATGGCTGAGAACCTGTGACATAAGCCAAAGGCTCACCTGCTGCAATACGTGCAAGTGATGCGACATATTGTTGTTCTTGCTCAGCTGTTAATTCTTGATCCTTTTTCAGGATTAAATCAAAAGAATCAATCTTGGTGATGTGCTCTAACAACCACGCATTTTCCTGACGTTCATAACTTTCAGGTTCACCACGATAGGCCAAAGCCTGTGCAATATTCATTAGCCACCATTCTGCTGTGCTAATAATGCCAACTGATCGGCTTGATATTCACGATGCAAACTATCTAGCAATTCAGTCAAATCACCTTCCATCACTGCATCCAACTTATACAGTGTTAGGTTAATACGATGATCAGTCATACGACCTTGTGGATAGTTATAGGTACGAATACGCTCAGAACGGTCACCAGAACCCACCAAGTCACGACGCATTTCAGATGTCGCTGCATCTGCTGCTGCGCGTTTGGCATTTTCTAAACGAGAAACCAATAGCGCCATCGCTTTGGCTTTGTTTTTATGTTGTGAACGTTCATCCTGACATTCTACAACTGTACCCGTTGGAATATGGGTAATACGCACAGCAGAGTCAGTTTTGTTAATGTGCTGACCACCCGCACCAGATGCACGATAGGTATCAATACGTAGTTCTGAAGGATTAATTTCAACACTAGTGTCTACATCAATTTCCGGCAAAATCGCAACAGTACATGCCGAAGTATGAACACGACCTTGAGACTCAGTTGCAGGCACACGCTGTACACGATGTGCACCACTTTCAAATTTTAAGCGACCATATACGCCTTCACCATTGATGAGGCAAATCACTTCTTTATAACCGCCGTGTTCACCGTCATTTTCAGACAACACTTCAATACGCCAACCTTGTGATTCAGCATATTTACTGTACATGCGATACAAGTCACCAGAGAAAATCGCGGCTTCGTCACCACCCGTTCCGGCACGGATTTCTAAATAGGCAGAGTTCGCATCATTCGGATCTTTTGGAATCATCAGAATGTTTAAGTCTGCTTCAAGCTGACCAATCAAAGCTTTATTTTCTTTGATTTCCTCAACGGCCATCTCTTTAAAATCTGGATCCGTCATCATTACTTCAGCAGTCTCAATATCTTCTTCTGCTTGACGGTATTTTTTCCAAACTTCAGTGATTTCAGATAAATCACTATGCTCACGTGACAACTGACGGAAACGTTTATTGTCTGAAATGACTTCTACATCTGCGAGTAATGCATTTAATTCTTCGTGACGGTCAGAGAGCTGATCTAATCGTAAACGTAACGATTCTTTCATTTTTCAAAAAATCTCAATACACAGGCTCTACCGCTAAACTTTCACGGATATGCCAAAATTCAAAATAATGGGGCTAGTGTACCGATAATGGGTCTGAAATGACATATATATTGTTTTTTGGCCTATCAATGACCCTAAATATCAAAGTGTGAACTTCATCACTCCTACCTTTCTCCACAAAGTCGTACAGATTTTCTGCATTCGACCATTTTTTTCACAATATTAATAAAACTTATACAAACTAGACACTCAAATCACCAAATAAAGAGAAAGCTCTCCATATTTATAGCGAATAGTTTTGTTACATTTACTGCCATCGACATGATTAAGAAAAGTCCTCGCGTTTATGAAGGACATGGAGTGAACTATGAAACTGAATACTCTTTTAATGACAGCCACTCTAGCAACTGCTTCTATGTTCACTGTGTCTGCAAATGCAGATAGTACAACACGCGTTGCTGCAGCTAGTGCATTAGGTAGTGTTGCAGGTACTGCAATTGGTAAAAACATGGGCGGTAATACCGGAGCTACAATTGGTGCCGCTCTTGGTGGTGCTGGTGGTGCTGCGGTAGCAAGTAATAAACGCAACCGTACAGAATCTGCTATCGGCGGTGCTTTAGGTGGTGGTACAGGTTATACTGTTGGTAAAAGCATGGGCGGTACAAACGGTGGTTACATCGGCTCTGCACTAGGTGCTGCTGGTGGTGCTGCTCTAGGTAATAAAATCTCTAAAGATAAAGCTTACGACAAACACCAAGAACGTAAATACAAAAAACGTTACCGTCGTCGTCACTAATTCAAAAATTAGTGAGTCCTTATTGAATAGTGAAAATAGCACCTTCGGGTGCTTTTTTATGTATCGCCTTTTTTCAAATGATAAATACAACTTTATTTATTGCTCCTGATAAATATTTAGATTTGCCTTCTCTCCAACCAAGTCATCAATCATGTAGAAATAAAGTGCAAAATTTACATTGCAGCAACGGAACACGTATTTTATTTCACATCACGCTCCAAATATTCGCTATGTGTTTTCATATATTGATATCAACAGATAAACATCATGCTTCGTAAGGAGTTTAAAAATGAAAATTAATAAAATTCTATTCAGTGCAGCAATTGCCGCTTCAGCGCTTACTATGACTGCAACACATGCAGGTAATAGCACCAATACTGCATTAACATCTGCTTTAGGTGGTGTTGTTGGTGCAGCAATCGGTAACCAAGTTGGCGGCCAAACTGGCGCAATGATTGGTTCAGCTATTGGTGGCGGTGCAGGTGCTGCAGCATCGGCGAACAAACGTGACCGTAATGGTGCCATCATTGGTGGCGCACTTGGTGGCGCGGGTGGTTATACCGTAGGTAAAAACATGGGCGGTACAAACGGTGGTTATATCGGTGCTGCACTTGGTTCAGCCGGTGGTTCTGCACTAGGTAAAAAAGTGTCTGAAGACCGTCGCTATGATGACCGTTATGATGATCGCTATGACCGTCGTTATAACAACCGTGGCTATCGTACCAATAATTATAGTTACAATGACCGAGGCTACCGTGGAGACAATGGTCGTCACTTAGGTTGGTACAAAAACGGTAAACGTTAATCGATATATTTCAATGAAAAAAAATCAGCACCTTCGGGTGCTTTTTTTGTTTATAAAAAACTTTAGGTATATCTAAAGTTGACTTTTTACACCGCCCCACGACCATATCGAATTTATTCGATATACATTAGGCTATTTATATCGTATTATTTCGATATAAAGATCTCTGAGAGAAAAAATGCGTACTCTAGCCGATACAAAATTTTCAATACTTGAACTCGCACCTGTTCGAGATGATAAAACCATCGAATTTTCACTCAAACATGCACTCCAGTTAGCACAAAAAGCGGAACAACTTGGCTATGAGCGTCTATGGTTAGCCGAACACCACAATATGGATGGCATCGCAAGTTCTGCAACTGCGGTTTTACTCGGTTATCTCTTAGCAAATACACAATCCATCAAGCTCGGTTCAGGCGGGATTATGTTGCCTAACCATGCACCTTTGGTTGTCGCTGAACAATTTGGCACACTTGAAACGTTATATCCCGGCCGCATTGAACTCGGGTTAGGTCGTGCGCCGGGTACCGACCAAACCACCATGCGTGCATTACGCCGTGGCCGTCAAGAAACTGAAGACCAATTTCCACAAGATGTCCTTGAAATATTGCAATACTTCAAAGCACCTGAACCTCACCAGCGCATCATTGCCACACCGGGACAAAATACACATGTTCCTGTATGGCTTCTAGGTTCAAGTCTATTCAGTGCACAACTCGCTGCACGTTTAGGTCTACCCTATTCTTTTGCTTCACATTTCGCACCACGCATGCTTGGACAAGCAATTCAGCTCTATCGTGAAAATTTCCAAGCATCCGAATATTTAGATCAACCTTATGTCTCTATGGGCGTACCAACGGTTGTTGCTGAAACAGATGAAGAAGCAGAATATCTAGCAACGAGTGCTTATCAGCGAGTTTTAGGTTTAATGCGTGGTCAAAGTTTAAAACTCAAAGCTCCAGTCGACAGTATGCAAGGCTTATGGTCTGCTGCAGAAAAGCTGTCTGTTGATAATTTCTACGCTATGGGACAAGTCGGTTCAAATGCAACCGTTCGAGCAGGTTTAGAAAACCTACTCACAAAATATGACGTTGATGAATTTATTTTCACCTGTGACATTTACGATACCGACAAGCGCATTGAAAACTTCGAACGTTTAATGCAAATCAAAAATGATCTCGCTTAAGACTCTAAGCTTAATAATCTAATCCAAGCGTTTAATCCGTCTAAAGGCAGAATTGTGACTACATGTTTTGTGGTTCTTTAGACGGATAGCAGTCAACAGATAATATGGTTTCGGCTAACAACGACCAAACCTGTACTTAAAAACCATCATTGCCTCAACGAAATAATTGCTTTACTCATTTTCATTCCTGTATAAATATTAAACACAAGCAAAACAATGAGAAAAATAAGCAGATGAGCCAATATATTAATAAACCCACACCCGCATTTATCGCAGCAAGTTGGTGTGCACTGATCTTAGGCGCTGTGGTGTTTTGCATAGGTTTATTCAATGCAAATATGATGTTGAATGAAAAAGGCTTTTATCTCATTTTATTGCTCTATGGATTATTTTCATCGGTTTCACTACAAAAAATCATTCGTGACCGTTTAGAAGGAATGCATGTCACTGCAATCTACTTTGGACTGTGCTGGGCATCCGTCATTATTTGCCTCGTACTTCTTGCCATTGGTCTATGGAATGCTGAACTGGCATTAAGTGAAAAAGGTTTTTACATGATGGCTTTCCTAATGAGTCTGTTTGGTGCAGTTGCTGTACAAAAAAATATTCGTGATATGGACTATTTACGTACACATACCGACCAACCCGAACTTAAACATTCAACCACGAGTCAGCTTGACTATAACTCATCAGATGATGAACCACTTTAAAACTCACAAAATTATAGATCTCAAAAGCTGTTCATGCAGGTCGCTCATTGTTTTATCGATCTGCTTGAGCGGTTAATGAACTACAACGCATAAAAAAATCAGTTCACTCCTAGAAATGTATAAATGACAAGGGCCAAGCAAATCAATTCTAGACAAATTGTATGACTCATCAGACTGAAAAAACGCTTTACCCCGACTGGCCCATCACAGAATATATTCCTATCTAAGACTCAACTAAAAAAACAAAAGACAAGGAATAAATATGGCCAACAAGCAGGATGCAACCCACCATATTTTTAATAATCATCTAGAGGATTTTGAACACTTTCGTGGAACGATCATCAGTTCAGAACAGATCAAAGATTATGATTTTAAGAATCAAAAAATCGCAATTATTGGGATAGATCAGCATGTGGTCTCTGAACTACATCATCTATGTCAGGTTGCAGATAACATCATGGTCTATCAAATCAAACCGCAATTTGTTTTACCGCGAACTGAACGTCTACTGAATAAATTAATCCAACATCCACTGATTGCAAAAAATCGACGTTTATTTAGCAATCGTATTAAGAGTATTTTGGCGATTCGCTTTTTAGAAGATCAAGTGCCGAACCATTGGTTAAGACATTTACTCAGTCCAAATACCGCAATTCAGAACAAAACCTTCCTAAAATCTGATCATTATTATGCAGCATTACAGCAGCCAAACTGCATCTTAAATACTTGGCCAATTGCGAATATTCAGAATAATTCAATCACGGCTTTAGATGAGCATACGTTTGAGTGTGATGTCATTGTGCGCAGCGAACCTAACCAATCCAAAGAAAAGTAATGACATTGCAATTATTTTCACATGACATTTACTAAAATTTATCCAATTGATCAAAATTCACAACACTAAAAGCCATCTTTGGTGGCTTTTAGTAAATCCCCTACGTTATTGAATACTTTCATTCGATAAGGCTAAGGATTCTTAAAAATCCATAAATGAAAATAGCTTTAATCGTGCTACATGCTTTTTCATTTCTCAGACTTAAATCATGCCTCCGACCTACACCATCAGCTACAGCGAGTTTATAGACGTGCAATTTTGAATAGTTATGATCAATTCTTCATAAAAAATTTATATCAAACCAATAATTTTTCAGTCGCTTAATCTGGTCTTACACCACTCTTTTAATCCCTAACTATAAGTTGGAAAATTTATACCGATGCTCATATTCAGCCGACATTTACTTATGTTCTAATCTATATTCAATAGGGAAATAACTGCTAAAAATCCAATTTTAATATCACTTCATATCAGCTTTTAAAGCCTAAATAGTCTCAATTCGAGCACTTTTCACTCACATCAATTAAATAAATGATGCCATTTCTTGAGATTTAACACCTAAAAGCAACTGTTTGATTATTTTTTATTCTATTTTTTGCCTATTTTTTTTGCATTTAAACAAGCTATTTTTGAAAACTTGATCAAATATTAAACTGTATGTGCTAAATCAGGTATATACACCACTCTTATCAAGTAGATTATTCAGGCTTAATTCATAGCTAAAAATACAGCACAGCACGGATTATTTTAAAAGATTCAAGCTGTCAATTAGGCCATATTTTATAAATTTTCAGCCAAAAAAATTCATCAAATTGGTACACATTTGAATGCAGAAATTGCTTAAATTTTAAGTCTAAATATTGAGGAAAATTTTCATCAATATTTTAAATATTTATCATTCATTAAAAGTATGACAAGCCAGAAATTAATACTATTTTTATATAATTTATACAGAAATTCATTATCATCAAAAGAGCCACCGAAGTGGCTCAATTTACACTTAACCAATACGACGTTTCAGTCCAGTCATTTGTAAAACACGAGTTGAAATTTCTTCAATCGACATTTCCGACACGTTTAAGTATTTAATTCCTTCTGAAATATAAATACCTTCAATCGCACGTAATTCCATCTGGCACTGACTAAAACTAGCATAACGACTATTGGCCTTACGTTCTGAACGAATTGCTACAAGGCGCTCTGCATCAATCATCAAGCCAAATAACTTATGCTTATGTTCACGTAAAACTGCAGGTAAACGGTTGTCATCCAAGTCTTCTTCTGTCAAAGGATAGTTCGCTACACGAATACCAAATTGCAAAGAGAGATAGATGGAAGTCGGTGTTTTACCCGAACGTGACACGCCAATTAAAATTAAGTCGGCTTTGTCATAATGACGAGTACGTGCCCCATCATCGTTATCTAAAGCAAAATGCACCGCATCAATACGTGCTTTATAAGACTCAGAATCTGTTACTGCATGGGTTTGACCGACTAAAGTTGTAGGAGCTGTGCCTAACTCGTCAGATAATTTACTAATAAGCCCTTCAAAAACATCAAGATTTACTGCATCTGCCGTATTAATAATGTCACGTACATACGGGTCAACAAGGGTGTCAAACACCAAAGGCTTTTGACCGTCTTGCTGCGCTCTAAGATTGATCTCTGCAACCACATTTGTAGCTGCTTCTTCAGAGGTAATATAAGGAATAATATGAATGTCAAAATCTACATGAGGGAACTGGGCTAACAGTGAATGACCAAGCGTTTCTGCGGTAATCGCGGTACCATCCGAAACAAAGAAAACACTACGCTGAATCTGTTTACCTTCTGACATTAAAATTCTCCTCCAAAATTTGTCTTAGTGCTATATAATCATTATAGTAAACCATCTTACATGACTGTCACTTAGTAAATTTAGAATGCTAAGTAATTTGTTATAATTTCATGCCAAGATAGTGATTAATACTGCAAAAGTGGAGTAACAACTTTGGAAGCGCGCGTAATTGGTCTAGAAAAATTAGGGAAACACGACGTAGAACTCGTGGGCGGTAAAAACTCATCATTAGGTGAAATGATCAGCCATCTCGCAAATGCTGGTGTATCTGTTCCTGGTGGTTTTGCTACTACAGCTCAAGCATATCGTGAATTCCTCGAGCAAAGTGGCCTGAACGCTAAAATTAACGCTGAACTTGCTGCACTCAATGTTGACGATGTAAATGCACTTGCTGAAACTGGTGCGAAAATCCGTCAATGGATTGTAGACACTCCGCTGACTGCTGAACTTGAAAAAGAAATTCGTGAAGCTTTCACAGCTCTTTCAAACGGCAACCCTGAAATCGCGGTTGCCGTTCGTTCATCTGCAACTGCAGAAGACTTACCAGACGCTTCATTTGCAGGCCAACAAGAAACTTTCTTGAACATCCGTGGTATCGATAACATCCTTGTTGCGATTAAAGAAGTATTTGCTTCACTTTATAACGACCGCGCAATTTCTTACCGTGTACACCAAAACTTCGCACATGACGTCGTTGCGTTATCTGCTGGTGTTCAACGCATGGTTCGCTCTGAAACAGGTGCTGCTGGTGTAATGTTTACACTTGATACAGAATCTGGTTTCCGTGACGCAGTTTTCATCACAGCATCTTATGGCTTGGGTGAAATGGTTGTACAAGGTGCAGTTAACCCTGACGAATTCTATGTATCTAAACCACTTCTAAATGCAGGAAAACACGCTGTATTACGTCGTAACCTTGGTTCTAAACACCAAAAAATGATTTATGGTGAAGAAGGTGCTGCGGGTAAATCAGTGGTTGTTGTAGACGTTGAAAAAGCAGATCGTCAACAATTCGCTTTAAATGACCACGAACTTCAAGAACTTGCTAAACAAGCATTGATCATTGAAAACCACTATGGTTCAGCAATGGACATCGAATGGGCGAAAGATGGCGATGATGGTCAAATCTATATCGTTCAAGCACGTCCTGAAACTGTGAAGAGCCGCCAAAACGTTGGCACCATGGAACGTTACCTACTTAAGCAAAAAGGTAATGTAGTTTGTGAAGGCCGCTCAATCGGTCAACGTATTGGTTCTGGTCGCGTTCGTATTGTGACTTCAATCAAAGAAATGGACAAAGTGCAAGACGGCGACGTACTTGTATCTGACATGACTGACCCAGACTGGGAACCAGTAATGAAACGTGCTGCTGCGATTGTCACTAACCGTGGTGGTCGTACTTGTCACGCTGCAATTATTGCACGTGAACTTGGTGTCCCTGCAATCGTAGGTTGTGGTAATGCAACTGAAGTATTAACTGATGGTCAAGAAGTGACTGTTTCTTGTGCTGAAGGTGACACAGGCTTTATTTACGAAGGTTCTTTGGACTTTGAAATCCAACGCAACTCTATCGAATCTATGCCTAAACTTCCGTTCAAAATCATGATGAACGTAGGTAACCCTGACCGCGCATTTGACTTTGCTCAAATTCCTAACGAAGGTGTTGGTCTTGCTCGTCTTGAGTTCATCATCAACCGTATGATCGGTGTACATCCTAAAGCATTGCTTAACATTGACAGCCTACCACGTGAAACTCGTGCTGCTGTAATGTCACGTACTGCGGGTTATGCATCTCCTATCGAATTCTATGTTGAAAAACTAGTTGAAGGCATTTCTACACTTGCTGCAGCGTTTGCTGACAAACCAGTGATTGTTCGTATGTCTGACTTTAAGTCAAACGAATATGCAAACTTAATCGGTGGTAAGTTATACGAACCTGAAGAAGAAAACCCAATGCTTGGCTTCCGTGGTGCAAGCCGTTATGTGTCTGACAACTTCCGTGACTGCTTCGAACTTGAATGCCGCGCACTGAAAAAAGCACGTGACGAAATGGGCTTAACCAACATTCAAATCATGATTCCTTTCGTACGTACTGTTGCTGAAGCGAAACGAGTTATTGAATTGTTAGCGCTTAACGGTCTTAAACGTGGTGAAAATGGTCTTAAAGTGATCATGATGTGTGAACTTCCAACTAACGCATTGTTGGCTGAACAGTTCCTTGAACATTTCGACGGTTTCTCTATCGGTTCTAACGACTTAACTCAGTTAACACTCGGTCTAGACCGTGACTCTGGTATCGTTTCTCACCTATTTGATGAACGTGATCCAGCCGTTAAAGCACTTCTATCAATGGCAATCCATGCTTGTCGTAAAGCTGGCAAATACGTAGGTATTTGTGGTCAAGGCCCTTCAGATCACCCTGACCTAGCTAAATGGTTAATGGAACAAGGCATTGAGTCTGTTTCGCTTAACCCAGACTCAGTATTAGACACATGGTTCTTCCTTTCTGAAGAAAAAGCTCAACAAGCTTAATAAACTGTGTTAAAAAAAGACCCACATGTGGGTCTTTTTTTTTATTTATACTTTTACAGACGTTTTTTGAGATTTTAGTTTTATGCAGATTTACTTGGCACGAAATAACCAACAAGCTGGTCCCTACACCTTAGAACAACTTAACCAAATGCTCGCGAGCCAACAAGTGTTACTCACGGACTTGGTTTGGCACCAAGGTATGACCGAATGGAAAGCTTTGGGTGAACTCACTCAAGGTCAGTTGGTTTATATGCCTGCAGGATATACTGCACCAACAGCATTCGAATCAAATCAAACTGCAACTACGCCATCAAATACCTATGCACAGCCTCAAGCGGTACAAGAGCAAACTAGCCTAGCTAGTATTCCTAAACGTGTTTTGGCGAAAATCGTCGATTTACTGCTTTGGATACCAGCAACTTTTATCTTAACGGCATTTTTTAGTCCAAGTGAAAAGACACAATTTGCAAATCTGAATGAACAGTTTATGCAAGCTGTGATGACCCCAAATGCTGACCCCAATGTTTTACAAGCACTACAAACACAAATGGTTGAAATGTTTCCCAACCAAGCTTGGATTGCAATGTTTGCGTATCTCTTCATTATGCTTTTCATTCAAGCATATTTGATTGCTAAATCAGGTCAAAGCATTGGTAAAAAAATCACCAAGATTAAAATTGTAGATGCCGAAACCAGTCAACCTGTAAACCTCATGCGTGGCTTCACTTTACGCAGTGTTTTATTTATTTTCCTGAACTTTTTATCAATGCCATTAAGCGTAATCATCGATTCCGTTTTCATTTTCGGCAAGAAGCGTCAAACCTTGCATGACAAATTGGCAAAAACCAAGGTAATAAACCAATAATTTTCACTTTTATTCAGGGATGATTTTTTCATCCCTTTTTTGTGCATTATATTGAAATTAAAATAAAATTTAGATAAAAAAAATACAATCCTGACTAGCAAAATAGGGTTTTAATACAGTCATTTAAAGCATCTTTATGTATAGCTTAGTTTGCCGATATCAGGCATAATGCCCTACAACGTAGCGGTGTCGCATCATTGTGACTGTTTTTTCATGTCTGAAAAAATCACAATCATGCGACACTTTATTCGCTATCCCAAATTTTAAATTTAGGGAATGGGACTCTTCACCGAGGTTGTAAAATGAGACAAACAATTTTAGCTGTATTGTCTTTATCTGCGATCGCTGCACTCTTAACTGGGTGTGGTGGTGATATGGTACTTCTAAACTCAAAAGGTCCAGTTGCTGAAGGTCAATCAAACCTCATGCTTACTGCGATCTACCTAATGTTGTTGGTCGTTATTCCATCAGCACTTATGGCGTTATGGTTTGGTTGGAAATATCGCGCGTCAAATAAAGATGCAGACTATAAACCTACTTGGGCACACTCGACTGCAATTGAAGTTGTAGTTTGGGGTATTCCTGTCATTATTATTGGTATTTTAGCGGCATTAACATGGTGGGGCTCACACGAGTACGATCCATACAAACCATTAAAATCAGAAAAAGCACCATTAACAGTTCAAGTTATTGCTGAACAATTTAAATGGATCTTTATCTACCCGGAACAAGGCATCGCGACTGTAAACGAAATGCGTTTCCCAGAGAAAACTCCGGTATCGCTTCGTATTACATCTAACTTTACGATGAACTCATTCTTCATCCCTGCGTTAGGTGGTCAGATTTATGCAATGGCGGGTATGCAAACTCACCTGAACCTTTTAGCTGACGAACTTAGTCCTGCTGAAGGCTTCCGTGGTTTCTCATCTAACTACTCAGGTTACGGTTTCTCACAAATGCGCTTCCGCGCTCACTCTGTGACAGATACTCAGTTTGCTGAATGGGTTTCTGCTGTTAAAGCTGGTAATGGTACTTCAGTGAATCCACAAGCAGTTCAAAAAACTGTTTTAGACCAAGCTGAATTCCAAACTCTTAAAGACGGCGACCGCTCTAAACATCAGATCGAAGCTTTAGTTGCTAGAGCAACTACTCCTGAAGAAAAGGCTAAAGCTGAAGCAATGAAGCCTTACCCTACTAAGCCACATCCAGTGACTTATTACTCTTCAGTAGAACCTAAATTGTTCGAATCAGTGATCAATAAATACATGAGTAACTACCACGGTGCTGATCATACAGCTACTGTTGGACACGAAGCTGCTGCTTCTGAAGCTCATGCAGGCGTTGAACATGCGACTGTTGCAGGGGAATAAGACATGAGCTTATTAGGTAAGTTAGGACCAGATGCAATTCCACACGATCCAATCGTGTTGGTTACTGTTGCAATGATGATCCTTGGCGGTATCGCAGTTGTTGCTGGTATCACCTACTTTAAAAAATGGGGCTACTTGTGGAACGAATGGTTCACATCTGTAGACCATAAAAAAATTGGTATCATGTATATCCTCGTGTCAATTGTCATGCTTGTGCGTGGTTTTGCCGATGCGATTATGATGCGTCTTCAACTGTTCCTTGCAAAAGGTGGCGGTGAAGGTTACTTACACCCAGAACACTATGACCAGATCTTTACTGCCCACGGCGTAATCATGATCTTCTTCGTAGCAATGGGTCTAGTTGTTGGTTTAATGAACGTTGCTGTACCACTTCAAATTGGTGCGCGTGACGTAGCATTCCCATTATTAAACTCTCTAAGCTTCTGGTTATTTGCCGGCGCTGCGGGCTTAATGATGGCTTCTCTTGCAATTGGTGAATTCGCTGCAACAGGTTGGATGGCTTACCCTCCACTTTCTGGCATCGAATACTCTCCAGGTGTAGGTGTAGACTACTATATCTGGGCACTTCAGGTTTCTGGTCTAGGTACGCTTCTTACTGGTGTTAACTTCTTCGTTACCATCATCAAAATGCGTGCGCCTGGCATGAAACTTATGGACATGCCTATTTTCACTTGGACTGCATTAGTTACTGTAGTGCTTATCGTTGCAACTTTCCCAGTTTTGACTGCGACTATTGCAATGCTTTCACTTGACCGTTACTTCGGCTTCCACTTCTTTACAAATGACATGGGTGGTAGCCCAATGTTGTATGTAAACTTGATTTGGACTTGGGGCCACCCAGAAGTTTACATCTTGGTATTACCTGCTTTTGGTATTTACTCAGAAGTTACTGCTGTGTTCTCACGCAAAGCGTTGTTCGGCTATAAATCTATGGTGTACGCAACTGTAGCAATTGGTGTTCTTTCACTGGTTGTTTGGGTTCACCACTTCTTTACAATGGGTGCTGGTGCCAACGTTAACGCGTTCTTCGGTATCATGACCATGATCATTGCGATCCCAACTGGTGTGAAAATCTTCTCTTGGTTATTCACCATGTACAAGGGCCGCATCACCTATACAACTCCAATGCTTTGGACACTTGGCTTCCTTGTGACTTTCGGTATTGGTGGTTTAACAGGCGTATTAATGGCAGTTCCACCAGCGGACTTCTTAGTACACAACTCTTTATTCCTTATCGCTCACTTCCATAACGTAATTATTGGTGGTGTAGTGTTCGCGATGTTCGCGGGTATCATTTTCTACTGGCCAAAAATGTTTGGTTGGAAACTAAATGAAACTTGGGGTAAAGCAGCGTTCTGGTTCTGGTTCTTCGGTTTCTACTTTGCATTCATGCCACTTTATATCCTTGGTTTCATGGGTATGACTCGTCGTTTGAATACATATGACAACCCTGAATGGGATCCGTACTTAGCGATCGCTTTATTTGGTTCTGTATTGGTTGCTATCGGTATCTTCTGTTTTGTTATGCAAATTGTTGTTGGTTTCCTTCAACGCAAAGACAACATGGACGTTACTGGCGATATCTGGGATGGTCGTACTCTTGAGTGGGCTACTTCATCTCCTTCACCATTCTATAACTTTGCTTATCTTCCAAAGATCAATGGTATTGATACTTTCTGGACTGACAAAGAAAATGGTGTTGCTTACGCTAAGCCAACTACATACGAAGACATCCATATGCCTACAAACCGTGCGGCAGGTTTCGTAATTGCAATGTTTATTACAGTTATGGGCTTCGCATTAATCTGGCATATCTGGTGGTTAGTCGTTGTAACTTTCATTGCTTCAATTATCAGCTTCATCGTTTCTTCTTTCACTAAGAAAGTTGACTACTATGTTCCAGCTGCAGAAGTTGAACGTATTGAAAATGAACGCTACGCGCTTCTTGAAAAACATTTGAAGAAGGACTAAGACAATGGCTGAAGTACTTCATCACGACAACCACGGACATGACGAACATCATCATCACGATGATACTGACATCACTGTCTTTGGTTTCTGGACTTACTTGATGAGTGACTTGGTTCTTTTCGGGACACTCTTCATCGCGTTCGCTGTATTAAGTAGCCACGTTCCAGTGGGTACGCCAAGTGCACAAGAGCTGTTTGGTGAATCTTTAGGTTTCGTTTTAACTGAAACTTTCGCCCTTCTTATCTCTTCTGTAACTTTTGGTTTTGCTGTTCTTGCAGCATACAAGAAAAATGTTGGTCAAGTTTTAACTTGGTTAGCAGTTACTTGGGTATTTGGTGCAGCCTTCATTGGCATGGAGCTTTATGAGTTCAATCATTTAGTTCATGCTGGTCATGGCCCAAGCACAAGTGCGTTCTTATCTGCGTTCTTTACTTTAGTTGGTACGCACGGTATTCACGTAACTTCTGGTTTGGTATGGATGCTTGTGTTGATGTTCCAAATCAAGAAATATGGTTTGACACTTCCAAACACTCGTCGTCTTGCTTGCCTAAGCTTGTTCTGGCACTTCCTTGACATCGTTTGGATCTGCGTATTCAGCGTTGTTTACTTGATGGGAGTTATCTAATGAGTCACGATCATAACTCTGCTGGTGCAGCTCACGGTAACGTTAAACAATATACAATCGGATTTATCCTTTCTGTTCTACTTACCGTAATTCCATTCGGTATGGTAATGGCAGGTGGTTTTAGCCGCGGTCTATTGGTTGCCGTAATCGCGATTACTGCGGTTGCTCAGGTTCTTATTCAGTTAGTTTACTTCCTGCATATGAACTCTTCTTCAGAGCAACGCTGGAACGTGATTGCATTTGTTTATACAATCCTCACAATTGCTATCCTTTTAGTAGGTTCTGTGTGGATTATGAACTACCTTCACTTCAACATGATGATCTAAACTGGTCGTCATGCTGAAAAAGTATTTATTCCTGACTAAACCAGGAATTCTCTTTGGTAACTTTGTTACCGCTTTGGGTGGCTACTTTGTAGCTGCCCAAGGTTCTGTAGATTTCCTTCTGTTGCTTCTTACCCTCTTAGGCACCCTCTTTGTGGTCGCTTCTGGATGTGTTGTCAATAACGTTATTGACCAAGACATCGACTCAAAAATGCAACGCACACAAAATCGTGCGATGGTTAAAAAATCAATCTCGATTCCTGTTGCTTTAGTTTTTGCTTTAGTTTTAGGTGTATTTGGTTTTAGTATTTTATGGTTCTGGGTAAATGCTTACGCTTTTCTTTTTGCTGTTATTGGTTTTGTCGTATACGTTGGTTTTTACAGCTTATGGACAAAACGAACAACAATTCATCAAACCATTATCGGCAGTCTTTCTGGCGCAGCGCCACCTGTAATCGGGTATACGGCTGTTGCAAACCAGTTTGATTTAGGTGCATTACTGATTTTTATTGGTTATGCATTTTGGCAAATGCCTCATTCTTGGGGAATTGCAGTTTACCGATTTGATGACTACAAAAATGCAGGAATTCCAATTTTACCTGTAGCACGTTCAATTCATCGAACCAAGGTTGAATCTTTGGTTTACGTGATTTTGTTCTGCATCACCATGAACGGTTTATACTTTTATGGTTATGCCAATTGGATTTATATGATTGTCCTGAATGCCTTAAGTCTGTATTGGATTTATTTAACCATTCAAGGATTCAAAGCTGAAGATGATCAAGTTTGGGCAAAACAATATTTCATGTTTTCGGTCAAATTGATCACAGTGATTAGTTTAATTTTTAGTTTTACTTCCACTGCCCCTCTAAAGCCAATTGTATTTTTTTAAAGAAGATAGAGTTTTACTCTATCTTTTTTATTTCTATATCTCTTCAATGTATCCCTGCAACTTGATAATATCGCAGCCACAATTATAAATTTATACCTGCGCTATGTCATACCAACAACAATTCATTCGCTCTTCATTTTTAACACTGTGTATACCTTTTACTCTTTTGTTTGGCTTACCAAGCAATGCAGGTGTAGACATGTCATGTGAACCCTCAACACAGGTTGATGGTCATCGCTATAATTCTTGTGACAATTTACCTGTACTTAGCCCTGCAAATGACAATCGAACTAATATTCTGCTTTTACTCAGTGATATGGGTTTGGCCAAAATTAATATCGAAGAATCAAATTCAACACTATGGATGACCAACTATAGTAAAGTTCCGTTTGAGTTTTCAAATATCATCGATCATAGTACCAATAAACTGCCAAACGCACGGAGTCAAATCACGAATCCACCCTTAATTTATAATGAGCATTGCATTAGTCTAAAATCTGGCGCGCAAGCATTTATTCAGCAAGTCAAAACAGATACAAAACTTTCAAATACAGAAAAAGATATATTAATCCGTGAACGTCAAAAAATTGCAGAATGCACGGACAAGCTGAATTTAATCACCGTGAATTCGAATTGGTCAGTACCTACACGTCAATATGCATCCTATCTAAACGCCACAATTTCTTTTTATAATGCTAACTTTTCCACAGCAACGAAGATTTATTCAGTACTCACCAGTGTTGATCAAGCATGGCTCAAAGAAACCTCTCAATATATGCTGATTCGAAGCTCTCTAGATGAAGCCTATCAAAGTGGTGTTCGTGAATATGGTGATCTTGACCATAACAAGCTCAATCAAAATTTGCTCTCTACTTTTTTTAATAACATTACCCAGTACTTTAAGCTCTATCCGCAAGGTCAATATGCTGCAAGTGCTCGTGGTTATTTGCGTCGTGGTTTTTGGCTGAGTGGCAAACATGATTTACTCATTAATGAATATGTATGGCAAATCAATAACCCTAAATCTCGTGTTTATAATTTAGAAATTCCCAATTTACCTTATGAAATAGATCGTCGTGTTTTTCAGTCAAAACATTTTCATGTCAAAAACCTGAAAGATCCATTTTTTCTTAGCATTTATGACCTTATGCATATGCGCGAAAAACAGTCTGATGATGACATTGTGATTTCGTGGGCTGAACTCAATGCACAAAAAAATTACTTTAAAGACCAACCTGAACTGTTCCACTATTTACAGGCCAATCATTTATTTTATGTGCAAAACAAAGCACAAGAAGCACTCAAATATCTGCCACAACAAGCACCGAGCAGCATCAATAGTTACCTACAGTTGAGTCAGCTACTACTTAAAGGTCGTATTCTGGAAGCAAGTGGGCAAAATCAAGCTACTCAACAATATTGGGAAAACCTACTTTCCATCAGCAAAACCGCCGAACAACGAGGTTTGGCAGAACTCATGCTTTACCCTTATTATGCAAAGCTAAATAACGCTGCGCTTTTTGTCGGTAAACTCGCAAAAATCAAACAAGCTTCCCTTCAGAAAAGCTTTATTGAAAATATAGCGAATGAACGTAGTTTGATGTCGATCATTCAAGATCAAACAGCACAAACCGATCAGAAAAATTTAGCGATTAATACGATATTGCAAAAATCTTTGATTCATCAAAACTACAATTTATTCAATCAAGCCTACGCACTTTTACCTAAAAATGCTGCGCAATATATTTATAACAATGAAAAATTCGAACACTATAAAAACCAACCCCCACTGGGCGATTTTGTATGGAAAGGTACAAAAATCAGTCATAGTTTACAATGCCCTGATTTATATACACTAACGCAAAAACTTGAAAAATCCCCTCAAGATTTAACGCTACGCTTGTGCCTAGGTGAATATATTCGTTCCGAACAAGGCTATAGCGTACATCATCAAACTTATGTCGAAAAAGACCAAACAAGTTTTCAAGGCACCGTCTTTACTCGTGGGCAGGTCTATAAAGACATTATGAAACAGAGTGCCGATCCTAAGTTAAAAGCCTATGCCCTATATCGTTCTATTATGTGTTATTCACCCAATGGTACGAATGATTGCCAAGATCAAGACGTAGTTCAATCAGTTAGAAAACAATGGTTTAATCAAATCAAACGTGACTATCCTGACACTTCTTGGGCTAAATCTCTAAAATATTATTGGTAAATAGCTTATGTGGCCATTGAGTAAGTTTGCAAAAACAATTTGTCTTTTGTTTATATCAGGCTTGGTTTTATGTACTGCTTGCTCACCGGCTCAATCTGAAAATTCATCTTTATTGAAAGCAGATGTAGATCCTTCACGGTATGTTGATGCACGGCAATATGCAAGTTTTTGGATTTGGGGCAATATTTCTAGTAGCCCCTACTTACAGCAAGCCTCAGAGCTTTATATTTTACAAGGTGAAATGAATTGGAATAAACCTTTAAAGCAATCCGAGTTTATCCCACAAGGTATTCAAGTCCTCCATAAACCACAGCAGAAAATTTGGATTGTAATCCGTAGCCATCATTTACAATGGTCAAATAACAATATTCAGCAAATTTTGCAGCGGCTTAAACATTGGGAAAATAACGGCAATCAGATCCAAGGCTTACAAATCGATTTTGACGCCAAAACTAAAAACATTCATCAATATGCCTTATTCCTTGAAAATATACGAAAGCAACTACCTCAAAAATATCGTTTAAGCATTACTGGTTTAATGGATTGGACCAATGTTCAAGATCAGCAAACGCTCAGTATATTGCGCCGCAATATTGATGAGATCGCCATTCAAACTTATCGTGGTAGTGCCACGATCGAGAATTACACGAGTTATCTGAATAAAGTCTCAAAATTGAAACTACCCTATAAAATAGGCCTCGTACAACATGGCCGTTGGCACGCACCTCAACATTTAATTAATGATCCTTATTTTAAAGGTTATGTGGTGTTTTTATTACGTACCGCTAATCGGCCTTAAACCATAAATAATTCAAGCATTTTAAATCCATGCCTTGTATTTCAAACCTAAACGCTCTAAAATTCACGCTTCGCAATTATTGCGACACAACTTTGGTTGTGACTCCTTGCTTCAATCAATTAATGATTGGGGCTGCCTAAACCGTAAGGAGCTGACAATGCGTCACTACGAAATCGTACTATTGGTACATCCAGACCAAAGCGATCAAGTTGTGGGTATGGTAGAACGTTACCTAACTCACATCAAAGAAGCTGAAGGTCAAATCCACCGTCTTGAAGACTGGGGTCGTCGTCAATTGGCTTACCCAATCAACAAGATCCACAAAGCTCACTACATTCTTATGAATGTTGAGTGTGGTCAAACTACTCTTGATGAGCTAGAAGAATTGTTCCGTTACAACGACGCAATCATTCGTAGCCTTATCATCCGTCGTGAAAACGCTATCACTGAAGAGTCACTATTGGCTAAGAGTGCTGAAGAAAAACGTGCGCGTAAAGCTCAACGTGAAGAAGCACAACAAGCTCAAGACTCTGCTGAAGCATAAGGAGAACATAACATGGCACGTTTTTACCGTCGTCGCAAGTTCTGCCGCTTTACAGCTGAGAACGTTACGTACATCGACTACAAAGATATCGACACTTTAAAACAGTACATCACTGAAAACGGCAAGATTGTTCCTAGCCGTATTACAGGTACTAAAGCTCGTTACCAACGTCAATTAGCGCTTGCTATCAAACAAGCTCGCTACTTGTCTTTGATCCCTTACACTGACAATCATAAGTGAGGTTGAGCTGTGGATATTATCTTATTACAACGCATTAAAAACCTTGGTAAATTAGGCGATAAAGTTTCAGTTAAAGCTGGTTACGGCCGTAACTTCCTTATCCCTCAAGGTAAAGCAGTTGCTGCTACTGAAGCTAACACTGCTGCATTTGAAGCTCGTCGTGCTGAACTTGAGAAACAAGAAGCTGAAGTATTAGCTGCTGCTCAAGCACGTGCTGACCAATTGAACGAAGTTAACATCGTAATCACTGCTAAAGCTGGTGACGAAGGTAAACTATTCGGTTCTATCGGTACTCGTGACATCGCTGACGCGTTAACTAATGCTGGTCTTGTTGTAGACCGCGCAGAAGTTCGTTTACCAAATGGTGCGCTTCGCAACACTGGTGAATTCAACATCGCAATCCAATTGCATCATGATGTTGTTGCAGAAGTTCTAGTTACTATCGTAGCTGAGTAATTTCTTGCAAAGAAAAGAGCATGCTTACGCATGCTCTTTTTTTATCTGTAAAAAATAGTGCTCCAACTTTTTTATATTTTTAACTCTTCATTCAATTCAATGTATGACGAATTAATCGGAAATACTTGTTCGCATTTCTGTAGAAAACGCCTATCATTTCAGTTCAATGAAGAGTTGAAAAAACTGTAATTAGCACCCATTTCCATCACATTAAATGGTTTCAGCATCAGGGATTTTTATGTCACAGGCGAATGCCATCAAGCCAAACTCTACGCCAACAGCAAAAACCACAGAACAAAGTTCGTTGAAAGAGTTTCGTACCCCACCCCATAACCTTGCGATTGAACAAGCCGTGCTTGCTGCACTGATGACCGTTGCAGAATCTTTTGAGCAAGTGGGTGATGTACTGACTGAAGCTGATTTTTATGCGACCCGTCATAAATATATTTTCCGTGCCATCGACCAGTTATCAAAAGATAGCTCACCTTATGATGCGGTCTTGGTCAATGACTGGCTGATTAAACAAAACTTGCTCGATGCTGCAGGTGGCGAAGAATATCTGATGCAACTCATGTCAGATTCACCTTCAAGTTTCTATAACCTTGAAACTTATGCTGCAAAAATTAAAGAATTTTCCACTTTACGCAGCATGATTAAAGTCAGCTCGGAGATTTTACAAAATGCCTATGACACCAAAGGTCGTACGGTCAGTGAAATTTTAGATCTGGCAGAAACCAATATTTTCTCGATTGCCGAACAACACAACAATAACGCCAAAGCACAAGGCCCTAAAGCCATTAACTCTGTCGTTGCTAGTGTTTTTGATAAGTTAAATGAACTTTCTCAAACTGAAGGCAGTATCACGGGTTTAACCACTGGATTTGTTGAACTTGATAATAAAACCTCAGGTATGCAAGCAGGCGATTTGATTATTGTGGCGGCCCGTCCATCGATGGGTAAAACTACTTTTGCCATGAACTTGGTTGAAAGTGTGCTGTTTAATAACAACCTGCCCGCTCTAGTTTACTCTATGGAGATGCCCGCGGACTCGATTGCAATGCGTTTGATATCCTCGTTCGGTCGTGTACACCAAGGGCATTTACGTGCAGGTAAAATGGATGCAGATGAATGGTCGAAAGTAACCAGTACCATTGTGCATCTCCAAGAAAAGAATTTGTATATCGATGACTCGTCTGCACTACCTCCAACGGAAGTACGTGCCCGCGCGCGCCGAATTGCCAAAATGCACGGCGGTAAACTTGGCTGCATCATGGTCGATTACTTGCAGCTTATGAAAGTACCCGGTATGGGCGATAACCGTGTTGGCGAGATCTCAGAAATTTCCCGAAGCTTAAAAGCACTGGCTAAAGAAATGCACTGCCCAGTAATTGCACTGTCACAGTTGAACCGATCACTGGAAAACCGTCCTAATAAACGCCCAGTGATGTCCGACTTACGTGAATCAGGTGCAATCGAGCAGGATGCCGATTTGATCATGTTTATTTACCGCGACGAGGTTTATAACAAAGAATCTAAAGAAGCGGGTACTGCAGAAATTATTATTGGTAAACAGCGTAACGGTCCAATTGGTACTGTGCGTCTTGCCTTTGAAGGTCAATACACCAAATTTAGTAACCTCTCCCCTGAGTTTTATGCTCAGTATGATGATGAAGAGTAAAGACTTTTTATCATCCATTAATTCATCGACCCTGTAGGAGTATTTAGGGTGCGCCAAGCTACAGTTTATATTGATCAACAAGCACTTCAATATAATTTAAACCGTGTCAAACAACTTGCCCCAACCGCTAAAATTGTAAGTATGGTGAAAGCCAATGCTTATGGACATGGAGTTAAAGACTGCTTAGCAGCCTTAAAAGACAGTGATGCCTTCGGTGTTGCCTGCCTAAAAGAAGCCTTAGAAATTCGTGAACTGGGTTATGAACAACCCATTACTTTAATTGAAGGCATTTTCTCAGATGATGAAATGCAAATTATCATCGATAAAAAAATTGAATGTGTGGTGCATCATCAGCAACAACTAGATTGGTTACGTGCACATAAGGATGCCTATATTGCTCAAGGTCTGAAAGTTTGGGTCAAACTCAACAGCGGTATGAACCGTTTAGGTTTTAAAGTGCCTGAAATTATTGATGTCATCAATGCTTTAAAGGCGGAAGGTTTTACTTGCGTACTGGCGATGCACTTTGCCAATGCAGACGCAGAAAATCATCCTTTAAATGACCAACAACGTGAACAATTCTTACACGTAAAAGAAGCTTGTGCGCCAATCATGGGTTCGTGCTGTAACTCGGCTGCGATTTTCAAATGGCCAGAACTGAATTTTGATTTTGTTCGCCCAGGCATCATGCTATATGGCGCGACACCTTTCTCAGACCGTTCTGTAGAAGCATTAGATCTTAAACCGGTGATGACCTTTACCGCTGAAGTGATTGCTTTAAATACCATTCAAGCTGGTGAATCTGTGGGTTATGGATCGACTTTCGTTGCAGAACAAGAAATGAATCTTGCGATTGTGTCGATTGGTTATGGTGACGGTTATCCACGTGCCTTCCCTAAACAAAACTATGTATCCATCCATGGACAGAAAACGCGTGTGATTGGCCGTGTTGCCATGGATATGATTGCGATTGATATCACCGGTATGCATGCACCGATAGGCACTGAAGTTGAGCTTTGGGGCAAAGATCGTCTGGTTGATGACGTTGCAGAAGCGAACGGAACCATTGGCTATGAATTATTATGCCGTATGAGCGCGCGCCCTGTACGTAAATTAGCTTAATTACGCCAAATCAAAAAGCCCAGATCAAATCTGGGCTTTTTTTTATCTCGCTTTTTTTATTCACTTTTTAAATTGATCGATTTGTTGATCAAATGGTTATTGAAAATAGTCAGCTGTTGGTTTTGCCAATTCAATCAAACCCTGACGCAATGCTTCTGACCAGCCTTTACTGATCATGGTGAAATATGGGTCCTCTTCATAAATGCGCTTACCATTTGGTATTTCTAAACTGTCTTTTTTATAAACCAAAGCATCTAAAGGCATACCCACTGACACATTTGAGCGTATCGTTGAATCAAAAGAAATTAAGCTACAACGCATTGCTTCATCGAGCGGCATATCGTAACGCAAAGTTCGGTCGAGTATCGGCTTGCCATATTTGCTTTCGCCAATTTGAAAATATGGGGTATCTGGTGTCGCACAAATAAAGTTGCCTTGTGGATAGATGTTATATAACTGCATATCCGCACTGCCAATTTGACCGCCTACCAATAAACTACAGTAATAATTACTTTGTTCTAAAGTATCGGATGTGACATCTGAGATGACTTTTTTTAAGGTATGCCCAACCAATTCAGCCACTTCGAACATCGTATTTACACTATATAAATTCGGCTCTTGTTTGACCTCTAGTTGATTTTGTAAATGCCCGATGACTGCTTGTGTTGTGGCTAAATTTCCAGAGGTTTGGATGGTAATAAATCGCTCACCCGCAATACCAAAGGTATAAAGTTTACGAAAAACTGAAATATGGTCAACACCTGCATTTGTCCGCGTATCACTGATAAATACCATGCCATCTTTTAACCGTAATGCACAACAATAGGTCATTTTTATCCCTCAAATGATTAACAACTCAGCACTTGTACAATTGAGCTCATAGACTCAATACCACCTTTATCACGAACACCTCGAACAGGAGCTACATCCCAGTAGTCCCGCCCAATCGCGACATAGATATGTGATTGTGGTGTAAATAGCTGATTACTGACATCAAAACAATACCATTTATTTTCGATATAGACTTCTACCCAAGCGTGACTGGCAAGGTGGCTAGTATTCGGTACAAATAAATACCCAGAAATATAACGTGCAGGAATACCCAAATAGCGACACATTGCGATCATGACATGGCTATGATCCTGACATACCCCTTGCTTATGATGAAAAGCATCAATCGCTGAAGTATGAACAGATGTTTGATTGGAAACATAGGGAATATGCGCCAAGATTGCTTCAGCCAAACGAATCAGATTGGCACGATTGATACGAGGGACATAACAATCGGCAAAACTTTTCATGTGAATATCGCACTGCGTACTCGACGTTGGCTGTAAAAACAATTTTGGGTTTAAATCATCTGCATTTGAATCAGTTGAGCTCAAATTCATCTCTACGATGCCCTGCGCCATAATGGTCATTTGCAAATAAGGTTCGCGCTGCGTTGTGGTCAACCACACATTACCAAAAGTATCCAATTGCATATCACGCTGCCCCGGCACACTCACATCCCAATTTTGCACCTGTTGGTGTGCATTGGTGGACGGGGTCATTTTGATATATTGAATGCTTCTGTTTACCACATCAGTGTAAACATAATGGGTCTGATGGTTGATCATAAGCCTCATACAACCACCTCAAACATATTTTGGATATGATCACTGAAATGGTAGAAGTTTTGGCTATTCGGCTGCTGTTTAAGTGCCAACCATGCCTCTTGCACGCTTTCCCATCCAAACTGAACCAACGCCAATACGATATGTTCAATCTTCGCTAGGGTGTGTTGAATGTTCTGCTGCATGCGTAACTGGCGATCAAGCTGCTCTATAGCTTGTCCTAAACTAAAAAATAAAAATACATCTTCAGATTCGGACTCTAAAACATCTTGGCAATCTGTTACCACGTCACAGATATAACCCGGGTTATCACTCGCATTACGAATTAAACGGCTGAGTTCTGCATAACTTTTTGCTGAAAGTACACCCCTTAAATCCTGAATATTACTTTGTGCATATTGAAATTGGCTGTAAAATGACGCCGGTTGCTCTGCATTTAAAACCAATTCATTCATTGAGTCGACATCGAAGGCTGGTAAACAAAAAGCATGTGCATAGTTCAATGCCGTATTGACATCTTGAAATGGAAAAATACTGCATAAATATTGAGTGCGTGCTAAATAGCGCCCCAACCAAAAAATATGTTCTGCATTACTGTTTAATAAAATCATGTTTTGCTCCTTCACTGGAGTGCTATGAGCGTAAATCGTCTACTACCCACGTATCTTTAATGCCGCCGCCTTGCGATGAATTCACCACCAATGAACCTGCTTGCATTGCGACACGAGTTAAGCCGCCCGGTACAATTTCAGTTCGATATGGAGAACTCAGTACAAATGGACGCAAATCGATATGGCGTTCAGAAACACCGGCCTCACTTAGGGTTGGGCTAACAGATAAATTTAAAGTCGGCTGTGCAATATATAAATGTGGTGCTGCGGCCACTTTATCTTTAAAGCTATTTAATTCTTGTAAAGAGGCTTGCGGACCGATCAGCATGCCGTATCCACCTGAACCCTGTGCTTCTTTGACCACGAATTTTTCGATATTCGACAGCACATAGTCTAAGTCGTTCTGCTCACGACATTGATAGGTCGGCACATTTTTCAGGATCGCTTGTTCACCTAAATAGAAATGAATCATTTTATCCACATAAGGATAAATCGATTTATCATCTGCTACGCCTGTTCCCGGTGCATTTGCAATAACCACATTATGTTGCATATACGCTGACATGAGCCCTGCTACGCCCAAAGTACTGTCAGGTTTGAAACATAATGGATCGAGGAAAGCATCATCCACACGACGATAAATTACATCAACCTGTTGTCGACCTTTGATGGTTTTCACATAAACCTTATCGTTTTCTACATAAAGGTCACGTGATGTCACTAAGGGTACATCCATCTCCCTTGCCAAAAAGGCATGTTCATAATACGCACTGTTAAAACGCCCTGGGGTTAAGACCACAATAAATGGGTTATCGACGTAGGCATTTTCTGCAAGAATTTCACGTAAGAGCTGCGGATATTGCTCAATCCCCATGATGTTGCTTTGCTGGCAAAGTTCAGGCATCAGTTTTTGACTGATCTTACGGCTTTCCAGCATATACGACACACCAGACGGTGTTCTAAGATTGTCCTCAAGGACGTAAAATTCGCCTGATTGATCACGTATGATATCAATGCCACTGATTTGGCTATAAATTTTACCTTTTAGCCCATGCATATACATTTGTGGCAAATAGGCTTCATGGGTTAAGACTTGCAGTTCAGGAATAATTCCTGCTTTTAAAATATCTTGTTGATGATAGACATCATGTAAAAACAGATTGAGTGCTTTCACGCGCTGTGCGCAGCCTAGAGATAAATTATTCCATTCCTTTCGTGCAATCACACGCGGAATAAGATCATAAGGTATGGTGCGTTCAATGCCCTCATCTTCGCCATACACTGTAAAAGTAATGCCTTCATAGAGAAAATGTTGTTTTGCAACCTGATTTAGTTGCTTCAATTCATCAAGCGTATGCTGTGATAACCACTGCTCTATCCGTTGGCATGATTCTTTAGCTACCGTTTTGCTGTCGCGCATTTCATTAAAAAAATCCGAATTGAATTGATTAAACAGCGCATATCCTCGAGCAAGTGGTAAAGTTTTTAATGTAGAGACAGAAGTATTAACCAACTTTGCCTCATAACCCTCAATTCCATTTGAAGTTGTATTACGATTTTCTTTCAGCATAGCAACTCCATGTTTTTGTCATGTTTTGTAAATCAGATAAAGCAATATATATGCCATCAATACATATGCTGCTTCTCTTTGATTATTTATGCATCATTTTTGCAAAGTGGTACAGCATGTAACTGCTCAAGTTGTGTCAAATTGCGTTATTAAAATCATCTTAGTTTTTTCAGATGAAGACTTGCTTAACGCAGGAAGATTTCTTATTGTGTCCCACAGCATCATTTTATTCATTTAAGTCCAAGTTCAAGCACTAGATTATGTCTTCACAAGAAAAAGAAACGTCGAACAGCCTCTATCGTCAGTGGCAAATTCTTTCACGACTGTCCACAGGTAAGTGGATGGGTACGCGTGAATTACAAGAAATACTGAACCGTGAAGGCATTGATATCAGCCTACGCACCATTCAGCGTGACTTAAACCAAATTTCTCTACGTTTCCCAATTGAGAGCAGTAAAACAACGCCGCAAGGCTGGCGTTGGCGTTCTGATGCACCTATTCAAAGCTTGCCTCATATGACCAGCTCACAAGCGGTCACCTTTATGATGGTTGAGGAGCACCTAAAACATTTGCTTCCACCAAGCTTAATTGAAGAAATGAATCCTTGGTTTGACCTCGCACGTCGTAGTCTATCGTCGCAAAATAATGTCCGTCAGTGGATTAACCGCGTGCGTATCGTGCCAGCAACTCAGCCATTGATCCCTCCTGTGGTTGAAAAAGCCGCACAGCAATCGATTTATGAAGGCTTACTACAAGACAAACAACTTGAATGTCTATATCAAGGTCGTGGACAACAAAGCGAAGAAAAGACCTATATTTTAAATCCACTGGCGTTGGTCCAAAAAGGTGCAATTATTTATTTGGTGTGCACACGTCATGACAAAACAGACATCCAAACCTTTGCTTTACATCGTTTTAAATCAGCTACAGTCTTAAATTCACGTGCATTACACCCTGTCGATTTTGATATTGATGCCTATATTGACTCTGGAGCGCTTGGCTTCCGTGTGGACTTCAATAAACCGACTGAAATGATTCAGCTCAAATTAACCATGTCTGAAGCAGAGGCAGTTTATTTTGAAGAAAGTCAGCTAAGTAAAGATCAAGTGATTCAAAAAACCGAAGATGGCTGGGTTGAAGTTAGTGCAACAGTACCATTTACCTCTCAGTTAACATGGTGGCTGCGTAGTTTTGGGAAAAAGATTCAGAAAATTGAACCTGAAGAAGTCGCTATAGTTGTACAACAACGCAATGATTAAACCGATCTAAGGTTTTCTGCTACCTTAAATACTAACTAATGTTACGCACATAAAAGTAATTTCGCATTTTAAAAATGATTTTTAAGTCTATTCGACGGAGTCTTACATCTAGGGTTTAAATAAAGGAATTAGCCTTCGGCTGGAGGTACTTTTGTTTCGGCAAAAGTACCCAAAACCATTGTCATCCGAAAAACTCGTTCACTAACGTCTACTTATTCAAAGTATCGCAAAAACATTTTTAAATAAATGTAGTCCTGTCTCAAACACTTGCGGATGACCTTACCGCGTATCATTCTTTTATTTGAGGTGACAACTTCTAACGCATAATGAATATCTAGTACATTATTTATGCTTAGATTTTCCCTTAAAATATCAACACATAAAAAAGTCCCAACGCTGGGACTGGATAATTTCTTAGAATATTTTTGTAATTTTAGTCGTTTAGGTCAAAGGAACTACAGCATACGTATCTGCTGAATACCTTATGCCGTAGCGCTAATTTCTCATGGCTATAATCAATTACTGACATAGGCAGGCTAGGTCGGCATTATTATAACGAATAGATTTCATAGTCATATTCAGCACCTCGTGTTTAGAAAGCAAAATCACTATAACCTCCATTTTGTTCACTGTGAAATAACAAGAACCGCGCTACTTTTCATAAATTTTCTTAAAGAACAATCCTGCTTTTCTTATCTCATTTGGCTTTAAATGAAAAAATCATCCAACTTCAGTGCTGCTTTTTATAAATGCTACACTGAATCAACAAATTAAAGCTTGAGCATTGTGCATAAACTCGGCAAATTATGAGCAAATGAGCAGAATAAGATTTTTCAAAATATGGCCAGTCCAGCACAAACTATTCGCCACAAGCTACTGAATACTTTTTTTTCTCGGCATTCCATTTGGTTTGCTTGTATTTTTATCTTCCTACTCATTTCGAGTTTTCATTTAGGTTATTCCCCTCGTTATATTCAATATTTTATTCCACAAACCTTATTGAATAGTATCTGGGTCATTACTGGGCTTTTGAGTTTATTGGGTTTGTATGACGTCATACAAAACAAACATTCGATCTTAAAAAATTACCCCATCATGGGGCACTTTCGTTTTCTATTTGAAGAATTTCGACCTGAAATTCGTCAATATTTTATTGAATCTGATCAAGATGCTCTGCCCTTTTCTCGTATGCAACGTAGCTTGGTCTATCAACGTGCAAAAAACCAAAATGCAGATAAACCATTTGGTTCAATTGTTGATGTTTACCAAAATGATTACCGCTTTATTAACCACTCCTTGTCACCTTGTATTCCTGCCATTCCTGAAACATTCCGTATTAACATCGGCAATGAACAGTGTAAGCAACCGTATAGCGCATCGATATTAAACATTTCTGCGATGAGCTTTGGTAGCTTAAGTGCCAATGCCATTCGTGCCTTAAACTTAGGCGCAAAAATGGGTAATTTCTACCATGACACTGGTGAAGGCAGTATTAGTCCGTATCACTTGGAAAATGGGGGCGACATTGTTTGGGAACTCGGTAGTGGTTACTTTGGCTGTCGTACCATTGATGGTCAATTCGATCCTGTACGTTTTGCTGAACAAGCCAAACACCCTCAAGTCAAAATGATTGAGATCAAATTATCTCAAGGTGCAAAACCAGGCCATGGTGGTATTTTACCTAAAGACAAAATTTCCGAAGAGATTGCTCAAATCCGTGGTGTCAGCCGTGAACATGACTGTATCTCTCCATCTAGCCATCCTGCCTTTAGCACCCCTATTGAAATGATGCAATTTATTCAGCAATTGCGCGAGCTTTCCGAAGGTAAACCTGTAGGCTTTAAACTGTGTATCGGGCAACCGTGGCAATTTATGAGTATCGTAAAAGCCATGTTACACACAGGTATTACACCTGATTTTATCGTGGTGGATGGTTCTGAAGGTGGGACTGGCGCAGCGCCGATTGAACTGATTGATAATATGGGGACACCCCTGCGTGAAGGCCTACTCTTTGTCAATAACACCCTAATTGGTGCAGGCTTACGTGCAAAAATTAAAGTCGGTGCCAGTGGTAAAATTATTAGTGCTTTTGATATTGCCAGTACCATGGCGATTGGCGCAGATTGGGTGAACTCAGCTCGTGGCTTTATGTTTGCAGTCGGGTGTATTCAAGCTCAAAGCTGTCATACCAACCAATGTCCTGTTGGGGTTGCAACACAGGACAAAGACCGTCAAAAAGCCATTCATGTTCCTACAAAGGCAGAACGTGTTTTTAATTTCCACAAAAACACCATGCATGGTTTATCTGAACTTATTGCCTCAGCAGGTTTACAACATCCATCGGATATCCGTGCACACCATCTAGCGCAGCGCATTAATAACCGTGAAATTAAAAACTATGCACAGCTACATTTTTGGTTAAAAGATGGTGAGCTGCTCAGTTGTGAAAATAAAGATGAAGAAAACTTCTATTTCCGTATGTGGAATATGGCACATCTAGAAAAGTTCTAATCCCTACCGCATAAAAAAGAGGCGACCACGCCTCTTTTTTTCGTCTAGATCCATCACACTGATTAAGGTAGGCTGTGCTCAATCATCAATTAGTAACTGATGTTACGCGCGTAAAAGTAATTACGCATTTTAAAATAATTTTTAAACCTATTCGACGGAGTCTTACATCTAGGGCTTAAACATAGGGATTAGCCTTCGGCAGGAGGTACTCTTACGAAACGTTGTTTCTCATTCGGCAAAATGAGAAGCAAAGCTTCGCAAGGAAACCTTCTTGCGGTGCAATGCACCTCACCGACAAAACTCGTTCACTAGCGTCAAATTATTCAAAGTATTGCAAAAACATTTTTGATTAGGAGTAGTCCAGTCTCAAACACTTGCGGATGACCTTCCCGCGTATCGTACTTTTATTTGAATCAAATTACGCTCCTGATGTTAGTGCGTAACATCAGTTAGTAATAAGACTTACTATTCGATTGAGCATGCAAGAATGCAGGGATCAAACCTGTTAATGCAGCACGAATATCGGCACGTTCATTAATCAGCTGATGTGAACCTTCTTCAAGCATGAGAAGCGTCTGTAAACGGAATTTACGACGTATAAACTCAATGTTATAACGCCAATCCACCGTCTGATCCTGTGCGCCTTGAGCTAACCACACTGGAATACGACATGCAGGTCGCTCTTCCATTTCCTGCATCCATTTTGACATGGCCAAAATCCAGTCCATCCCCATCATTCGAGGTTGTAGAGGATCTTTTAAACGTACAAAACGCAAAAACTCAGGGTTATGATTATTCCGTCTAAAATGACGTGGCACTTCACGTTTAATACGACGAATAATGCCTAATCCAACCGAGTTATGCCACCATGCCGTTTTTGCAGGGCGAATCAGCGGAGATAATAATAAAACTCGTTCGACATAAGGGTTTTTGCGATGTTCAGCAAAATCTAACAGATGATGCAGCCAAATCGCCCCACCCGTACTCTGCCCAATCCCTAACCACGGTGTCGGTAATTGAGCTGCATGTTTCACATAACGATATACCGCTTCCAAAACTTGTTGGTAATGATCAAAGTTTTGAATACTGGCTGGCGATCCATTACTTAGACCATGCCCCGGTAAATCATAGGTCAAAACACTAAAACCTTGATCTAAGAGCTCACGAATAATCGGCTGATATATTCCACTATGCTCTAAATAACCATGCAATAAAAATACAGTGCCTTTAATGACATCCGTTTCAGTTTTCAGTTTCGGTTGAAATACTTGTACATGTAATTTGAACAAAGGCATTTCTACATAGCCTTGCCAATGTTCACAGTTCAAGGCATCTAAACCATAAAGTCGTCTATAAGACTGTATTTCAACACTAGGCTCAAAAGGTCGATTTAAATTTAGAGGTTCTAATACTTGTGGGGTTAATTCTCGACTTGGAACTGGAAGATCTAATTGTTTAAGAATCGAAGGATTAAGAAATGGGATATCTGACATTATGGGACCTCCCGACAGTCACTTGAGCCAAACCAAACGTCACGTAAGGTGGCTAATAATTCATAATTGGCACGACGACTATGGTCATAATTTTTTTCACTTGGTCGCCATGTGGTTAGTGTCGTTGGCATAGGTGCCACAACAGGAATGGTTTCGATACCATTTAATGCAAATAAACGACGTGTTCGAGGCATATGATATTGGTCGGTGATTAAAATAACCGTCGGTGCGCCGCCTTTTTTCTGTAAAAGTAACGAACTAAAACGCGAATTTTCGCAAGTATTCATACTGCGGTCTTCAAGCAATTTCGCATCGACATCATATTGCTTTAACCATGCTTGCATATACGGTGCTTCTACACCACTGAGTACAATCGGTAACTTATTGGCACGTTCGACATCGAGTGTTTTTTCCAGTCGAAGTCGTGTGTAGTCATTCACTACGATATCTTTATCATTTTTATCTAAGGTTAAACCACCACCTAACACCACGATCGCATACGGCTCTGCCGTTGGCTGCTTCAGGGTTTTATCTTTCATTTTGGCAAGATCAAGATACGTTTCATCATCGATCGGTTCTGCTTCTGAAGCAGCTTGCTCAATTTCATGGGTTTTTAAGAACTCAGTATATTGAGTCATCAGGCCTTTATTTTCCGCACTATTGAGCTCAAGCAGCTCTTTCATTTTTTGAGCAGGATTTTCCGCCAATGCTTCAGAGGATGCTGCCTCGGACGCAGAAGGATTCAGCAAAGGTACTTTCGGCATGTCCTTTTGACTATCATTCTTTTCTTTTTCATGTTCTTCTTCAATGAGCTGCTGTAACGCCTTATAACGTGCTTGTATAAGGGTTAAATCTTGAGGCTCATCAGACTGTATGGCTTGCTCCATGAGTTTTAAATACGCTTGGCGCGCTATCCATAAGTCAGAACCCGGCTCATAGTTATCATCGTCACTCAAAGCGCCGAGTTTTTGACTTTGCGCTGCGAGCTGATTGACTTCTACAGGAACGAAATAATTTAAACTTTTAACGATCAATTTAGAATAAAACGGCGTATAGATAAAAATCATTAGACAGCCCAAAAGTACAAATAGCACTGCGGCAATTTGTACTAAGCGAACCATCCAATGTGTTTTATGCATAAATCTAAAACCTATGTGTTTTTATTGATCTGCGTGAGATCGAATCAAGCCATTTGTATCAAATAATACAGGCTCAGGATGTAGTTCAATATTAAATTTTTCAAAAACATCATGTTGTACAGCTTTGTAAGTTGTACGTACATCTTGCAGCGTGGCGTCTTGATAATTGACCAACACCAATGCTTGCTTATGGAACATGCCCACTGAACCCACAGATTTCCCTTTCCAACCCGCTTGATCAATCAACCAGCCCGCTGCCAGTTTTACCGCATTATTCGGTTGTGGGTAATGGGGTAAATTTGGAAATTGCAGCGCAATTTGGTCAAAAGCGTGCTGGCTAATCACAGGGTTTTTAAAGAAACTTCCGACATTTGGAAATTCTTTGGGATCTGGCAGTTTGGTTTGACGGATATGAATGACTTGTTGTTGTAGGTTTTCTGCACTTAAGTCTTCGCCTACCGCCTGCTTTAAATCACCATAATTTAATTTTAAATCGGCATGTTTTAAAAGTTTAAACGTGACATGCGTAATAATAAAACGCTCTGGCTCATCTTTAAAAATACTATGACGATATGAAAAATGGCAATCGGCAGCGCTAATACTACTTTGCTGTTCTGTTACTCGGTCATAGACCTGCACAGATTCAATAAATTCACCCGCCTCAACACCATAAGCTCCAATATTTTGCACAGGTGAAGCCCCAACTAAACCGGGTATCAGCGCTAAATTTTGTAAACCATAAAACTGGTGTGCCGTCGTCCAAAGCACAAAGTCATGCCACACTTGCCCTGCACCCACTTTTAAAGTCTGTGTATCGGCATCGTCTTGTATATATTCAATACCTTGAATATCCATGTGCATCACTAAAGCATGAATTTGCTCAGGCAACAGCATATTACTGCCCCCTGAAAGCACCAATACATTTAACTGCTCAGCTTTGGCAAAGTCGAGCACCGTTTGAATATCTTCTACCGATTGAACACGTACATAATGAGATGCAACAGCATCGAGGCTTAATGTATTAAATGGCTTAAGCTGAACCTGTGTTTGAATTTGCATTCTTAAACCTTAATTTTTTTGCTGTGCTTGTAACTGAGTTTTTAAATAATTGACCCAAGCCTGACTGCTAGATTCGCATTGATCTAATACATGTTCAAACCCTGCATCACCACCATAGTACGGATCTGGTACTTCTTGTTGCGGATATTGGTGATCATGTTGACTCATCAAAGACACTTGGGCACGTAGCTGACCCAATTGTTGCTGCGCTTTTTGCATGAGGTTTTGAATATTGTCTAAATTTTCGTAGTCCATGGCCAAGATCAAATCAAATTCAATAAAATCATGAACTGTTAATTGACGTGCACGTAATGCAGATAAGCTATAGCCACGTAATTTTGCATGCTTTTGGCTACGTAGATCTGGCGCTTTGCCCGGATGATAATTGCTCGTACCCGCAGAATCGACGTGAATATTGAGTTGCGCTTCATCACAAAAATGTCTGAGAACCACTTCAGCCGTAGGTGAACGGCAAATATTTCCTAAACAAACACACAACACCTTATATGGCGTGCTGGATGACATAACAACCTCAAGACTACTTTTATTTCAAGCGTCTTATGTTAAGTTATTTACAGGATGAATCCTATATCAACACTCAAGAATAATGTTTATTTGGATATAAAAAATTAGGGATAAGCCAATGAGTCAATTTCAGTTTCAAACCGTCAGCAATATTATTTCAGGCTTAGGCTCTATTTCCCAACTGAGAGAGGTCCTAGACGACTTTCAAGCCAAACGTGTCATGCTTGTGACCGACCCCGGTATGTTGCAACAACAATTACATTTACCCATTTTGGATATTTTAGAAAGTATCCATCAAGATTATGTAATTTATTCCAGTATTCAAGCTGACCCTGCAGAACATATAGTTTTAGATGCAGTTCAATTTGCCAAGAATGAAAAAGTAGATTTGATTATTGGTTTTGGCGGTGGAAGTTCAATGGATGTGGCTAAAATTATTGCGATTTTGGCTCATCCTAAGCAAACACAACAGATCAGTGATTTATATGGTGTAGCTAATGCAAAACGACCACGCTTGCCACTCATTTTGATTCCGACAACGGCAGGGACCGGCTCTGAAGTCACACCAATCTCTATCGTCACTACAGGTGAAACCACCAAAACAGGTATCGTCTCCCCTGTACTGTATGCCGATGTCTGTATCCTCGATGCGAACTTTACATTAAATCTCCCCGCACACATTACCGCAGCAACCGGTATCGATGCCATGGTGCATGCCATTGAAGCCTATACATCAAAAATTAAAAAAAATCCGTATGCGGATATGCTTGCTAAACAAGCTTTGCGTTTATTAAATAAAAATTTAGCGCTCGTTTTACACGACGGACATAACCTCGAAGCGCGTCAGCACATGCTAGTCGGTTCAATGCTTGCAGGTCAGGCCTTTGCTAATGCACCAGTTGCAGCGGTGCATGCACTCGCCTATCCACTCGGTGGACACTTTCATCTCTCGCATGGTCATACCAATGCACTGGTTCTCGCTGAAGTGTTAAAGTTTAATGCACCTCAGGCCAAGCAGCATTATGCAGAACTTATGAGTTGGCTAGACCCATACAGTACGGGCTGTACCGATGGTTTATGTGATTTATTTATAGATCATATGCAAAATCATTTAGATCAGAGCGGTTTAGTGCTTAAACTCAGTCAACTCAATGTGCCTGAAAATATGCTCGATCGTTTAGCAGAAGACGCATTATTACAAACACGACTATTACAAAATAATCCGCGAGAACTGCAGTTTGAAGATGCTCGCCAGATTTACCAATCAATATATGCCTAAAGTTCACTCATTTTTGAAATAAAGAAAATACCAACGATGAAACCTGAAACTAAACGCCGCCAAAACTATCGATTTTTATTTCCAATCCAAACGCGTTGGGCAGACAACGATATGTATGGCCACGTTAATAATGTCACCTATTACAGCTATTTTGATACCGCTGCAAATGCACTCTTGATTCAACATGCCGGTTTTGATTTGCAAAATACCCCGATCATCGGTTTAGTGGTCGATTCAGCCTGCAGTTTTTTACAAGAACTGTCCTATCCAGAAATCATTGAAGTTGGGGTTGCGATTGAAAAAATTGGTAATTCTTCACTGCGCTATGATTTGGCTATTTTTAAACAAGGACAAAATGAGGCTGCAGCCCAAGGACATTTCGTACATGTGTTTGTCGACCGCCAAACACGAAAAAGCACCTCGATACCCGATGAAATGCGAGATGCTTTAACTCAGTTTTTACTTTAATTTTTATATCCAGCTTAAAACTTATTTGAGCTGGATATTTTGCAACTCACCATCAAAGCTTTTGAGTAAGTCTTTCACAACAGGCTCTGCATGTAATAACTCATTTGCACGTGCAAAGGCCTTTTCCTTGCGGACATGTTGTAAAGCATATGGTGTGGTTTCTTCGACATCTTCAAAGCTGATATGGAAACGACATTTTGACCATTGCGTATGAATCGCTTGTTCCAATACATGCTGTAATTGAGTCACTAAAGCTTCGTACCGCTTTGGAATATGGAAAGTCGATTCACCGTCAATCGTACCGCGCATAATTCCATGCTGCGCCAACTCTTGTACCGCAGGTGAAAGTTGACTATTACGGAACCAATACTCCCACTTTTCGACCGTCCACTCACCTTCTAGGTTTTGAGGCTGTAAAGTCAAAATATCTTGTGGCATCAAGGTAGAGGATGAACCCGTTTGAACAGCATCCGAAGAAACGGAACTTTGCGTAACTTGTGGTGATGCTAGATCAAAACCATTGTGATCTTGAGCCCCCGAAACTGATTCATTCACCACATGCTTTGGTTCAACTGCATCTGTCAAATTTGGCTGAGACGTTTCAGTCTCTGTAATTGTTGACTCTAAAGCTGTTGATTCTAAAGGTGCAATATCTTCAAAATTTATAGCGCTTACATCAACTTCTTCAGTTTCAGTACTCGGCGTCGGATCTAAATCAAATAATGTATCTTCTGCCACGGCATCCATAACAAGCGTGTCATTTTGCTGTGTCGCTACAGATTCAACCGATGCAACCTCTTGCGTATCTAGAGTGCCATTTGCTGTAGATGCTGTAGAAGTTTGGCTAATCACATCCTCTTCAGGATCATCTAAAAAATCATCAGATGAAGGTTCATCGACTGCAGGTGCAGAAACATAGCCATCATCGTCATCATAATGTGAATCATCAAAATCATCGAAAGCTGGCGAAGTGTCTACAGCAGGTACAGCTTCAGGCTGCTCAACAGCGACAACCTGCGCAGCAGACTCAACAACTGTATTGGGTTGCTGCAAAGACTGTGCTTGAGTCGGCTGAACTGTATTGACTTGAATTTGAGCAAGCTGTGGCTGTGCGGCTGATTCTTGCTGTACGGCAGAAACCAACATTTCGTTTGGCTGTAATGGACGGAATGCTAATAGACGTAGCACACACATCTCAAAACCTTGCTCTTGCGTCACTGCCAACTGCAAGTCTGCCCGACCTTTGCATGCGACTTGATAATACAACTGCAAGTCTTGAGCTGAAATTAACTGCGACAATTGCATAATTTTTTGATTGATCTCAGCGCTATATTTCAACGCTAAGTCTGGCAAGTATTGTAATAATGCCAGTTCATGCAAAGTCGAAATTAACTGATCCAATACCAGTGAAACATCCAGTGCTTGTTGACGGAATTGCATGAGTAAAGCACTCACGCGTTCACGCTGATTTTGATGAATGGCTAAAATCAAATCATAAATGATCGTACGGTCAATTAGGCCCAACATGTCTTTAACATCTTGGTGCTGAATTGAACCTTGACCATAGGCAATGGCCTGATCGGTCAGTGACAAAGCATCACGCAGTGAACCTTGAGCCGATTCAGCAATTTGCCAAATCGCATCTTGCTCCGCTTGAATTTGTTCTTTTTGTAAAATATCGGTCAGATGCATGGTGATTTCATCCACGGCTAAAGGACGCAAAGTAAATTGCAAGCAACGTGAAATGACAGTAATCGGTAATTTTTGTGGATCTGTGGTTGCAAATAAGAACTTCACATGCTCTGGCGGCTCTTCCAACGTCTTTAATAACGCATTAAATGAATGCGTAGAGAGCATATGCACTTCATCGATTAGATAAACTTTGAAGCGACCTTGCGTTGGTGCATAAGGAACGTTATCGAGTAGTTCTCGCGTATCTTCAACTTTGGTCCGTGATGCCGCATCGATTTCAATTAAATCAATAAAACGACCTTCATTTACTGCTTTACACGTTGGGCAGACTTCACACGGCGTTGAGGTTACACCTGTTTCACAGTTCAGACATTTTGCCAAAATACGGGCAATGGTGGTTTTACCCACCCCTCGAGTACCTGTAAATAAATACGCATGATGTAACCGACCACGTTCTAAGGCACTAGTAAGTGCGCGTGACACATGGTTTTGCCCCACGAGTTCAATGAAATTTCGTGGACGGTATTTTCGTGCAAGTACTTGATACATGTATGCTCCTTTTTACAGGTGTAAGCATACTGTTTTTTTGTCTAAGAGTGAATGCAAAGGGCTAATTTACAGAGCTAGATCCAACAATCTTTTCAATTTGATCGCTTTGTATAACATTAAATTCATATTTAGAATTGCCTTTATAGAAAACTATCACTTTATCCTGATACATATCTAGGAGTTTTAGTTCTCTTCTAACTTCATTTTCCTCTTTAATAAAAACAATAGGAGCATCAGCAATATAAGCAATTTTGATTTCTGCATTTAAAGCCGTTGCACAGATAAGAATAAAAATAAGACTAACTCTTCTCGTTAGACCATCTAATTCTTTACTCGCAACAGTTTTCAAAAGTGCCCCCCAAGTAAAAGCTGTCCAAAACATTACTTCTGATGTAATTAGAAATTCAAACTTTCGAAGAGCCATAAATATAAAATAAAGCAGAACTATAGAAAAAATTGTATAGCCACGAATAAAAGACTCTCTTTTTTTCCCTAGTATAACTTTTACTTCTTTTTCATTATCTTTGTAGATTATTTTTCTCTTTTTAATACAAATCTTTATGACAAACTTATAAATTTCCTCTGCTCCCAAAGCCCCTATAATTAGAACTATGGCAAGTGCTAAAACTCTCAAAACTTCAAGAAAAAATACTGATGGCGGTAATATAGATAATAGCCAAAGTGCATCTAACCTATAATAAAAATAAGTTTGTGAAGCCATTGTAACAACAAGTGCTACCGCTGAAATAGCTGCAATAATATCGGTTAAACTGGATTCCTTTAATTTCATATTCTTAAGAACTTATTTGTTATTTTTCAACATACCCAAGCATTCTTAATATTTCAATAAATTAACAACTAACGATTAAAATTTAACAAATCAACTTTGAGCTAATAAAACAAAGTCACTTTGCATTTGATAGCGTTTCGCCGTCTGGTCTTCCCGAATTTCAAGCAATTGCTGATCCAAATCTACATACAAAAGATTGCGCGTTTGCACATTCATGAGTTCTAGCTGCTGCTTTGATTCATCTTTAAAACGAATTACACCTTTTAGCACTTCTACTTCGTTATGACCACTTAGACTTTCACGAGTGAGTGTATAGGTTTGGTCTTCATGTAGCTCTAGAGCCACAGCCATGCCAGGACAATCTTCACAACGAGAAAGACAGCCCATACACGGCGTGGTACCTTTAAAATCACCCACCCATGCAGCTTGCTGTTTTTCGGCAGTAATCGCTTCTATCTCTTTTGCTTTCGTTTGAGTTGAATCCTGACAACCCAACATTGCCGACGTTGCTACTAAGGGAATCAAAACAACTTTTTTCATAGGGATATCACAGCAGTCTAAAACTGCGAGGGAAAATAGCATATTTTTCACATTTCCCCAATTTCTGTTCTATTCCGAAGTATCTTAAATCCAGCCTTTACGACCTTTTAATACTTTATCTGCACAGCGTAAGGTTTCTTGAGTTAAGCCCCATAAGCGATAATCGCCGGTGATTGAACCCGTCGCAAAGTTATGTGTATAAGCAAAACTTAAATCACGCTGCGGATCACACCAAGCCCCAGAACCATTAAACCCAATATGTCCAAAACCTTGACTAGATTTGCCTAAGGTTAAAATTCGATGATATCCCAAACGCCAATTCATTGGTAAAGGCATAATACGATCACGTTTTTTAAATTGAATTTTACTTAAAGATTCAAAAATTTGTGGCGTGATTAAGGTCTGTCCCTGCCACCGCCCTTGATTGGCTAGCATGGCATAGATTTTCGCTAAACTATTGGCACTAAATACGCCTGTTGCTGCAGGAATGATGGCTTGTAAACCCTCATCACTAAAAAATGAAAACTTGCGCATTCCTTTTGGAATCATACCATCTTGAAAGTCTTGCAAATTTTGTCCCGAAAGTTGTAGGAGCTGATCAAAGATTGATGGTTTTCGTGTATCAGTCTTTTTTTTCGTTGTCTGCGCTTGGGTATTTTCTTGTGCAGATGTATCTACAGCACGTTCTACTTGTTTCTTTTTCGGAATCAAGCGAGCAACCTCACTAAGTTGATGCTCTGGTACGCCAAAAAATGCATGATCCAATGCCAAAGGCTCAACCAAATAGTGTTGCATTAGTTCAGCAAGCGGTCGACCTGTGGCCTTTTCAAGTACACCACCGACTTGCCAACCGAAGGTTAACGGTTGATATGCTGCATCAGTTGATGGCTCAAAACGTGGCTTAGCTTGCTCAATCACGTTGAGCATATGTGGCCAATCTGCCATTTCAGATGCTGTTTGAATGATATTACGGATATCGTATAAACCACTTTGGTGACTCAGCATGTGCCTTAATGTGATATCCGACTTGCCATTTTGAGCAAACTCCGGCCAATATGCTGCAACGGGAGTATCGTAATCTAGAAAGCCTTCACTCACTAAAATATGTGCTAGCGTTGCAAGTACGCCTTTACCCGTGGAATAACAGACCGAGGGGGTATTGGACTTCCAAGCTTCTTCGGCTGATTTTTTACCGGTCCAAATATCCACAACTTTTTGACCTTTAAAATACACCACTAAGGCAGCTCCGCCTAAGTGGGTTCGAGCATCCTGCATCCGGCTAAATTGCGCCGCCAAATCTTGAAACGCCTCGTCAACCGTACCTTGAAAATTATTCTTCTGTGCAAATAGATATTCTTTGAGCGCCTGCATCATCATTCCTTTGAATATGAATCGCTTGAGATTAAAACAAAAAAGCCTAAACCGATATCGATTTAGGCTTAAGTCTTAAATTGCCTTTACACTTCCCGCTACATGCGGCTTTTTGTTCTTACTATTTCGAATAGCAAACTCTGTATCTTTACCCGTTTGTGCAGTAAGGAACTCAACTTGAGAAGGCAAATACATCGGTAATTTAAACCAGACATCCGCTTCATAGGCATCTGGCAAAGTTAAGCTCGACAAGGCTTTGGCTTTACTCCACATACCATGTGCAATGGCTTGTTTAAAACCAAACGCTTTAGCGGTTACAGCATGAATATGAATCAAGTTAAAGTCACCAGAAGTCAACGCATAACGGCGACCGGTATTTTCAGAAACATTCCATTCAGCTTGAACTTGCAACTCAGCTGACTTTGTTTCGGTAGATTTTGCCGCAGCTTTGTTCTCTGTTTTTTGACGTGCTAAATACGTGGTTAATGATTCTACAACCACTTCATCGCCCACTTTTGCAGTGGTAATAAAATCAAATTGCACGCCTTTATCATGTGGCTGTAATTCACCAAATTTGCATGACAATGACAGTGTTTCATTCACACCAACTTTGCGATATTGCTTCACTTGGTTACGAATATGTACCAAACCCAAGATCGCAAATGGAAAAGCTTCCGTAGTCATCATATGCATTTGCAAACTTTGAGAAAGCACAGCCAAATAAATCGCTGGGATATAACCATTGTTTTTAAAGCCACAGACTTCTTTATAAGCTTTTAAATGTTTTTGATCGACCTTAAATGAATCCACCACATATTCAACTTGCGGCAGCACTTTTTCAGCTTTAGGCTTTTTAAAAATCAAGCCTTGAATCACTTTTGGATAGGCTAAATAAGGTTTTGGAAGTTGACTAAAATGGCGAGTATTCATACTAAACCTTTGGAAGTTTTATCTTTATAAAGTTCCCTTCCTTTTAAAGAAGGATATTTTAAATCCCCCTCATCCCCCTTTGATAAAGGGGGACTTCTCCTCTCTTTTTCAAAGGGAGGTCGGGAGAGATTAATTAAGCCCCTAACAAGCTTTGACCACACACACGTACCACATTACCGTTCAAGCCAGTCGATGCCGTTGAAGCAAACATCGCAATCGTTTCAGCAACATCTACAGGTAAACCACCTTGACTCATCGAGTTCATACGACGACCTGCTTCACGGATTGCAAATGGAATCGCAGCAGTCATTTGCGTTTCAATAAAGCCTGGAGCAACAGCATTAATGGTTACGCCATTTTTCAATAATGGAGCAGTAAATTTAACCACACCAATTACACCAGCTTTAGAAGCAGCATAGTTGGTTTGACCTAAGTTACCTGCAATACCTGAAATAGAAGATACGCAAACAATACGACCATTTGCATTGAAGCCATCATTTTCAAGAAGGTAATCATTTACACGCTCAATCGCAGACAAGTTAATGTTAATCACCAAATCCCAAAGCTCAGGCTTCATATTGGCCAAAGTTTTGTCACGGGTAATCCCTGCGTTGTGCACGATGATATCCAAACCACCTTGAGCAGCTGCAGCCGCTTTAATTTTTTCACCGGCATCGCTTGCAGTAATATCAATCGCTAGCGTAGAACCGCCAATTTCACCTGCAACACGGTCAAGGTCTGCTTGCTGCTGTGGAACGTCTAAACAAATGACATGCGCGCCATCACGTGACAATACATGTGCAATTGCTTCACCAATACCACGGCTTGCACCTGTTACTACAGCTGTTTTGCCTGCAAGCGGTTTATTCCAGTCAACATCCACAACATCTGCTTTAGATACACGAATCACCTGACCCGATACATAAGCTGAACGCGGTGAAATCACAAAACGTAATGCAGATTCTAAGTTTGCTTCAGCACCTTCGTCCACATAAACTAATTGTGCTGCAATCCCTTTCTTAAACTCTTTACCCACTGATTTTACAAAACCTTCTAATGCACGTTGTGCAATGGCTTGTTTCACAGTTTTCGCAGTCTCTGGTGTTGTACCAACAACGACAACGCGACCAGACGCCTGAATTTGACGTGCGATTGGGTTAAAAAAGGCATATAAGGCATGCAATTGTTCTGAGTTTTGAATACCTGAAGCATCAAACACCACAACTTTAAACTTAGACTCTTTATCGCCTTCGTTGAATGCGCTTAAGTTTAGACCTGATTTTGCCGCAGCTTGTTGTAATTCAGCATTATTGCCTGCATAGCTATTGGCATGAATATTTGCCAAGACTTGTGCAATAGCACCAGATAATGTTGAAGCAGGCGCTGCACCGAATAAAACCGCACCTTTAACTACAGGTGTTGCAGACTCAAAACGCTCTAAAAAAGTCGGTGATGGTAAACCTAAATTTTTGATGACAAATTTACCAATAGGAGATTTTGCAAATGTTTGGTATTGATCAGTCATGTTTATTATCTCTCATACAGATTAATTTTTGATGGATCTGAAGATATCCCTTTAACTTCAAGATGATGTCAGATACTTATATTTCAATAGTTCCATCAGTTTCCATGGAATCATACTTGAGTTAAACCGCAGATGGCTTGACCTGAATGCTTTAGCGAATGTCATTTTAGTCAATTTACCCCTTTGGTGAATATGCTAATGTAGCCGTCAAGAAGATCATCAACATGCTTGGAAAAGCCTTATGAGCAAAACAACTCAAGAAAATCCAGCAGTCGAAAGTCCGACTACGGAAACTGTGTCAAATACATCAAAGAGTACGCCACGTACCGCTAAAAGTACGGGCACAGCAACCAAGTCTACAAGTGATGCCGCTAAAATAAGCCGTCCTCGTCGTGCATCTACACGTACTAAGACACCCGCTTCAAACCCTAAAACAGCTTCAAAATCAACAACTCAAACGTCTGTTCAACAGGATAATACCATGAGTCAAAACACAGTTCGCCGCGTTGCTATTATCGGTGGTAATCGTATTCCTTTCGCTCGTTCTAACGGCGCTTACTTCACTGCATCAAACAGCGATATGTTCACCGCTGCATTAAATGGTCTTGTTGAACGTTTCAACCTTCAAGGTCAACGCCTTGGTGAAGTTGTTGCTGGTGCCGTGTTAAAACATAGTCGTGACTTTAACATGACCCGTGAGTGTGTACTCAATACCGAACTTGCTCCTGAAACACCTGCTTACGATATTCAACAAGCATGTGGTACTGGTTTACAAGCAGCTTTCTTGGTTGCTAACAAAATCGCATTGGGTCAAATCGAAGTGGGTGTTGCTGGTGGTGTAGATACAACCTCTGATGCACCGATCGCTTTTGGTGATGGCTTACGTAAAGCTTTACTTGAATTGAATATTGCTAAAACAGGTAAAGACCGCCTAAAAGCATTAACTAAAATTAATGTTAAAGATTTGATGGATGCACCGAAGAACGGTGAACCACGTACAGGTCTTTCTATGGGTGACCATCAAGCAATTACAACGCTTGAATGGGGTATCTCTCGTGAAGCGCAAGATGAACTTGCTGCATCTTCACATCAAAAAATGGCAGCTGCTTATGAAGAAGGTTTCTTCGATGACCTTATTACACCATTCCTTGGTTTAGAGCGTGACAACAACTTACGTGCAGACTCATCAGTAGAAAAACTTGCGAAGTTAAAACCAGCGTTTGGGAAAGGCGATGCACGTACGATGACTGCGGGTAACTCGACTCCACTGACTGATGGTGCGTCATGTGTCCTTCTTGCATCAGAAGAATGGGCAAAAGCAAACGGTCACGAAGTTCTTGCTTATTTAACTTTCCAAGAAACAGCGGCGGTTGACTTTGTAGAGAAAAAAGAAGGCTTATTGATGGCGCCAGCGTATGCAGTACCTCGTATGCTAGAACGTGCAGGTATTACGCTACAAGATTTCGATTACTATGAAATTCATGAAGCGTTTGCATCTCAAGTATTGTCTACACTGAAAGCATGGGAAGATCCTAAATTCTGTAAAGAACGTTTAGGCTTAGATGCACCATTGGGTTCAATTGATCGTTCTAAATTGAACGTGAAAGGCTCATCACTTGCTGCAGGTCACCCATTTGCTGCAACTGGCGGTCGTATTATCGCAACTGCTGCAAAACTATTGAACCAAAAAGGTTCAGGCCGTGTACTTGTATCGATCTGTGCTGCGGGTGGTCAAGGCGTAACAGCAATTATTGAAAAATAATCCTTTATGTTTTAAAGCAAAAAACCGCTCTTGAGAGCGGTTTTTTTATTCTTTGATTCCGTAAATTTTTAGAAACGATAACCGACACCTAAATAAGTAATGATGGGATCAATATCGATCTTGGTCGTTGCATGAATTAATTGTTCACCCGTCGTTTGGTTAATCACATCAATCTTGGTTTTGTTATTTAACTTCGCATAAGACACCGAAGCAACCGTAAACCAACTTGGGGTGAAGTCATAGGTAAATCCGAGTGTGACAATTGGAGCAATCGCATCATCCGCATCGACATCGACCACCATTTTACCTGATGATTCTTTACCGTCTAATGCAGCACCTGCAAGATTATCCTTAATATTTTGAATCATATGCCCTGCAGCAATTAAGTCAGATTCAATACCTTTATTGAGTTCAATATCATTAAAATACGCATACATAATCCCTGCACCTACATAAGGTCTGAATTTATTCACGCCCGATTTTCCAAATTGATACTGAGCTTGAAATGCTGGCGTCCAAGCACGCGCTGTTGCTGCTTTACTATAAGCATCCAGATTGGTAATTGGTACATCATAATCCAAAGGTAAACCGTCCGGAAACAGCAAACCAGCAAGACCTCCCGGCATTGCATTGCCAGATAAAGGTGCCGTAATCATCCCTTTCCCTTGAATATCCACTTTGGGAGGAATACCGCCAATCATCTGTAAGGATACGTTGTCATTGATATAATAATTGACCATCAAACCTAAAGTATCAACATCCTCTGCTTCTAGACCAGTGCCTCCTGCTGACCAATTTTCCAATCCATATAATGTCGATATCCCTGCAATATCTGGTTTGATATTGCCTTTGCCATCTGTCATGAGTCCATTAATAAAACTATCTTCTAATAATGTTCCTAAAGTCTCCTTTAAATTTACTGTGTTATCACCGTCTTGAATCGTTGCATTTGGGTCAATTGCTTGTAAAAAACCCTCTTCACTAATGCTTCCAACTTTGGCCTGTGTCCCATTTGCCACAGAAGTATTAATGTTAAAAGGATTCGCCTTTCCTTGCGGCATCACGTGTAACCAACCTGCAGATACAGAAAAGCGCTTAAAGTTACCATCTGCAAATGTAAATTGTGTAAGCCCAAGTAAAACAATAGGTGTGACAATTTTTATCAATTTCATATGCTAACTCCTTGTTTTGAATATTTTTTGAATTAATATATAAAAGCATTCTTTGTTCTTATATTTAAAAGTTATGTAATTATTCTAACTTTTTATAGTTAGTTTATGTTTTTATATATTATTATTTGTTAAATATTGCACTATTTTGATGCAAAAAAGGCCTGTATTTATCAGTACAGGCCAATGTGATTTTCTTATTGAAATTTAACGATATTGTGGTTGGTAGCCAAAGTGCGCCTCGATCTGGTCATAGCACCATTGGAAAATAAATGTGTAGACTAAAATGCACATGGTCATACTAAAATCGAGCAAAATCGCCTGCCATAAGGTCATATGCATGGCATAAGCGACCATTGGTATGGTTGCAAGCATTAAGCCGCCCTCAAATCCAATTGCATGTAAAACACGTACACCAAAGGTTCTTTTTAACTTTCTTTTTGCTTCAAATTTTTCAAAATAATGATTAAAAATCATGTTCCAAATCACAGAAGTGACCGCCATCGCAATACCGAGCGTACCTGTCACCTCCATCGGAACTTTAAAAATAAAACTTAAAGCAATAGCAATGATCACCAATAGGATGATCTCATAGCTTAGCGCATGAATAATCCTTCTCTTGGAAATCGTCATTTTGAAACACTCTATCATTTGTAAAAAACTTATTTTATTTTTATATTATTGATTAATCGAGTTAGGTTCTTTCAATATTATTGAAAGGTTGTATTCCTTTATTTTTCTGTATGCTCATGAATATTAATCAAGAACAACTGATGATTTTTAAAACAGTCATGGAAACAGGATCATTTTCCGCAGCTGCCAGACAACTCGGCAAAGTGCCTTCAGCGGTCAGCATGTCCATTGCGAATTTTGAAATTGATCTCAACCTTAAACTGTTTGAGCGCGTTGGTCGTGAGCCTGTGCCCACCGCTCAAGCGCTTAACCTGTATGAAAAAACTGAACAATTATTGATAGAAATCAATCAGTGGAAACAGCATGCGATTGCGCTGAGTCATGGTTTAGAGTCTTCACTGAATATCGTGGTGGTATCAGAACTGCTTCATACGCAGTGGACCGACTATATCTCTTTGCTAGAAACTCATTTTCCATCTTTGCAAATCAATATTTTTTCTGCGCCTCAAGAAGATGCCCAAAAGATGCTATTACAAGGTCAAGCGCAGCTTGCTCTAATGTTTGAACGTGAACAGCTTGAGAGCTATGAACAATTTGTCGAATTGAAGCGTGAAGCATTGGTTCCTGTTGCTGCGACAAAACATGCCCTGTCGAAATTTAAGCAAGTCAGTTTTGAGCAAATTTTGCAAAGTCGACAAATCGTGGTCGCGAGTCGTGATAAAAGCATCAAACCAGAATTGTTATTTTCCAAACACAGTTGGCGTACAGATAACCACCACTCTGCCTGTTCGATGATTATTCAAGGGCTGGGTTGGGGTGTGCTTCCATTAGAGATGTTTAATGAAAATCCGACGCTCAAAGATCAACTCAAAATCTTAAGCTTTCAAGATTTCACACCCAAATTTGAATATTTCGTCGACTTGGTCTGGAACCGTGAAAAACCACTCGGCTCGGCTGCTCATTTTTTGATTAATCACATCCGAAATTCACGAAAAACTACGATTTAGACCGCCTAATTGGGCGGTTTTTGGTTGGGTTCTAAACAGATTGTGTTATAAAAGTATGTACACCAAGAACATTAAGAACTAGATTTCAAATGACTCAAAATGCGTTAAACCAATTAAAAAGCCTAACAACGATTGTTGCTGACAGCAGTGATTTAGCTGCGATTAATACATTCCGTCCATTGGATGCGACCACAAATCCATCTTTAATTACAGCAGCGGCAAATCAACCTGAAAATAAAGAACTGATTGAAAGTGCTTTTGAACAAGCGCGTAAAGAAGGTTATCAAAATGATGAGCTGGTTGAGCGCACCATCGATATTCTTACGGTCAAATTTGGTGTAGAAATTTTAAAATTGATCGAAGGACGTGTCTCTACAGAAGTCGATGCAGCCTTGTCCTATGATACTGATGCCACCATTGCAAAAGCTAAAGAGTTATTGGCTTTATATGCACAGTATGGTATCGATCAAAACCGTATCTTAATTAAAATTGCCTCAACGTGGGAAGGCATTCAAGCCGCTAAAGCCCTTGAAGCTGAAGGCATTCACTGTAATCTGACGCTTTTGTTTGGTTTGCATCAAGCTCAAGCCTGTGCAGATGCTCAAGTCACGCTGATTTCGCCATTTGTTGGTCGTATTTTAGATTGGTACAAAAAAGCTGAAAATGTGGATAGCTACCCGATTGAGAAAGATCCGGGCGTGTTATCAGTGAAGCAGATTTACCACTACTATAAACAACATGACATCAAAACTGAAATTATGGGTGCTAGCTTCCGTAGTATTGATCAAGTGCTTGGTTTAGCAGGTTGTGATTTATTGACGGTTTCACCGAATTTATTGGCAGAACTGGAAAAAGATCAGCGTACCGTGGAAGTGCAATTGTCTAATCATCATGCGCATGCACACTGTCAACACGATGTACAAGTGCTCGACAAGCAAACTTTCAAAGCTGAAGTTGAAAAAGACTTAATGTCTTTCCAACTATTACAAGGCGGTATTGATGGCTTTATTAAAGCCCGTGAGCAATTAAGTAGCTTACTGCGTCAAACTTTTGGCTTAGATGCTGAAATAAAAGCATAAATTAGAAATTTTCAGTTTCATCTAGAACCGAAGTTGTATACTACAGCTTCGGTTTTTTATTTGAGTGTCTTCAGTGTTTGGAATCACAGACTTAACGACCTTTATTATTGGTACGATATTAATTGTGATTTTACCCGGGCCAAATTCACTTTATGTCATGTCTGTTGCTTCTCGCTATGGCATTAAGGTCGGCTATTTAGGTGCTTTTGGCGTTTATACTGGCGATTTGATCTTAATCTTACTCACCGCTCTAGGGGCTGCATCCTTACTTCACGCCTTCCCTTGGTTATTCTTATTATTAAAAATTGTCGGTGCGCTGTATTTAAGTTATCTAGGTATCAAACTTTTCAAGGCTGCCTACCAAACATGGAATGCCGTTCAGATGCCAGAACAACTCGACACCAAGCAACTGAGTTTGAATGAATTGAAACCGTTTAAGACTGCATTAACCATCAGTATTTTAAACCCTAAAGCCATTCTTTTTTACTTATCGTTCTTTGTGCAATTTGTTGATCCTGCATATCCATATCCTGCGATTACATTTACCGTACTCGCGATCGTATTGCAAATTATCAGTATGAGCTATTTAACGATTTTGATCTTTTCGGGTGCAAAACTGGCCACCTATTTTAGCCATCGTTATAAATTTACGGCATGCTGTGTCGCAGCAGTTGGTCTTCTATTTTGTGGATTTGGTCTAAAGCTTGCGACATCTACCATGTAACCGACATAGGCAAAGTAGTACTGTTTTTTTAGGAAAATCCATATCCCTTTAAATTTTAAATGGATGAAACATCCACAATGTGTGGTTGTCGGTTCGTTCTATTGAAGTGCCATTTGTTAAAGTGCCATTTGTGAATAAATAAAGTATTTCCATAATATCTCGATGAGCACTTTTACTGTACATGACTTGAGCGTATCATCCTGAAAAATGTCATCCTAAATCTGCGCCAACAATAGTCATAGCTCGATCATTATGCAAAAACTACTCCAAGACTTCTCCATTCCAGCTGCTTTTGCAGGTTTTATTACGTTCTTAGTCGGGATCAGTGTCTCGGCTGTTTTGGTGATCCAATCTGCACAAATGCTCGGTGCCAACACTGCAGAAATAACTTCTTGGTTTTGGGCCCTAGGTTTGGGTATCGGCTTAAGCGGGCTGATTCTGTCTTGGAAATTTAAATATCCCGTTGCGACTTCATGGTCCACTGCAGGACTGGCACTGATTTTAGCGACTGCAAATGGTTACAGCATGAATGCTGCCCTAGGTGCTTTCTTGGTTTGTGGCTTATTGACAGCAGTACTTGGATTTTTAGGCATTTTTGAAAAAATACTGCGCTATATTCCACAAAGTCTCACCAGTGCAATGTTGGCGGGCGTACTTCTAAAATTTGGTATTGAGTTATTTGTCAGTTTACAAAATGAATGGGCATTCGTCCTGGGTTTACTCGCGGCTTATGTCCTCAGTAAACGACTGTTACCGCGTTATAGCATTGTCATCACAGTGATTATTGGCATCATGCTTTGCCCATTATTACTTGGCTTTCAATTACCGGCGCTTAATTTAGAACTCGCACAGCCGGTTTGGGTTACACCTGAATTTTCGATCTCAGCAATACTGGGTTTGGCGTTACCACTCTTTGTAATCAATATGGCCTCTCAGTATTTACCGGGTTTAGCTATGATTAAAAGTTATGGTTATCAACCCCACGTTAATCAACTGATTGGTTGGACTGGTACAGCCCAAACGCTACTCGCGCCATTTGGATGTTTTAGTGTCAATATTGCTGCGATTAGTGCGGCCATCAGTCTAGATGACCAAGCCCACCCCGATGAGAAAAAACGTTATATCGCAGGTATGACCTGTGGCTTTTTTTATATTTTGATGGGCCTGTTTGCAGCCACTTTGGTGAGTTTCTTAACCGCTTTCCCATTGATATTTATTACCGCTTTAGCAGGCATTGCCCTACTAGGCACCATTGGACACAACATCGTCATTGCTTTCCAAGAAGCGAGTGAACGTGACGCTGCTCTACTCACCTTCTTGTTTAGTGCATCGGGCGTACAATTTTTTGGTATTGGTTCCGCGTTTTGGGGGTTGGTCTTTGGTTTAGTCGTACATGCTATTTTCAAGTATAAGAGAAATTAAGCCCTCAGTTAAATAATTTGCTTCAAATAAAAGAATGATACGCGGTAACGTCATACGCAAGTGTTTGATATAGGACTACTTCTAATCAAAAATGTTTTTGCGGTACTTTGAGTAATTAGACACTAGTGAACAAGTTTTGCGGTGAGGAGCAATGCTCCGCAAGATGGTTTCCTTACGTAGCACGCTTCTCATTTTGCCGAATGAGAAACAACATTTCAAGAGTACCTCCAGCCGAAGGCTAATCCCTTTATTCAATCCCTAGATGTAAGACTCTATCGAATAGACTTAAAAATCATTTTAAAAATGCGTAATTACTTTTACGTATTTAAAATCAGTTATTTAATCTATTTCGCTCGATACGTTCGGGCGATTAATTCTTGTTTTAATAATTGAGTTTCGATTTCGTCTTCCACTTCTGTAAAAGCGGTGAGCCAAATACCATCAGCTGCATAACGTACAATTTTCAGTTCTATATCTGAATCGGTCTGATGATGTCTCTCTAAACGTGAGTTCATCCATTCAATCCAATATTCATTAAAAGTTTTATCGGTCAGCATGGTCATCGAAATCGCGGACCATGACTGTTGCAAACCCATGATTTGTTTTTCTAAGGTAATTTCAATATAGGCTCGGGTAAAGCGACCGTATGGCTCAGGGTCTTCGTCAATTAATCGGTCAACGACCTCGTCTAATTGAGCTAAAAGCATCACAATCATGGACTCTAAGAGCTTTTGCTTATTTGAAAAATGATGAAATACACCACCTTTTGTAACCCCAACTAAATCCGCAACGGCTTGAATCGACACTCCATTAACACCTTTATCAGCAGCAAGAAGGATTGCGTGCTGCAAAATACTTTGGCGTATCAGTTGAGGTTCTTTCTTGCGCTGATGCGGATTATCCATATTAGTGTCCAGCTGAAGTTGAAAACAGGTTGATCACGACCACACCTGAAACAATCAGGCCTATCCCTAACATGGCTGGGAGGTCTAAACTTTGACGAAAGATAAAGTAGCCAATTAGTGCAGTTAAAACAATACCAACGCCTGCCCAAATGGCATAAGCAATACCAAGTGGTATGACTTTAATCACCTGAGACAATAAATAAAATGCCAAACAGAATAAAACTGCGACAGCCAATGAAGGCGCAAGTTTGGTAAACCCTTCTGACTTCACCAAAAATGTCGAACCAATTACTTCTGAGATAATCGCCAATGACAGTAAGCCATACGCCAATGTTACCGAATTCATTATTCATTCCAAAAAAAACATACCAACTGGTAGGTATGTTATTAAGTTAGAGATTATTCTGCAAGCATTTTAAGTCTGTTTTTAATTTTTAACGGACTGTACGTGTTGTTGCAAAAATTCTAAAGTGCGATCAAAGGTCTGCTGGCTAGCCTTTTTACTCATCATAAATTGATATTCATGTACCAAATATTCTTTCGAATCTGGATAAAATACCGCCGTCACAGGTACATTATTTGCCTTCATTTTTTCTACAAAAGGCTCAGATTGCGTTTTGGTTAAAAAATCTTTATTGCCACCGCTGATAAATACAGGCGGATAATTTGCATTAATATTTGAGGCCGTTGAAATACGCGTTAAAAACTCGGCATCATCTTTTTTGTCTCCGGTATACGCCTGAACTAAGTTATAGACGCCCCACTCGATCAGTCCAATCTCGTCAGGTACAGTATTTACAAAGCTGTTTAAATCATAAATACCACAATGCAAAATCAGCCCTTTAAGCTGTGAAGGCTTTAATAGAGGTTGAATCTTTGACGCTTGCGCAAAATCTGGATTCGTAACCAAGGCGGCATAATGACTGGCCATATTTGCACCTGCAGAATCCCCTGCCATATACATATTTTGCGAATCAATGCCATATTGTGCCGCATGTAGATTTAAAAACGTCAATGCAGCATCAATTTGGTTGAGCTGTACGGGATAAATGGCTTCAGGTGCAAACTGATATTGAACAGAAACCACATTATAACCTTGGGCTGCGAGCCGTTTAAAATATCCACCTGCATGCTCTTTTGAACCTGAGACCCAACCGCCACCGTGGATCCAAATAATCGTTGGTCTGGGTGCAATCGCTGTACTTGTTTCAGGTTGATAGATATCCAAGCTTAAATTTGGATTTTGTAGATATTGAATATTTGACTGCACAATAACATTGTCAGGTGCATGTAGGTTGATAAAGGTCTTTTGGACTTGTGTCGATAAGTTAAATGCACCTGCAATCACTTTGGTACTGCTTTGCGTGTTTTGACAACCAGACAAATGCAACACTGAACACATGCTGAGTACAACCAACCCTACTTTATATGACATATCTAACTATCCAATCGCATCAATTCTGTTATAAATCTAAGATTTAAAACTGTATATAGTTTAGGCTTATTTTTATAAAGTTCATATTGATCTTTTAGGCTCAAAATCCGAGAAAATTAGTCGATTTTATTTTAATATTTTTTGAGCAAAGTCCGAGTTTTTCGCTCAGATTTATTTGACGACTTATCGACATTAATTTATGTAATTTTATGAATTTACAATATTTTTTAGATTAATAAATTGAACCATTCACGACAATGTGTTATCAATAATCTATAGGGTTTAAAAGCAAAATTACAGGAGATTGTTCCATGTCATATCAAAACATTTTAGTACCTGTCGATGGTTCAGAAATCTCGTTTTCTGCAGTTAAAAAAGCTGCAATTATTGCCAAGGCGTTTAACAGCCAACTCACTTTAATCAGCCTTGTTGCTGAAGACCCATTTACCGATGCAGACTTCTATTATTCTTCATCAATCATGAAAGAATATTTCGTACAAGCTTATGCAAATGCAGAATCCGCATTAAAAGAAGCTGTGCAAATTACAACTGAAGTGGGTGTAGAAGCACAAAGTAAGATTATTAAAGGCCAAGTTTCTGCTGAAGGTGTCGTAGAAGCAGCCAATGAAGTCAAAGCCGATTTGATCGTGATGGGTTCGCATGGTCGTAAAGGCTTTAAGAAAATGCTACTCGGCAGCTTCGCACAAGATGTACTCAGTAATACTGAATTACCTGTGTTGGTTGTAAAAGCTTAAGATGACTAAGCCCACATCATGTGGGCTTTTTTCTATTCAGCACACCCTTCACCAAAAAGCTTACCCTTTTGTCTAATTCATACAATATCGTGAATAGAGCAAGATTAGATTGATAACATTTAAAATATTAAGGAAGCAGATATGAGTCAATATCAACAAATTTTAGTCCCTGTGGATGAATCTCCAATTTCATATTCTGCTGTTGAACATGCGCTCAGCTTGGCTAAAAGTCAAAATGCACAAGTGACCATTGTTAGTGTTGTTGCTGTTGATCCATTCGTTGGTGTCGATTTCTATGCTGTTGCACCTGCAATCACTGAATATTTTATGCAGGCTGAAAAAAGTGCTCAGCTGCGTTTAGAAGATATCAAACAAACCTTTGTACGTGATGGTATCGAAGTTAAAACTCGTTTGATTCATGGTGTATCGCCAACTGAAGGGATTTTACAAGTGGCTGATGAAATCTCTGCGGATTTAATCATCATGGGTTCACATGGACGCACAGGTTTGAAAAAAGCCATGCTAGGCAGCGTGGCACAAAATATTTTAACGCAGTGCCCAATTCCTGTTTTGATCATCAAGCAATAAACTAAGATTCAAAAAAAAGCCCTCAATTGAGGGCTTTTCTTCTTTTAGATCAATTAAACACGTTATTTAAATACACAATTCGTTCTGTAGTTTTCTGATTAAAACATTTGGTATATTGCAACTCTTGATTTTGCGTATTCATCGCATCATCCCAGTATTGCGAATGCTTTTGATAAGTCTCTTTTTCACTTTCATTTAATGAATAAACACTTTTTTGTGCAAGCACTTTACAGTCGATATCACGCTTTTCAAACCAGTCTGCTTGATCTTGCTGTAACTGCGCCTTTTGTTCATCACTAAAACGATCCCAAGTCTGATTGAGACGATCCACCACTTTGGCATTATCCTGATCTAGCTCTTTTTTTCGAATATCCATTGCCTTTTGTGCAAGGCTCATTTGTTGAGATTGACTCTCCATCCCTTGCTGATAGGATTCTTCGTTTCGCTTATTTTGAGCACTATATGCCGCATATAGCACCGCATGACGTGTCACTGTTACAACGCTATCAATTACGTCATTTTGACTTGGGACACTTAAACTTAAACCATCTTTGTCCGTTTTAGTGATGCTATAGCTAAAGTTCCCTTTAAGCTGATCATTGTCCATGCTTAAGCCTGACTCACCATCTTCGAGTGAATCATTCAAAGTATAATTACCACGTTCTTCACAGCCTTCGTCACATGGTCGTTCAGCAAAGGCGTTTTCAGCACGCTTTTGTAATCCTTTCGGGAAAACCACCAACAGTTGACTGCTACATTCCAATGTTTTGGCTTTATTAGGATCTTCAGTTAAAGTCGTGACATTTTGAATGTTAAATTTTAGATTTTTTACAATCAGATCCATGAGTTGCTGATCGGCTTCATAATCTGACTGACGTATTTCTTTGTTTAATTCTTTGAGATATTCTTTTTTTAAATGATCTTGCAATTGGTCAATATTGGCTTGTGCAGTACAACTCCAATCTTCCAAAGCAGGCGCTTCCGTTTTGGCTTCTGTATCTTTTTTATTTTTAAAATTATCACAGCCGGATATTAATGCCGCAGACAACATGAGGCTCGTGATGACTATTTTTTTCATTGTATAAGTACCATTATGATTTTATTCTTCGGGCGTATTTTACTCAAAATTACAGCGCTTTGACGAGAAAAATCCCCGCATGTGCAGGGATTTTTTATATATCATCTCATTTAGTACGGTTTTAATTGGCCTTTTCAGTCACGCCTTCATTGGTAACATCTCGTACTTTGCCATTCTCGGTATTTAAAACTTCAAACTCAATACGTCGGTTTTTGAATTGACCTTCTTTGGTGCTGTTTTCTGCTACCGGTTTTTCTTGACCATAACCCACCGCTTGAAGCTGTGCAGGATCAACGCCTTTCGACACCAAATAATCCACCACAGCTTGTGCACGCTCTTGCGATAAAGCTTTATTCGCTTCCGCATTACCCACAGCGTCGGTATGACCTTGTACAGTCAGATGTACCTGTGTTGCGCGCTGCATTAACGCTGCCGCTTGATCCAAAATCGATTTATTCACGTCAGGAATATCAGATGAACCTGTCGCAAAATTAATAATTTGTAAGTTCAGCGCAGTCGCAACATCTAGAGCACGAACTTGTTCAGGGTTAATACTCGCTAATGCTTTTTGTGCATCAGTAATACTGTTATCTACTGCAGTTTGTTCGCTCACGCCTTCTTGAATCAATACCGTCATATTTTTTGCTAAAGGCTTAATTTGATTGGCAAGGCTTTGAGCATCCGCAGGATTTTGCGACAAAATCGATAACTGATTTTCTGTCCAGGTTAAAGTGGTATTTGGCACACCTTTAAGTTTTTGCAGAACCGTTGGAATGGTATCTTGATCAATAAATTGCGTATGGTAACTGGCATCAGATGAAGCACCACAACCCGTATTAAAGTTAAAGATCTGTTTGACTTGTTGCTGCAAAATTTCAAGATAATTTGAATCACCAGTTTGAATTTGACAGTTGGTTAACTGCCCATCTGTACCGGTGCTAAATTGCAAATGTGCTGGCTGAGATGCAGCAGGCTGTGCAACCGTTGTTGCAGAGGTGGTTGGTTCTTCTTTATTAGTACAAGACTTAAACCAAAATGCGATCAGACCCAATAATATAAGCAGCGCAATAATTGGTAATAACCAATTCGAGCGTTTTTCTTCAACGATAACAGGTGTTGGTTCAACAACAGGCGCTTGGTGTAATGTACGGCCAGCTGCAGTGTTTACCCCTAAACCTGCGAGTAAAGGCACTGCCCATTGTGGTAGTGCCGCCAAAATGCTATCTACATGATTATCAAGTAAATGCGTGATTGCGACAGGATCAGATGAACCCGCTTCATTTTCAAGCACCCCTATGGTTGGGGCGATCGAATGATTCAAGGTCTGCTCTATTTCTGACGCTGGAGCAGCACCGCCACCAAGATGTTGCAGAAATTGATCTTTTAATGTGGGATTCGCCGAGAAAATATCACTAATTCGTGGATTTAACTGTTTTTGAAAGGCATCAATAAATTCAGGTTTGGATCGAAAAATATTTAACAGGACTGGAACAAACTGGCTAATAGCTGAATTTTTTTCAGTTAAGTGTTGTGTATCACCGTCCAGCACAATCGAGGAGACGTGCTGCTTAATAAGCGCTAATAAATCTATACTCATATTTGTACTCCATGCAGTTGTCATTATTTTCATGTGTACTTCAGTTTATATGCTTATTTTTTGATCAAATGTAATAATTTGTTCGGACTTGTCAACGCTTTAATTTCTTCTTTTATTTTCAATCTTCACTAAAAAAGCCAGCCGAAGCTGACTTTTTAGTATGAAATTAAGGTTCTAGATAATATATTTTTTGGCGCAACTCAGTAGTTCGTGTCACAGTCATATTTGTTTCACAGTTTAAACGATAAACCTCTGGATTTTCTGTATTTGAACTTTCTAACTTACACTCTAAATCACGTTTTTTTAGCCAAATTTTTTGTTCCGCAAGTAATTGGTCACGAACCTCTTTTGTCGTCGCATTCCAAACTAAATTCAAGTTCTCATTTGCTGTATCTAAATTCGACTTAGCTTCTGCTAACACTACTTCTTGATATTCTTGTACTGCTGCATTTTGTTCAGCAATACGTTTCACTTCTTCTTGTTTAGCTACTTCAGCTGCATTTTGCCTTGCAGACTTTAGTAAAGAGTCTACAGCAACTTCACTAACAAAATGGACTAAAGCATCGGAATTTTCCAAAGTAACAAATACTTTTTTTCCATCATCAGTTGGTTGAACTAAGTACTCAATTTCCTTTTTTAATTGATTTTGTTCTAAACTAAGATCCGAAAGTACAGCAGATTGTGCAACATTATTCTGTTCGTATACAGCCCTTGCTGCATCTGCGTCTAAAATCATTTGCTCTGGTAATTTAACAATAAAATCCGTTGCACAGTAACTTTTCTTACTATTTGGATCCGAATTATTAGTACGAACATCAGTAACTTGAAAAGTAATTTGCTTCAAAGAACTGCGTAATTTACCCATATCAATGGTGATATTTTCCGTCTCAATTAATTCTTTTATACGATTACTTGATAGATCGCTTAAACCTTTACTAAATGATTCAACCACAAGCTCTTTAGCAGTTTCATTATCACATTTGGCAGTTGTTCCAGTAATTGATGAAACTTTATCACAAGCTGTTAAAAACACAGATGCTACCGCAAGACACATAATTTTAAATTTCATATTCATCTTACCATCTTAATATTCTGAATAATATTCAGTTTCTGCTGCAGTTGCTTGTGCTGCTGCCGCGGCTGCATCTTGCGCAGCCAAGTTAGCCTCATAAGCTGCATTAACTGCTTGCTTCGTTTCAGCCTCTTTTAGTTTAATTTGATTTTTCTCTATTTGAGGCTTTAAAAATGCATAAGTTAAAGTATCAGAAATCAAAGTATTAAAATTATTTGTGTTCTTAACTAGAGTAAAAATTTTATCGCCCTTGTCTGAGGGTTGGAGCGTATATTCTAAAGTCAAGTTGATTTTATTATTATCAAAATCAACACCTAAGTCATTAGCTTGACTCTCAGTTGAATAGCGATCTACTTTAACACGGGCTTCATCTGATTTTTTCACAACATCGGAAGGTAAAATTGTTGCTAAATCAATTGAACAATTCGTCTTTGAACTATTCGGATCAATAAATTCTGTACGACTATCCATCAAAGTAAAATTTATTGATTGTGCTGAAAGTTTTAATTTAGCAGGATCCAAATCTTTGATTGCGCCATCCGAAATTAGCGATTTAAGCTCACTTTCTAATTGGTTCGTTAGGTTATCTTTTAAAACTTGATTAACAAGCAGCAAAGCTTCTGTGTCATCACATGCTATATGCTTAGAAAATAAATTACCCTTACAACCTGTTACACATACTGTAACCACACCAATTGCTAAAATATTTTTATAAAACGACATATTACCCCCTATTTATTTGAATCAAATATACACAAATTTACATAAACTAACCATTTTTAATTAAAAAAAAGCTGACTATTGCCAGCTTTTTTTAATTAAATTCTACTCATTTTTTGTTTATCTAAAGAAAGCGTGAACTACTTTACCTTTTACCGTTTGCTGAATTAATGGTGTGTTCTTACCATTTGAGACAATCGTGTCTTTATTAATAGTCCACTCAAGTTCTGGATCGACAAGCACCCAACCCGCTTCATCTGCCCAACGTTGTTGCATATTGGCTACTTTAGCAGGTGCGAGTGTGACTTTCTCAACCCATTCCAGTGGGCTTAATAGACCTTCTTGAATCAGTTGAATACCAAAAGGTACAAAGGTATCAAATGCGGTAAAACCGGGCTGTGTTTCAGCAAAAGGCGCCATTTTCGCAGAGCTGCTCAGCGGCTCATGATGCGTACAGATCGCGTCAATTACACCGTCTTTCACTGCTTGGCGGAGCAAGTCTTTATCTTGTTCTGAACGCAGTGGCGGACGCACATGCGCAAGTGAATTAAAGCCATCAATCAACTGATCCGTTAAATGCAATTGGTGCATGGCTACATCGCAAGTCACCGGCAAGCCTTTCGCTTTGGCATGTTTAATCAATTCAACAGATGCACCTGATGACAACAGACCAAAGTGCGCACGCACTTTAGTGGCTTCAATCATCAGTAAATATTTTGCAATGGCTACGGTTTCCGCTAATGCAGGGATCATCGGTAAACCTTGACGAGATGCGACAAAGCCTTCATGCACACAGCCATCTTTGGCAATCTGCGGTTCTTCGGCATAGAACACAACGGTCATGTTCAGACCCGCAGCATATTCCAAGGTACGAATCACCACATCATCGTCCATAAATGGCGCATTGGCATTTGATACTGCTGTACAGCCGCCTTTTTTCAAACCTGCCATATTCGCAGGCTGCTTGCCTAACAAGCCTTGAGTTTGCGCGCCAATCACCTGCAGATAAATACCGCCGTCCAGCATGGCTTTTTCCACCAGGCCATGAATCAATGCGCCATTGTCCTGCACAATCGGTTTAGAGTCTGGCGGGGTAAACACATGCAAAATACCATTCGCACGCGCAGCCTTACCTTCTGACTTTAAAGTGCCATGCTGCTGCTGACCCGGCTCACGCAAACGCGCACAGAGATCAACCATACTTGGCATCAGCCATTTGCCTTGACCATCAATGGTTTCAGCGGCATTGCTATCGGCAACCAATCGGCCATTTTCAATATAAACCGTCTGTACGCTGTCAGTTTGATTAATTGGATCTAAGACACGTACATTTTCAACTTTAACAATACTCATGACTATCCCTTAAACCGCAATCGCTTCAATTAAACCTTTTTCTTGCAACTGACCTTGCATCGCCAAAGCCAGTACAGCCATACGCACCGCAATACCATTAGTCACCTGATGTAAAATCACCGACTGAGTGCCATCGGCAATACTTGAGTCAATTTCAACACCACGGTTCATTGGTCCCGGATGCATCACGATGCAGTCAGGTTTAGCCAAAGCCAGACGCTCTTTATTCAAACCATACATTTTGTAGAATTCGGCTTGAGATGACAGCGCAGGAGAATCAATACGTTCATTTTGAATACGTAAAGTAATAATCACGTCGCAGTCTTGAATGCCGGCTTCCATGTTGTTGAACAAACGAATGCCTTCGCCATAATCATCAAAACCGTACGGCAGCAAAGTATTTGGCGCAATGACACGAATATCTTTACAGCCCAATGTTTGCAATGCAGCGACATCTGAACGTGCAACACGTGAATGCTTAATATCGCCAATGATGGCAATGGAAATGTCTTCAAAATTCTTTTTGGTTTCACGGCGAATCGTCAGCATATCCAGCATGGCTTGCGTTGGATGCGCATGACGGCCATCGCCTGCATTGATGATTGCCACATGCGGACAAACATCTTTAGCAATAAAGTGCGGCGCGCCTGACGATGAATGACGAACCACAAAAATGTCGGTCGCCATCGCTTCTAAATTCCACAAGGTATCACGCAGTGTCTCGCCTTTTGATGTACTTGAACGCGCAATATCAATGTTCAATACGTTTGCAGACAGACGTTTTGCTGCCGCTTCAAAAGTGGTACGGGTACGTGTTGAATTTTCAAAAAACAGGTTCATTACCGTACGGCCTTCTAAAAGGTTGTTGGTAATCAGCTGATTTTGGTCATTAAAAAAGGACTGTGCAGTGTCCAATATTTTTGTGAGAGTTTCTTTAGAAAGGCCTTCGATGGTGAGGAAATGTTTTAAGTTACCATCTTGGTTGAGTTGAATCTGGCTCGGTGTATGCAATGCCGCCAAGTGCATGAGAGATTCCTTATCGTTAAGTTAACGCATTATACAGAGAATCTTGGCAAATGGCAGTTGAAGTTTTCAACGTTCAATGCAAACGCATGATGTTATTCAAAATGAATTTTCAAATTCCTATCTATCATTTCAATTAGATAAATTAAACGTTTTAAATTAAACTTCACCTTTCCCCTTTCAAAAAGCCTTCAAACAGAACTTCAATCCACCTTTATTTTTAATTGAATTGGATACTTTCAAAAAATAAAGTTCAGCTGTAAACAGCCGCCTTCTGCGCAGTTCAACAACTCTTGAAATAAGGAAGTTGGTTTATACATCAGGCTGTGCGCAGCAAGAAAAATATACCTACTGCTCACAGCAGGATTGAATTAACGCAATGCGCCGATATAACGATGTGCAACCTGTGCTTTATAGATATCTTCCGCAGTCGGTTCGCTCATTAAAATTTCTGCTGTTTCATGCGATACTGAGTTAACCATTGATTCTTCTGGTACTGAAACTGCAACTTCATGCAAATTCAACTCACTATATAAACGTGCAACTAAACGAGATAATTCAGGATCAGCCGTTGCCAAAGCCAAATTAGAAACAAAGCGTGCATATTCGACATTTTCAACTACATATAATGCGTCAATAACCCGACCTGACACACGACGTAAACGCGCGTAAATTAAAGTGGCGATTGAAAATGCGTTTGATTGACTATTGATTGCCAGCCCTGTCATAAATACCCCTAATGATATCAATATTATAAAGATCGAATTTTGATCAGGGTTATAGCAATTTTTGTACCATTAAGTGATATTTCTCACAATGTACACAGAATAAATTTGGTAAAGTCATTCAAATCTACCGATATTTCTCCCGTTTCAGCGCAATATCGTCCGCCCAAATCCACGAAAATACGTTAAAATATGCGATTGCTTTTTTGCCTTTGGAAATTTACATGAATTCGAAACCGCGTCTTTCTACATATTGGGTTACCTGTGCAGATGGACTGGAAACCTTACTCCGCGAGGAAATTGAAGGTTTAGGTGTTCAAAATATTGAACAATTCCCGGGTCGTCTTGTATTCAAAGGCACACTTGAAGATGCATACCGTATTTGCATGTGGTCACGTTTGGCTTCTCGTGTACTCACCCCGATTCATACACATGAATTAGAGTTCACGCATGATGCACGTGATGTAGCGGAAGAGCTCTATGAAGGTGCAATAAACTTTGACTGGTCACTTATTTTTGCACCACAAAGTACATTTGCTGTTCGTTTACACATCGAACGTGACATTAAAGTCAATTCTCAGTTCGCAACTTTACGTGTCAAAGATGGTGTGGTCGATTCCTTTATGGAAGCTGTGGGCAAACGTCCTAGCATTGACATTAAGCAACCTGAAATTACATTGTATGTATTAGCTGGCAAAACTGAACATACTTATTGCTTAGATTTATCAGGTGACTCTCTGCATAAACGCGGCTACCGTCGCTACATGACAGATGCACCGATTAAAGAAAACTTAGCGGCTGCCATCTTACAGAAAGCAAAACTTAAACAGCATCAACCCGATATTATCTTGGACCCAATGTGTGGTTCAGGGACATTTATCATTGAATCTTTAATGATTTTGACTGACCGCGCGCCAGGCCTTGTTCGTCGTTTTGGTTTTAATGGTTGGAATGGTCATGACCATGAACTTTGGATGTCGATCAAAGGCGAAGCTGCTGAACGTCATAAAGCCGCACTTGAAAACCCTCTCCCACAATTCTATGCATTTGATGCCGACTGGGAAGCGGTAAAAGCAACCAAACAAAATATTATCGCTGCAGGTTTCGAATCTGTACTTGATCAAATTAAGATTGAAGAACGTACACTTGCAGACTGGCCAGATTTCCAAGCAACGGGTAAGAAAAGCTTTGTTGTCACTAACCCGCCATACGGTGAGCGTTTAGGTGATAAAGCCTCTAACCGCGCACTGTATTTAGGTCTATCGGCATTATTACAAAAGAACTTCCCAAATCAGCCTGCTGCTATTATTGCAGCACAAGTTGAACAGGCCGATGTCCTTGCCTTTAATGATCCGCAAATTTTGCGTTTGATGAATGGTAAGCTCCCAATTTACGTCCGTTTTGGTACAGTCAAACCTGCAGCAGTTCAAAAGCCTTTCCTAGAGCATTGGGAACCTCAACAATTTGAAAAAATTGAAGGTGCAGAAGACTTTACTAACCGTCTGCAAAAAAACATGCAGAATCTTAAAAAATGGGCAGTTAAAGAAAATATTTTCTGCCTACGTTTATATGATGCCGATTTGCCAGACTTTAATGTCGCGGTAGATTTATATGGTGATCGTTTACACGTACAAGAATACGCACCACCGAAAAAAATTGACCCTGAAAAAGCCAAAAAACGCTTTAACTTAGCACTGCAAGCGATTCGTGCAGTGACAGGCTTAGGTCGTGATGCGATTTTCATTAAAACACGTGCCCGCCAAGAAGGTAAAAATCAGTACACCAAACAAAGTACTGCGTCTAAACGTTTCATCGTTCAAGAAGGTAAAGCTAAGATTTTGGTGAACTTAACAGACTACCTCGATACAGGTCTGTTCCTTGACCATCGTCAAATGCGTTTACGTATTGCCAAAGAAGCCAAAGGTAAACACTTCCTGAACTTATACAGCTATACCTCTACAGCGAGCTTACATGCAGCGCTTGGCGGTGCAGCAAGTACGACCAGTGTCGATTTGTCAAATACCTACCTAAACTGGTCTAAAGAGAACTTTGTACTGAATGGTTTGACAGTAGATCATGCAGATGAACAACATCAATTCTTCTCTAGCGACTGTTTTGAATGGTTGAAAGAAGGTCACGAGCAATATGACCTGATCTTTATTGACCCACCAACATTCTCTAACTCTAAAAAGTTCTATGGTACGTTTGATGTCCAACGCGACCATATGTCTTTGCTTAAACGTGCCATGAACCGTTTAACCACTGACGGAACGCTTTACTTCTCAAACAACTACCGTGGTTTTGAGATGGACGATGTGATCATGGCAATGTTTGACGTTGAAGAAATCAGCAATGAAACCATTGGCCTAGACTTTAAACGTAATACCAAAATTCACCGTGCATGGAAAATCACTCATCCACAAATCTAAGGTTTGACTTTAGAAATTCCTGATCTATGAAATGAAGCACGTCAGTGCTTCATTTCAACCACGACTCCATCTGGATACGTTACTCGAATATTTTCGTGTCGCTCTTGCAGCACGATACGGTTAATCGGTGCGACTTCTGGAGATTGTATTAACCCGACCTGATCCGCTGCCCTTTTCTTTTGAAGCAAATAATCACTCATGGTTGAGCCTTCAAGCTGGGTCTCCTGAATGATCTTATTATTACGATTAGATTTATGATTTGAATTTTTCTGCTGCTCTTCTTTGGGTTTAGCTGCTTCACTCTCAATAATATCTAAGGTTTCTTCACTAAATTGTTTTTTACCTTGCGTTTCATTCGACAAACGCTGATCTGAAATTGAAGTACCCGCAAAAGCGGTAGACTGAACAGCGATCAGAAAAATGCTACTAATAAGACTGTGTTTTACCCAAGAACATTTAGGCATGGATGAATGAACAAGTTTCCGTCTAAAAAAATAATCGTGTGAAATGGTGTCTTTCCTATTGTTGTTTTCATTGGCTAGTTGCCCATTGACGCTAGCAACTTTTCAACTGTTCAACAATGGCTAGGCCGCTGTGTTCCGATAAACTGAAAATCATAATTCTGTAGCCAAAAATACAAAACCGCCAATCTATGACGGTTTTATATTTTTTAAACTTAACTACTCACTACTGGTTGCTTATTTCTTTTGTATGGCTTGACCAAAAAGCTTTTGACCGAACTTATATTGCATACTCATGACCATGTTATCGCCATCGCGCTTGCCTTGCCCTGATGTTTCAAAACCAGCAAACATGGCTTCAGCTTCCTGTCCTGACAAACTTTTGCCTTGTAATTGCAAAATATTATTCATGATTGCAGTCATCATATTTTTATCGAAACTTAAGTCTGCTTGAAAATCCAGTAAGCTCGGTACCATTTTAATAAAAGACTCCATAGAAGCATGGTGACCCGGCATGACTTTCCCCACGACATTTGCAGAAGCTTTACCTCCACCAATACTGATGGAGTTATCTTTAGACTCAAAATCAAAACCTTGGCTTGCGATTGCTAAGAATGCTTGAGTCATTTCTTCACTTGATTCACCCACTGCATCGCATGAATTTTCCACCTGATGCAAAAGTTCACTAAATGCACGAACTTTATCTAGATTAACTTTATGCAATGCCAAATTCAGTGCGAAATCTTTGGTGACTGGTGAACCTGGGAAATCCATCTCATCAGCTTTTAAGTAGCCTTCAAAGTCCACATCATGTTTATTTAGTTCGGTCTCCCAACGCAATTGCATACCACGCATGCCGCCTGAGAACTTTTGATCTAAACGTTTGATAGAAGCCGCTTGGATTTCAACAAAACCATTTTCAAGATTTTTCTGATTTAAACCTTGATTGGTCTTCATCGAAAAATTTTGCACCATGGTTTGCATTGGACCTTCACTCAACCGAACCACAGGTAAATGGATTGAAAGCTCAGATACCTTAGTGACTTGCCCCGGTAAACTACTGATCCGAATTTGCAATTGGCTTGCATCAGCTTGTACTGTTGCACCTTGTGCAGTCGTTTTAAATGCAGGAATCTTTAGATCTGTTTTACTTTGACCAATCCAATTGACCAAAGTTTTTGCCGTTAAGTCCGTGCCAAAAAGCTTGGCATATTCGGACGTACTTTGTTGTTGAACAATCTTAAAATTCGAGTTGATATTATAGCCTTTCAACCCACGTTGAATCTGATCTGTACCCTTCAACACGATCACTTCTTTCGGTTTACACGGGTCTGTTTTCAGGGTTAATACCCAATCGACTGTTCCACCCATCAAGCCCATTTGATAATTGCTGTACTTTACATCAACATCTTGTACAGCTGCGGACCAATTATTCTGTGTATAAAATTGGGCAAGAGATTTATCTGCATATAAATTCCCTCCCACCACTGCTGCTGAAAGCACCGCTAAACTGCCAATTCCCCACATCAACTTCGACATGTCTTTCTCATTCTGATTATTCTTTGCGCAGTATACTGAAGAACTCAGTTACATAAGTACACAATTAGAATGATTTTAAATGATTGATTTGGCAGTTTTAATTGATTTTTTGATCGTTATCACTTCCTCTATATACGCCCAACTTCAAAATAACTAATACGTTTACGATCAAAAGCAGCGTATGGATTGGCTTTAAAACTATGAAAATAGTGCTTGGCTTTTAACACATGTGAGGTCGTATTTTTCATCCACTCAATACGTGGGTCCTTCTCTGCCAAAGTAATACAATAGGTTTCTTTACCACGTTGCTTTGTCTGCTGTTTTGCATGAAAAATCAAACTTGCAAATACGTCCAGATGTTCAGGATGACATAGCGGACTATGCAACATTAAATAATCAAAGGTTCCATGAATTTTTGGCAGTGATAAAACACCACGCACACTGGCATAGGCATTATAAAACGGCTTCATCAACTTTAATGAACGCGAATAGTCGATTACGCGGGTTTGTTTAAAACTCTTTTGATTCCATAATCCATAGAGTCCAACCAACTGATTGTGCTGATCATAAATCAAATAAAAATCGTCCAGATTTAAGCCTGCCCAAAATGGATTTTGACCATCAACCAACGCATTAAAATCATAGCTAGGTAAAAAATTATAATGGTCTTTCATTTTTAAAATGAAATCATTTGCTTCATCTACACGTTCAGCAGTCAGCGTTTTAAATTGATATTGATTGAAAGTTTTTGGTTTCACTGCCTGTGAAACGGTAAAGGTTCGAATTTCATCATAAAAATATGGCAGCGGAAATCCAGATCTTTCATGATGTAAAATACTGGCAGCGACAATATTGTCGTTTAAAACCACACTTTCAAAAATCGTGTCTTGTGGTATTTCATCATGGAGATAGTCCATCAATAAGCGCATGACTTTAGCACCACGATACGCTGGATTCATTCTTAAATCGGCGACATAACGCATCAGGTCAGGCTGACCATTGATATAACAATAACGCCATCCCAAATTCATCATCGCAATCACGATAGATGGATCTTCCACAGGGACAACCACTTTTAAATCTGGACGATTATACTGTGCGTGGCTGGCATCAAAATAACTGGGGTGACGCGCATAAGATAATGTGATGCCATTGCTTGGCATAGTCTCTGCACTAATTTTCATTAGTTGCTCATCATCTTCGACAGTCGCATTTCGAACCGCAAACTTAGTCTCATTCTTTGAATGATATAACGCCGTTTCGTCGAACGGTGCATCTAACACATCGATATCCATCTCAATACTCAATTATTTTTGTTTTCATTTTCTTAAGCGGCTCAGGCTTAATATTCCCTTCAATCATGCCATTGTTCATGGCTAGTGTTTTGTAGTAGTCCCAAGCATCTTGTACATGTACCACTTCAGGTTCATCCAACTGCCCTAGATCGCGTGCCAATTCATAATGAAAATTATGTTTAAGCAAACGGTCTAGTGCTTGAGCGGATGGTTGTTTATCTACATTGCCTTCACTGAGTAAAATATAGTGTGGTTTTTTAACCGAACATTGTTCAATACCCAAGATACTAATCGGCAAATAATCCGCTTGTTTAAACTCTGCAAGGACTTTAACTGCTGCATTGTGGTCGAGCTTTTCTCCGACCAAATCAACCGTCATTTTTCGACCTAAAAATTTAAAACATGGCACTTGCTGATAAAAGTCGGTGACTTCTAATTCATCATCAATCACATAACGAATTAATCCTGAACCTGTAGTAATCACAGGACTAACGATATCGCCTATTTTCAGTTGCCAAGATGGCACCACTTTTTGGCTGTCTTGCAAAATAAATTCATAAAAATGTGACTGATAACTTAAGGTAAAACGGTTTGCAAATGGAATCGTCACTACGCCTTCAGTTGCCCATAAACCTTTACCCTCAAATGCCACCCCTGCAATTCGTTGCTGTAGCTGTACTGCCCATTGCTCTGCGCTCGCTGTATCCCAACTCGAAACCAGACTGAGTTTAGGCCACAGTTTTTTCCACGCCGTTGCTTGGGTTAAATCCAAGTCTTGTAAGCGATAGCATTGTTGACAAGATTTCGGAACTTGCAGAAAACTCAAACCATCACGTTGCCATTGTCCAGTTTTTAAGACCTGTACAATTTCAGCTTGATGTTCTTGAATAATATCCAGCAATTGCAATGCAAATGTAGGACTCCATACCGAAATCATGCCTAAATGCTTATCTGCAACGAGATACACCGCGGTTGCAAACATGGCATCTTCGGCTGAATTTGCCATCGCAATTTCAGTCGGTACCGATTGAGTAATTTTACTCAACACTCGCTTCGACAGATTAAGCAGCGCACTGTCATCATTTAAATTACTATTTTCTAAAAGCTTTCGCTGGCTTTCAGGCAACCATGAAACCGACCAATAATGCGTTGAATTTTTAAGTTGTGGGTGTGTCCGATATAAATTAGTCAGCCATAAACCAATAGCCTCATCCAGTTCATCTAAAAAAGCCTGAGTATAGGGAATGAATTTAATTGCTTCACTCGACCCACTGGTCGGTTGAAACCGTACAATTTTTTCAGGCCCCAAACTATTTTTGCCACTTTGTCTGGATTGTTCAATTTGGCTTTTCCAATTGCTATAACGAGAAAGCGGATATTTTTTGGCAAATTGCTCATAGCTTAAATTTTGCGAAATGTGCTGCTTTAAAAAATGACTTAATTTTTTACGTTGCACATTTTCCAGCTGATTTGCCTGCTGTGTATAGCGCTGAAATGCTTTACGGCAGGCAATATTCAAAACTTGATGTGCTGTAGTGAGAAGCAATCCCATTAGGCCACCTTCGAGTCTGAACCTGTCGCAATATGCAATGTACGTGACTTATAACGTAACTTGCTGTCATGTTTACTCACACTGGTGGTCTTGGTTAAGAATCGATTTACATAACGGTATAAATCGCTCCAGCGTAATTCACCAATGCACGGAAGTTCTGTTCCATCGACCCAAGTTGGGTTCTTATCTTCAAAGAAAGCTATCTTGGTATTATTTTCGCGCATTTCATGGGTGATGGGCGCAACATCTGCTTTGAGTGGTTGATAGTCTTCGCCAAAATTCAGCAGACCCGTTTCGTGGTTATAATATTCTGAGAAGTATTCTTTACAGTACGATTCAACAAAGTCTTTGAGATGAGCATTTTTCTCACCATAGTGTGGATAGTAGCTGTAGTAGTTATTGGCTAAGAGCAGATAAGTTTTAAAGCCTTTAGAGATTAAAATCCAATATATAGGTGTTCTTGGATGACGAAATTTAAAACTAATAATATAACGGAACATTGCTCTAGTTAATGCACGATTTCCCCAATACTCTTTCTCAATAATGGTATCTCCACTGAAAAAAGCATGTCGGGCTTTACCATCAACAACAAAGTCACGTTCCATAACCGTCGAAAATCCGACAATTTGATTATTTTTCGGTTCAATAATAAAAAAAACACCGGTTTTTTCTAAGAAGTCGCGTTCAAAAATTTCATAACGGGTATTGGCATAATACTTTTGATAAATACCATACATGCGTTTGAGTTCTTGAACAGTGATGTCACCAGTATGTTTATATAAACTATAAGGTTCTTTTTTGATCTGCCTAAGCAGTTTAAATTCCATCATAATCATAATTTCCTGTTGCCATTCATTCTTGATGAACGCGCGATATTGTTTTTGTTTTACAGAACACAGCCATCTCGTTGGATGCGTGCGGGCGTCATATTAGTGGGTGAAAATGATGAAATGCAATCAACTTTACGTATTTAAACGAAAATCACGAAAAGCGTAAAATAAAAAAACCCGGCCTAAACCGGGTTTCTGTTTTTACAACTGAACGTGGCTAATTTGTACCTTTTAATTGAGTTTCATCTTGTCAAAACTTAGGTGATCTCCTTCCGCTTGAACAACAATCGTATCGCCCGGTTGGAACGCGCCTGACAAGATTTTCTGTGCCAGTGTATTTTCAACTTGTTGTTGGATGGCACGTTTTAGAGGACGTGCACCATATACAGGGTCAAAACCAGCATCGATAAGTAACTCAAAGGCACTATCTTCAACTGCCAAACTCATGTCTTTGTCAGCCAAACGTGAACGTAAACGATCCAACTGAATATCTGCAATGCCACGAATTTGCGCTTTTTGTAAAGAATGGAAAACCACCAGCTCATCAATACGGTTCACAAATTCAGGACGGAAATGTTCAGATACAGCAGCCATGACCACAGCACGAACTTCGTCTTTCGACGGGTTTTCACCTAATTCACGAACATCGGTTGAACCTAAGTTCGAGGTCATCACGATTACGGTGTTTTTGAAATCAATCACACGACCTTGTGAGTCAGTTAATCGACCATCATCTAACACTTGAAGCAAGATGTTAAAGACGTCTGGATGGGCTTTTTCAACCTCATCAAACAACACCACACTATAAGGTTTACGACGTACAGCCTCAGTTAATACACCGCCTTCTTCATAGCCCACATAGCCCGGAGGAGCACCCACTAAACGGCTCACCGAATGCTTTTCCATAAACTCTGACATGTCGATACGAATAATCGCATCATCACTGTCAAATAAGAAGTTACCTAGAGCTTTGGTTAACTCAGTTTTACCTACACCTGTTGGCCCAAGGAATAAGAATGAACCACTTGGGCGGTTTGGATCGGATAATCCTGCACGAGAACGACGCACCGCATTTGATACTGCTACGACCGCTTCATCTTGACCGACTACACGGTTATGTAAGAACTCTTCCATGTGTAAGAGTTTTTCACGTTCACCTTGTAGCATTTTTGCAACAGGAATACCTGTAGCCGCACTTACCACTTCAGCGATTTCATTTTCAGTGACTTTGGTACGAATCAGTTTCGGTTCTTCATTCACCTCGGCAACTTCTTCTTCATTCAAGCGTTTTTGCAACTCAGGAATAACACCATATTGCAAACGGCTAGCTTCTGCTAAATCACCTTCACGTTGTGCTTTTTCAAAGGCAGTACGTGCTTTATCTAGCTCAATTTGAGCCTGATTCGTGCCGTCAACCAAACGTTTTTCCGCAATCCACACTTCTTCCAAATCACTATATTCTTTTTGAACTTCAGCAATTTGTTTCTCTAGGTGCTCAACTTCAGCTTTTGAGACTGAATCTGCATCTTTTTTCACGGCTTCAAGTTGCATTTTCAATTGAATTAGGCGACGATCTAAACGGTCTAATGGCTCAGGTTTTGAGTCAATTTCCATTTTAATTCGTGATGCTGCTTCATCAATCAAATCAATGGCTTTGTCTGGTAACTGACGATCTGTGATGTAACGGTGCGACATTTTTGCCGCAGCAATAATCGCAGAGTCTAAAATTTGCACACCATGATGGGTTGCATATTTGTCTTTTAGACCACGTAAAATCGCAATGGTGTCTTCCACACTCGGTTCATCAACGATCACTTTTTGGAAACGACGTTCTAATGCCGCATCTTTTTCGATATATTGACGATATTCATCAAGTGTTGTCGCACCTACACAGCGTAGCTCACCACGCGCTAATGCAGGTTTAAGCATGTTACCAGCATCCATTGCACCATCGCCTTTACCTGCGCCAACAAGCGTATGTAATTCGTCAATGAAAAGAATAATCTCGCCATCATATTTGGCTAAATCTTTTAGAACTGCTTTAAGACGTTCTTCAAATTCACCGCGGTATTTTGCACCTGCAAGCAATGAACCTAAGTCAAGTGAAAGTACACGTTTACCTTTCAGACTTTCAGGGACTTCACCATTGACAATACGCTGTGCCAAACCTTCTACAATCGCAGTTTTACCCACACCAGGCTCACCAATCAATACCGGGTTGTTTTTGCTACGACGTGATAAAACCTGAATGGTACGGCGAATCTCTTCGTCACGACCAATAACTGGATCTAACTTGCCTTCTAATGCACGTGCATTGAGGTCTAAGGTATATTTGTTGAGTGAATCACGTTGATCTTCGTGGTTATTACTCATGACTTGTTCACCGCCTCGTATTTGTTCAATCGCTTTGCGTAATTTATCTGTCGTTACGCCTACACTATTTAATAAGGTTTTGGTTTTACCCGTTTCAGCTAAACCTAGAATCACCCAATCTGTAGAAAGAAACTCATCTCCAGCTTTTTGAGCAAAACTGTCAGCTAAATTCAGCGCCTTGACTGCTTCAGGATTTAGGTTGATGTCCCCTGTCGGCGTAGCAATGGTGGCGGTATCCTGTAGGGCTTGCTGAAGTTTGGTTTTTAACTCAGGAAGATTAGCACCTGCCTGTTGTAACAAGCTTTGGTTCGAAGGCTCTTCAAGCAATGTCGAAAGAATATGGATTCCTTCAATGGCTGTATGGTCTTTCCCCATTGCTAAAGATTGGGCATCGGATAATGCTTGCTGCAAACGGTTTGTGAATTTTTCGAATCGCATTCTTGTTATTCCTCACAACAAATTCTGTACTTGAAGCATATATGGGAGTCATATTTAAAATTTCAAATACATTTTTTAAATATTTTTCAATGAGTTAATTTTAAGATAAAGATAAATCTCAATTATAATATTGGTATAAATAGAATACTTTTCAAGTCATTTATTGAAGAATTTAGTACTTTATTATATTGTTTAAATACATATGTATTTTTAGGCAATTTTCTTGTCAACTCAACTGACTTTCTGACAATAAAATTCAATGATTTTCCATTTGCTTAAATAATACAAATGTCAAAAAAGCCCACATTTACATGCAGGCTTTTGCTTAATCCACTAAAAAGTTCAGCTTAAGGTGCAGGATTTGGCTGTTGGCGATGAATAGCTTCAATCCCTTTTAAAATGTCTTCTGATAAATTCACCTCAAAAGCATCAATATTTTCTTTCAACTGATCTAGATTTGTCGCACCAATAATTGTAGTGGTGACAAAAAATTGCTGCTTAATAAATGCTAGTGCTAACTGTGTCAACGTTAAACCATGCTGTTCTGCCAATTGTGCATATTGTTCTGTTGCCCATTCACTCTCCGCATTTGAATAGCGGCTAAAGCGTGAAAATAGTGTCACTCGAGCATTGGCAGGACGCGCACCATGACGGAATTTACCTGTTAGATAACCAAATGCCAATGGAGAATATGCCAATAAGCCCACGCCTTCGTAGTGTGCAATTTCAGATAAACCTATTTCATAAGTACGGTTCAATAAACTATACGGATTTTGCACACTGACAATTTTTTCTAAACCATGCTTTTCTGCAAGTTGTAGGAATTTTAAAGTTCCCCATGGTGTTTCATTAGATAGTCCAATTGAGCGAATTCGACCTTTTTTCACTTCATGACTTAAAGCAACCAATGTTTCTTCTAAATTGGTAATAGTTTGCGTATTGTTCGCTTCGGCATTGCCATAACCCAATTTACCAAAAAAGTTAGTTGGACGTTGCGGCCAATGAAGTTGGTATAAGTCAAGATAATCTGTCTGTAAGCGAAGAAGAGATTGATCTAGAGCAGACTCAATTTCCGAAGCAATAAATTTGGTTTGCCCGTCACGAATATGACTACCGCCTTGTGACGGTCCTGCAATTTTTGAAGCTAAGATTAATTTATCACGTCCACCGCGAGCTGCAATCCAGTTACCTATAATAGTTTCAGTTGAACCTTGGGTTTCAGGTTTCGGTGGGACAGGATACATTTCTGCAGTATCCCAAAAGTTAAGACCACGCTCTAAAGCATAATCCAGTTGCTCGAAAGCTTCTGCTTGGGTGTTTTGTTCACCAAACGTCATAGTGCCTAAACAAATTTCTGGAACTAAAATTCCGCTATGTGCCAATGGTTTAAATTGCATGCCACAAATTCCCTCTTTATTTTAAATATCAATATATAAGTCACGAAGTAGCTTACCTAAGATATCGGCTTTGTTTAAATCATAATTTTCTGTTTATTTGTCAAAAAATGTGAGAAAAGCTTGTTCAGATATAATAGTGAGAAATGAATAGACATAAAAAAAGCAAACCCCTGAGTTTGCTTTTTTTTATTTAGAAGAATGATTATTCTTCGTCGTCAAATTCGTCAGAAGCCAATTGACTTTTATCTTCAAGCGATGCATCAAAAATTAGAATCGCTTTACCATCAGTTTCAATCATGCCTTGCTCTTCAAGTGTTTTTAGAACACGACCAACCATTTCACGGGAACAACCCACGATACGACCAATCTCTTGACGAGTAATACGAATCTGACGACCATTCGGCAAAATCATTGCTTCAGGTTGTGAAGATAAATCAATTAAGCAACGTGCAATTCGACCTGACACGTCAATAAACGCAAGGTCAGTTACTTTACGCGTCGTATTTTTAAGACGGCGTACAAGCTGTGCAAATACCGCATAACTTAAGTCTGGGTATTGTTTACTTAATTCATGAAAGTTTTCATAGGTAATCTCAGCAATTTCACATACATCTCGCGTACGCACTTCTGCAGTACGCTGTGCATTTGCTTCGAATAGACCCATTTCCCCAAAAAAGTCACCCGCATTTAAGTACGCAACCACAATTTCACGCTCATCATCTTCACGTAAAATGATAGATACTGAACCCTTAAGAATTAAATACAAAGATTTAGATTCTGAGCCCGCATCAATGATTGTTGTACGTTTTGGGTAACGATTGATATATGCACGTTTTAATAATGCCTTCACCGACTCAGGTAACTGCCCCGGAGATAGCGCATCTGTGCTAAGTTGTGAAAAGTTTGAAGTCATGCTAACAGTTTCCGAATATGGATAATTTATAGATCGCACAAGACCTAAAGTGAACTTGTCACACGTAAGAGTTGAAATTCCTTATCAACTCAATTTATGTTAGTGTACAGGTACTGCGTAAATTTATAGCTTTTTTTAGGGACTTGCAATGCAAACTAGTGTTCATTGGCTAGAGAATGTTGCTTTTGAAGCAAAAACTCAAAGTGGTCACACTGTTATGATGGATGGATCACAAGAATATGGCGGTGAAAACCGTGGTCCGCGCCCAATGGAACTGATTTTAACAGGACTTGGTGGTTGTGCATCTTTCGATATTGTGACGATTTTAAAGAAAGCACGCCAAGACATTACCGATGTTCGTTGTGAATTAAATGCAGAACGTGCCGACACTATTCCTGCTGTATTCACTAAAATTCATTTGCACTTTGTAGTCACTGGTCATGGCGTGAAGGAAAAGCAAGTTGCAAAAGCGGTTGAACTTTCTGCTGAAAAATACTGTTCTGCTAGTAAAATGCTGATGGATGGTGGTGTAGAAATTACCCATGACTTCGAAATTTTAGAAACTGAAGATGCATAATTTATTTGTTCAATTAAGAGCCGCATAGAATGCGGCTTTTTTGTTTCAAATAATCCGCTATAGCATACATTGTATAAAGCACTGCTATATAGTCATAAACGCAGAAATATGAGCCAAAGAAGTTTGGCTTAATCACTTAAACAATCAATATCCAAATTGATGTATTTGCACATAGATGCATTTACACCCAATTCCATCTCATGATGATTTTACGACTCAATCCATATGAATCTATTCAAGCCAAATACGATTGAAAACGATTGCGAAGAACACCTTACATATAAGTAGATTTGATTTAACTATAGTCTTAATAACACTTTAATTAGGGTGTGTTGACACTTTTAGCTTAAAAAAATAGCGAAGTAGTAAAATCAAATCGCCAAACCCAATTTTACTATTCGCTATGCCTCGTACCATGCTGACAGATCAACACTGGCAAAAGTTGAAAGTTATTCTGCGTAATTTATCCATTCACCACAACTCAAATTTACGCAATTTTATTGAAGCTATTCTCTATAGAATTAGAACAGGCTGTCCGTGGCGAGATATTCCTTCTTGTTTTGGTCATTCAAACTCTATTTTCAAACGTTTTAATCGTTGGTCAAGCAGCGGTAAGTTACTTAGATTATTCAAATTACTAGCCTCATGCCCCGATATGGAGTGGGTTTTTATTGATGGCTCTCATGTACGTGCTCATCAACATTCTGCCGGCATATCGAATCAATCTATTTCTAAAAGTGTAGGAGGAAACTCCTCAAAAATACATTTGATTGTTGATGCACATGGCAATCCTATTGATTTCATGATTACCGATGGAACCACACATGATGTTAAAGTTGCACCTGATTTAATATCAACATTAGATTTAAAAGAGACATAAGTCGTATGCGCAGATAAAGGCTATGATTCAGAACCACTGCGTGAACAGATCAGGAAAACAAGCACCAAAGCGAATATACCAAGGAAAACGAATAGCAAATCGAACAATGACCATATGGACTGGTATTTATATAAAATCAGGCATTTAGTTGAAAATATGTTTTGCAGATTAAAGGAGTTTAGAGGAATAGCTACTCGATATGACAAGCTCAAAAGGAATTATCAAAGTTCTGTTGCTTTAGCCTGTATATTTTTATGGCTACCTTTATAGGGTTAATTATGAACAGTAAATGTCAACAGACCCTAATAATTTCAGATAAAAAAAGCAGAATCATTTTGATTCTGCTTTTTGAATTTGGTAGGTATATCCAGACTCGAACTGGAGACCTCTACGATGTCAACGTAGCGCTCTAACCAACTGAGCTATATACCTGAAGTCCAAGCATCATATTCATTTTTATTTTTTATGACAAGCCTTTTTCTGAGTTTTTTAAACTTTGCGTACAAGTTTTAAGCAAAGTCTTAAAACATTGAATATCTTGAGAACTTAGCGGAGTACCTACGTAAATTTCCTGCTCAAATAACTTGATGGATTGTTCAAATGAACGCCTTTCATGTTCAGGTACATTTTCAGCCAAACGTTGTAACCAATGCCGAAAACTTTCAGAAGCATCTTTTTGCTGGCTTAAAGGTAAATTCTTAGCGAATTTGGCTATTTCTATTTCGAGAGGACTTAGACTTTTTCTTTTTTTCCACAAAATCCATATAAAATATAATGCAACAACGCCACCAATACTCAATACAAGAAGTAACCCACCTGCATAAGCAGAATTTGTACCGAGCTTTTTAAACCATTGTTGTTGAGATTGAGCATTATAGCCCACCACTTTGCTTTGCCATTGGTAACTCGCATAATCACTCCATACACGGACTTTTTTCAACATCGAAAATTGTTGATAGGCCCAAGTAGACTGCTGGCTCCCAAAAATTGTCCGATCTTGTTCCATATAATCCTGCATCCCACCATCGATACGCTGCGGTGCGATCATGGCTGTAGGATCAATTCGACGCCAATGTTGATTGACATAAACCTCTGTCCACGCATGTGCATCAAGTTGACGAACTTCCCAACTTTTTCCATCTGGTGCTAATTGACCACCTTGATATCCCACAACAATACGCGATGGAACACCCACATAGCGCATCAACATTGCAAAACTCGATGCAAAATGTTCGCAAAACCCCTGTCTTGATCCAAATAAAAAATCATCTATCCGATTTTGCCCCAATACACCTGGGCTTAAGGTATATGCAAAGCGATTTTGTTTATACCATTGCAAAACTTCGGCAATATAACGCTCAGGATTTTGACGACTTCGCTGCCATAAAGTTTGGGCCAATTGTTGTGATTGAACATCCAAGTTTTCAACATAGCGAGTGTTTAATTTTTCAAGTAAAGCTACATTTTTTATTTGTGGCGGCTCTGCACTTCCTAACCATTTCAGTTGAATCGGCTCTGTACGTGCTGTTAATCGGTAGGGTGTAATTCGACCATCTTGACCTAATGCAAAACGTGCTTCATTGGGAACGGATTGCTCCAACGACATAATCCACATCACACTTGGGTCGGCAGCCAAATATTGATAATTCAATGTCCGCTTGGGTTTTAAATCAGCTGGATTCAGCTGTATAACGTTCTGGTTAAAAAAATGACTAGTCCATTTAGAACCATCATATTCATCTAATGCCATCGCCCGCCAATACAGCTCTGTACGTGTTGGCAAGGCTTGAATATCACCAATTATACGAAAAGCCAAACTACTCGACTGTGATAACTCAGCAATATCGCCCGGAGACATGCTGTCACTGATTCCCGTTGTGGCTTTATTTTCAGGAATAGGAATATGCCATAGCGGCGGCAGGCGTGGAAAAAAGAGAAACAGCAAGATAAAGAATGGAACAGCTAAGGCAATAAATTTACCCACATGCCCAATATCTTGTTTAATCGCCTGTATTTCACCGCCTGAGTTTTGGCTAAAACCAACGGTCTGTAAACGATATAATCCAATAAAGCAGCTCAACAACGCCAATAAAATAACCAATGCCATGGCAAAAGACTGGCTAAACAAAAAACTACTGGCAATCACAAACATCGCAAAGTTAAATAAAATAATTACATCACGACGTGTTTTTGTTTCTAAAGATTTAGCAAATAAAAATGTACTAAGTACTGTAACCCCTGCATCAACACCAATAAAGGTTTTATGACTTATGTAAATGCTGAATAAAGCTATCAATGTCAGCACATAGGTTAAAATTTTAGAAAATGGTTTTTTACTGGCGCGGGTATTGAGTAATAAAAAAAGCCAAATGACTAAAAATACTAATGATGTCACCACTGGTATATAAAGCATTTGCGCAATGAGCACTAAAGCTAACGTTAGTAGTATGGAGCGGCGTATGGTATTTTCAATCATAAATCAAGCCTGCGCCAATAACCGTTTAGCTTCGGAAAAATGCAGTGCTCCAGTGCCTGATGCTAACTCAGCATTAGGTAAATACAGTGCATATTGATCGTGATTTTGCTCAGCCTGCTCGACCAAACCCATCATAAGGCTAAGTTTTTCTTCATGACTTTGAGCTGGCATATAGTGATAATGAATCTCCAATTTCTTTAGATCTTCATATTGTTCAAAGACTTTCACATATAAGCCTTGTCCTCGTGCTGCTTGTTTCCAAGACACCGCATGAAGTGAATCCCCCGTCTGAAAACTCCGTAATTCGCGAAATTCATCAAGATCAGGTTCAAAGTTTTGCTGTTGTTGCTTATTTTCAACGGAATGCCAACTGGCTTGAGGTGCAACCCACGCTGGTTGCTGTACGTACAAATACGTCCAGGCCCGAACCAAACCAAAGGGATAAACACTATAAATTTGTATGGGTGGAATCTGAAAAAAACCGCGTTGGCTGGTTGTAAAATTTAATTGAAAGCCATGCTGTTGCGTATTGAACAATAATTTATGTAGCTGATTTTCAGTTTTAATCCACAAATATCGCGCCTGTTCAGCATCTTGCTTAAAGTAAATTTCGACCGAGAGTAATTCACCTGCTTGCGGTGTATCAACAACATTTATTTGAATCTGCAACGCATGAAGCTGCTTAAAAGTAATATAGAAACTAATACTCAATACGGCGCTAATTAAAAAGCAAAAGCCTAAAATCAAATTATTGGCATAATTCACACCTGCAATAAAAGTGATGAAAATTAATACCAAATACAAGTAGCCTTGCTGATAGATAAAGATCAAGACATCTTTTTGAGTCAGCTGCTTGTGCTGATCGATTTTAAATCGACGTTCAATCCATTGCTGCCACATTGAAGCCAAGATTCAACTCCTTTATTGAATCGAAACTTGTTCTAAAAGCTTAAAGGCTTCAAGATCTGACAACCCAATTCGATGAGATACCACAGCTGTAAAAACGGCTTGTACATCGTCAGGATTCACATAATTTCGCTGCTCAATCAGCGCATAGGCTTGCGCAGCTTTCTTTAAGGATAAAACACCACGCGTAGAAAGACCATGTCTCCCTTTACGTGTTTCAGCAGCAAGATCCAAAATGTAATCCATCAAACGATCACTCAGATGTATCTGCTCGACAAAGCCTTGTAGTTGTAAAATTTCTGATTCATTAAAGATATGTGCTAATGCCGCAATCAGATCATGGCGTGAAGTTTGTTGGAGCAATAATTTCTCTGCCTGACGCGATGGATAACCTAAAGACAAACGCATTAAAAACCGGTCCAACTGGGACTCAGGTAAGGCATAAGTACCACTTTGAAATAAAGGGTTTTGTGTCGCAATCACCCAAAATGGTTGAGGCAAAGCATAGCGCACACCATCAACCGTCACATACCCCTCTTCCATCGCTTCCAATAAAGCACTTTGGGTCTTTGGACTACAACGGTTGATTTCATCTGCCAATAAAATTTGGGTAAAAATCGGCCCAGATTTAAACTCAAAATGATGTTCTTTTTGATTAAACATATTTACCCCAATCACATCGCTGGCCAGCATGTCATTGGTAAATTGAATCCGTTGAAACTTTAATCCCGCCAAATGTGACAAGGCGCTAGATAATGTCGTTTTTCCTAAACCAGGTAAGTCTTCAAATAGCACATGCCCGCCTGCCAATAGACAAGCTAAAGCCAATTTGGTTTGCTGATTTTTATCCAAAATAATTTGGTTAATTTGTTCGAGGAATGTATTTATTTTCGGGTAAAAAGGCGCAAGGCTCTGCTCACTTAAAAGCGTTGATGTATTATTTTGTTGGCTTTTCTCTGATCCCCAAAACACCTTTTATTCCCCAATAAAAAAGTTAAATGAATGACTAACATACAGGGTTTTATTTAAAAATACAGTGTTTATCTCCAATCTATACCCAGTTCAATACTTTAAATACATACGCTTGATATTTATTGGGTATACAAAAGCGTTGTTTTCGCTTCGACTGATCACAATTCAGCAAAAAAAAAGCGTCCCGAAGAACGCTTTTTTTATTGGATTTTTAGCACAAGTCAAAGCATTAGCAAGGACACTTCTTCATGTCACCACCAGCTGATGGATAACGTGCATCTACACAGTGACGATAAAATGTTTTTGCATCCATCGCTTCCAAATCAGGATGATGTTTTGCCATATGTTCCAAATAGTTTTGGTAATCTGGCACACCCACCATCAGGCGGAAGCTTTGCTGTAAACGTTGCCACAACGTCGCAATACGTGACCAATTTTTCGGGTTCAGAATTAGATCCTTCTGCGACATAATGGTCATTTTAATGATTTTATAAATCACCGTTTTTCCACTTTTTGCAAACTTCAGGTTCATTCATATTCCCCTATTAATGTGCTGAATTCGACGGATTAATTTCAGCTGGGTCACGGTAAATCGCTTCTGCTTCATTCACCGATGGATTTGGATTTGCCAAAGCACGACGCACCACACCAATCGCTGCAAATAACATCACAAATGCCACAATCATAAAGAATGCACAAAGACCGGCATTGATTTGATTCGACAATGCAACCGTATGCATTTCAGCCATGGTTTTCGCAGGTGCCAACAATTCATTCTTCGCAATGGCTGCGTTAAAACGATCTGCCTGAGCCAAGAAACCAATCTTTGGATTTTCGTGGAAAATCTTCTGCCAACCAGCGGTCATTGAAGTAATAAACAAGAATAATGTTGGGATAATTGTCACCCAAACATACTTTTGTTTTTTCATCTTGAATAAAATCACTGTACCCAAGATCAATGCCATCGCAGCAAGAATTTGGTTACCAATACCAAATAGCGGCCATAAGCTATTAATACCGCCGAGTGGATCAACCACGCCTTGGTAAACGAAGAAGCCCCAACCTGCAACAGCCACCGCTGTACCTAAGAGATTTCCGAAGAAGTTATGTGAGTTTTTTACCTCAGGAATCACGATACCCACAGTATCTTGCACCATGAAACGACATGCACGTGTACCCGCATCAACTGCCGTTAAAATGAAAAGTGCTTCGAATAAAATCGCAAAGTGATACCAGAACGCCATCATTGAACGGTTATTAAAAATTTCCGTAATGATATGCGCCATACCAATCGCAAATGTTGGTGCACCACCTGTACGAGACAGAATCGAATTTTCACCCACTTCTTGTGCAAGTAAGGTCAATGCTTCAGGTGTTACCACGAAGCCTAATGTACGAACTGCTTCTGCAGCGGACTCAACCGTTGTACCAATCACAGCTACTGGCGCATTAATCGCAAAATACACACCAGGCTCAAGAATCGTTGCACAGACCAAAGCCATAATCGCAACAAAAGACTCCATCAACATGCCGCCATAACCGATCATGCGAATATCTTTTTCATTATTCACAAGTTTCGGTGTCGTTCCTGAAGAAACGAGCGCATGGAAACCTGAAATCGCACCACAGGCAATGGTAATAAACAAGAATGGGAACATTGAGCCTGCAAATACAGGACCTGTACCATCAATAAAATGCGTTACTGCTGGCATTTTCATTTCAGGTAAAGCAAACATGATCCCGATTGCCAAACCTGCAATAACACCAATTTTCAAGAAAGTAGATAGGTAATCACGTGGTGCAAGCAGTAACCAAACGGGTAATACTGATGCCACGAAACCATAACCAATCAACCACCAAGTTAGTTCAGTACCTGAAAGTGTAAAGAATGGCCCCCAGTATGGGTGCTGTGCAATGTCACCACCATAGATAATCCCTGCCATCATCAGTACAAAACCAATGATCGACACTTCTGCAATTTTACCTGGACGGATAAAGCGCATGTAGATACCCATGAAAATCGCAATCGGCACTGTTGCAGCGATACTGAAAACACCCCACGGACTGTTGGTCAACGCTTTTACAACTACCAAAGCCAGCACCGCTAGAATGATGATCATCACCCCTAGTGCGCCAAGCATCACGATAATTCCGGCAAAAGAACCTAGTTCTTGTTTTGCCATTTCACCGAGTGAACGACCATCACGACGTGTCGAGATGAATAAGACTAAAAAGTCTTGAACTGCACCAGCAAGAACGACACCCACCAAGAGCCAAATTGTTCCCGGCAAATAACCCATTTGCGCAGCAAGGATCGGTCCGACTAATGGGCCTGCACCTGCAATCGCAGCAAAGTGGTGACCAAATAGAACGCTTTTATTGGTCGGTACATAATCCAAGCCGTCAGCTAAGCGATGGGCAGGCGTTAAACGTCGCTCATTCAGTTCAAAGACTTTATTGGCAATAAATAAACTATAAAAACGATATGCAATGCTATACACACAGATTGCTGCAAGGATCAGCCAAACTGCATTGACATGCTCGCCTCGACTGAGTGCTAGTATGCCGAATGAAACGGCACCTAGAATGGCTACAAACAGCCAGATAATCTTTGAAGCCATTCCTGACTTCGGTTGAATGGTTTCCATCTCAATCCCTCATAAATGTTGAAATAAATCAGCTTGATTTTTCTTGTTCGAGGTACTGCTGTTTCTTCCCTTGAAACTCTACTCCTGTTATAGGTTTTTTCATCTAATACTTTGGAATAAAAATTTAAACCAATAGGTATAAAAAAAGGGATGAATCACTTCATCCCTTTCGATAATAGTCTATTTTTAAACCATTATGCACGTTCTAAATAGTCACCAGTACGAGTGTCTACACGAACGCTTTCTTCTTGCTGTACGAATAATGGAACACGTACAACTGCACCAGTTTCAAGCTTAGCCGGTTTACCGCCACCGCCTGAAGTATCACCACGTACACCTGGATCAGTTTCAACGATTTTTAATACAACGAAGTTTGGCGCGCTCACAGTTAAAGGAACACCGTTCCAAAGCATGATTGTGCAAAGTTCATTTGAGTCATCTTTCAACCATTTAGCCGCGTCGCCCATAGCAACTTTATCAGCAGCGATTTGTTCGAAAGATTCTGGATCCATGAAGTTCCACATTTCACCGTCGTTATACAAGTAGTTCATTTCAACTTCTTGGATGTCAGCAGCTTCTAGTGAATCACCAGATTTGAAAGTTTTTTCTAAAACTTTACCAGTTTTAAGGTTACGTAATTTTACGCGGTTAAAAGCTTGGCCTTTACCTGGTTTTACGTATTCGTTTTCCATGATTGAACATGGGTTACCGTCAAGCATGACCTTAAGGCCTGACTTGAAATCATTCGTAGAATAATAGGCCATGACTGGCTCACTCCAAACTTACTAACTTTAATCTATAGATGCTATGGGCTGTAACATGTCATTTAGCAAGTACTGACTGTAACATTGGCTGCCACATGCACATTAATGTGATATTGCGTATTCTAAATGACCAATGCACCATGTCGCAACGAAAAAATCCCCATTAAAAGGGTCAAGCTGCTTAACTTACACTCAGACATTAAAGAACTTTGTTTATACAATGCCCACAAACAGGTAAAATTGCTGTTTACTGAAACTTAATAAATGTTTTGTAGGCTTCATCCGTTGTGAGCTTTATCGGAATTATTTCAGCTTACACTTCAAAGTTCGACGCATTAATTTCAGCAATATTCCCCACTCACCTTTCTGCATTTTTTAAACATTCAGCATGATAAACTATTTATTTCAAGAGCAAAACTGGCAAACCCAATTGAGTGATTTGATAACAAATCCTCAAGAATTACTCGATGTATTAGAACTTTCGCATGATCAGTTATTATCGGGTGCTCAGTTCGCAGCAGATGAGTTTCGCCTACGCGTTCCGCGCGCTTTTGTCGAAAAAATGCAAAAAGGTAATCCGCTCGATCCGCTTTTACTCCAAGTCCTACCGCATCATTTAGAACTTGAAGAACACGCCGGTTTTGTTACCGACCCATTAGGTGAAGAACAAGCCAACCAACAGACTGGTGTATTACATAAGTACAAGTCTCGTTTTTTACTGACTTTAACCGGTGCCTGCGCGGTCCATTGCCGTTATTGTTTCCGCCGGCATTTTCCCTACCAAGAAAACCTGCCTAAAAATGACGATTGGACAAACATTAAACAATATATCAAACAACAACCCGATATTAATGAAGTGATTTTAAGTGGTGGAGACCCGCTCACACTATCAAATCGTAAACTTCAAGTGTGGATTGAACGTTTATCGACTTTGCCACAAATTAAATTTTTGAGAATTCATTCACGAGTTCCTATCGTAATCCCCAACCGTGTCGATGAAGAGCTGGTTTCTATTTTAAAAAACAGTAGGCTACGCATTATTCTAGTGGTACACTCAAATCATGCATCTGAGCTTGATGATTTTACGTGCAGCCAGCTTCAACAGCTTGTCAAACAAGGAATCACCGTGCTTAACCAAGCCGTTTTATTGAAAGGGGTCAATGATTCAGCTGATGTATTGGTCGAACTAAGTTACCGCTTATTCGATGCAGGCGTGATGCCTTATTACTTACATGTTCTAGATAAAGTCAAAGGTGCTTCACATTTTGATACACCGGCGCAGAACATAGATTTAATTTATAAAGAAGTTTTAGAGAATCTACCGGGTTACTTGGTTCCTAAACTTGTACGGGAAATCGCGGGCGAGAAAAACAAGACACCGCTTTTTGGGGCTTCAACTTTTTGAGTTAAATAATAAAGATGACCACGCATACTTCAGATACGTTTCAACATCCGACTGAATTAAAGCTGGATAAACTGAGCTTTTGTCCTACCAATGCCAAAGGACTACAAGAGTGGTTAAATGGCATTTCAATTTTACAATTAGGTACTTCATCTAAAGCACTGTTTAATGCGTTGCTAGAAATTTCTGAGCTCAAGTGCCAAGAAATGCTACGTTTTGATTTGGTTCAGATTGTTCATCCAACTTTGGAAAGTGTGCTTACCAGTTTAGAAAAGCACTTTACCAATCAGAGCCTAATTACGACGGATCGTAATGACCAAATCATTGAATTGGCCATGTTATTACGTAGCCACTTTGCCAAAATCTATATTGATATTGCCAAACGATGTAATCAGCAGCTCAATCAACAAAAGTTTTCGATTTTTTCATTCGGCCATAAAAAAAGCTTACAAACCGCTAGAATTGCATCAATCTACTATGCGTTGCAACAACTGACACTGTTGTTGTATCAACAACACATGTTGTATGCCACACCGACGGCGGGTCAATGGATTGCGGCACATCAACTGATTGAATGTGCCATTGAACACAATTTCTATCAAAGTAATGTCAATCAGTTACTGGGTACTCAGCATCAAATTGCAAATATTGCCCAAGCTTATGCACAATTGATCTTATTAGATATTTTCAATAATCATCAGATCCGCCCTGCTGAAATCCAAGGCTTGTATTTATGTAGCTTTGACTGGGTAAAATTGGTTCAAATCCTACCGAAAGAAACCACGCTTTCACGCTATATTGTAGACACGAAAAAAGATCATCCACCGATTTATAACTCTAAACAAGATCGGTCGTATCAAGCCAATGTGTACATTTCAACGCAAAACTTGCTCGATCATTTGACCGAAACGCAAACTAAGAATGCCAATTTCCTTTCTAAAAATGAAAAGCTATTCTTAACCCCTGCGCTGTATTTCCATATTCATAATATTTTGACCAACAACACTGAACGTCGTCATGAACGTTATGAATATTCTGCGCAAATCAATATTTGCTTTAGCTTAATGGTGGCGCATTTCTATCTCTCTAAAGGTAAAAACTTCCATGAAACTTTAGATTTAGAAGGCAACTATCAATTCCACAATGAAGCGTCTTTTGTCAATTCGCATGATTCAAATATGCCAACGGGCATGACCAATGCGAAAGCGCTAGATCGTGAAGCGAAACAAATTCATACCGCCGACGTTTTAGATATTAGTGTGAATGGTTATCGCATTAAATGGACTGGGCCTACCCCAGCCAATTTAAAAACCGGCGAATTTATTTTGATCCAAGAAAATGCTCAAAGCCAATGGCGTGGCGGTGTTGTTCGTTGGATCAAACAATCGACTGAAAAAAGTTTGGAATTGGGTCTCGAAGTACTGGCTCAAGATTTGTATCCATGTTCAGCCCATATTCGTACCGACCGCAATACAACAAATCATCAACCTGCTTTATTGGTTCAGACCACACAACTAGATCAGGTGTCTACGACCTTAATTTTACCTGGGGCAAATCTCTTCCGAGAGAAACAAACGGTCCACCTTCGCTTAGGCAAAGAAGACATCAAAGTCTACCTCACCAAAGCGCAGTTGGTGACGCAAAGCTTTATTCGCTTTGAATATGAATTATTGAATGAAGAGCAAGAAAATGTCGTTAAAGACTATATTGCGAAACAGAGCAATGAGATCAAAAATAACGACTTATGGGAAGCATTAAAGTGAGAAATCCATTACTATCCAAAAAACTAAAACGTACGGAAACTCGATTACTCATTATTGATGATAATCAAATACGTTTTAACCAGATACGTGATTTATTGACAGACAGCGAACATCAAGTTCATGCCATATTACTTGATGATTTACAAAATTTCGAAAAACAGCTGAATCTCAATTGGGACTTGATCATTTTTGGACGTGCTTATGATTTAAAATATGAACAAGCTTTAAGTTTAGTTCAACTATCGAGCCAACCGAATTTACCGATTATTTTACTTAAACCCGAAGACTATCAAGCAGAACAATATGCAAGTTTAGTCAAAAAAGGGATTTATGACATTGTCGATATTGCTGAACCTGAGAGTTTCTATTTTGGTTTAATCCGTGCTTTATCCTTTAGTCGCCTACAACAATCGCAGCAACATTTAATGGAAGAGCTCGAAACAGCTCAAATCCAAACCCAGTCTTTAGTTGAAGATAGTCGTAAAGCGGTTGCCGTGATTCAAGAAGGCATTCATATTCAAGCCAATGCTGAATATCTCACTTTGTTTGGTCTAAAAAATGAAGATGATGTAATTGGTCTGCCTTTACTCGATCTATTACAACCTACTGACCTTAACGACTTTAAGCAACGCTTTAAAAAAATTAGCCAAGGGCAGCTCGATTTAGGACGTTTTGATCTCGTTTCACAAAATATCGCAGTGGCTGGGCAAAACCCACTAAAACTCGAATTTATTGCCGCAGCTGAAGAAGATGCTTTAAAGCTCGCAATTGAAATTGGCAGTCAAAGCAGCAATGCTGTAAGCAATGCTCAAGTTGAAGCTAGCCCACAAAAACCAAAAGCATTTCAACAACTCAACCGTACTATTGCTCAGCAACCTGCTAATGTAAATGCATTAGTTCTATTTACATTGGCTTCTTGCTCAGATGCGATTTTTCAAAAAGATTGGAATACTTATAAGAGCTATTTCACCAATATTAAAGACTTCTTGAAAGATCAGACGCATGCTCCATTATTTGGTTTAGATAATGGTGCAATCGTTGCCTTATTCCAAGCGGATAATCAGCTCAAACTTGAGTCTAAATTGATTGGTCTTAATACCCTGAGCAAACCTCAATTACTCAGTGTAAACAATGAAACTTATCCATTAAATTTACGCATAGGATACAGTGTTTTAGACAGCGATATTCGTGATGAAGCACATTTTGATACCTTTATTGCGAAAGCCTTTAATACTGCGCTACCAACCAACCAACAAGCACCTGAAATCGATTTAACTATTCCATTAGAAATTGACATACCAAGTTTGGATTTCGGTACACCAGAAGCACAAATTGCGCCGATTGTCGTTAGTGATGAAGCTCCTGTTATCAAGGCCCTTCGCAACTGCTTAGAACGCGGTGAAATTCATCTTAAATATCAGCAACTGTATGATAAAGAAGATTCACATCTTTATACTTATGAAGTAACCAGCGGCTTTATTTTTGAAAATAAATGGAAAGATATCGCCCAACTACGTGAATTGGCTGAAGACTCAGAGCTATCCATTAAATTGGATCGTTGGATCTTGGTTGAATCGTGTAAACAGCTACACAACTTTATTACTCAGTTCCCTGAAGCTAAATTAATCGTTAACCTCAACAAGGAAGTGCTATATAACGACCGCACCTTCCCTGAGTTTATTTCAAAACTCATTACGATTATTCGTAGTAAATTGAAGAATCCACTGATTTTACAATTTGCAGAAGAAGACATTCAGCTCAATATTGATGCCGCTCAAAAAGCATTTGTTGAACTTCGTAAAAATGGTGCCGAACTGGCTTTACGTAATTTTGGTCATTCGATGTTTAGTGAATCATTATTACGTCAAATGGATGTTCACTGCTTAACACTAGATTCAAGCTTGACCCAAATGCTTGCAAACGACAAGTCATGCCAAGAGCTGCAAGAAAAAATTACCACTTATCATGAAATCAAAACTGTTGAAATCATGCTACGTGAATTAAATGACATGACACTGTTTGCCAATGCTTGGAATGTAGAAGCTCGTTTTATTCAAGGTGATTATTTCCAGAAGAAACTCGACCATCTCATCGATGTTCAGGACCAATAAGGTTCTGAACATTGCCGATTTAAGGTTGATCTTTTTATCGGCACAAAAAAACGGGCATAAAGCCCGTTTTTTCGTTTTGGATATTAACGTTTGATAGAACGTGACATACCAGCAAAACGTTGTTTGAATTTGTCGATACGACCGCCAGTGTCAACGCTTTTCTGTTTACCAGTGTAGAATGGGTGGCAAGCAGAACATACGTCTAGGTAAATAGTTTCTTTACCAAGAGCTGAACGAGTTTCAATTACGTTACCGCATGAACATGTAGCAACTAAAGTTTCATATTTTGGGTGAATATCGGCGCGCATCGTCGATTACTCCTAAGATTAAAGAAGGTTTAGCTGTCATCGCAATTGATCACTCTTGCATCACTACAAGGAAGGCTTAAAAAAGCAGACCAACACCATAACAGACCATTCTTTTGGCCCACCGAGACGGATACCGCCAGAGCTAAGCACAACAAGTTGGGGCAAATTATAGCTGATTTTTTATTGTTAATAAATAGATATTCAAGGCTGAATCACTCTACTCTTTAGGTTGAGCTTGCTCTAAATATTTCTGATATTGTAATTCGACTGTACGCTGAAATTGGGCTTGATCAAAATGTTTTAATTTTTCAATAAATGCAGGACAAAACGTCGCTGCATTTACTGACTGTAATGATCTGCTCATGCCCTCTAACATACCTTGAAGCTGCTGTTTAAATTGTGCATCGACGGGCTGATCAACATCTTTTGCTTTTAATGGCTCTACACCATTAAAACGGATAGCCTGAACCGCAGCAATTAATTTAAGCTTTGCAGCTTGATAAGCCTGATCTAATTCCGTATTCATCTGTGGTTGTCGATCACGACAAAAATCCAACATGGGCTGTAGGCTGATGAGCGGCATTTTTTCAATGACATCACGGTTACTATTTAAAGATAAATCCTCTTGAGCATGAACGACTGTGTTCATACCCAAGAATAAAATGAAAAAGCCTTTTTTAATTTTCATGATTATTTTCTTTCCATCTATATAAGGTATTTTAAAAGGACCTATTCATCTCGTCCTTACCCTTGCCCACGGCTCTGTTTTGCCCAAAGGTTGGCAATCACACCACAGACCATCAACTGAATTTGGTGAAAGATCATAATTGGTAAAACTATCATCCCCATCGGCTGCCCAATAAATAAAATTTGTGCCATGGGCACACCACTCGCCAAGGTTTTTTTAGAGCCACAAAAGAAAATCGTCTTTTGATCAGCTCGGCTAAAGCCCAACCAACGTGGCACATATAACGCCAATAACATAATAATCGTTAATAGAACTGAGCACGCCACAATCAATAGGAATAAGGTCATACCACTTACTTGATGCCAAAGCCCTGCCACCACCGCACTACTGAATGCACCATAGACCACCATCAAAATTGAGCCCTGATCAAATACCTTCACAATTTTTGGCATTTTCTTCATATAAGGAAACACCCAAGGACGGAGGAGCTGCCCTAAAATGAATGGAATCAGCAATAACAGCGTAATTTGAATAATAGATGCTGTCGGATCGTAGTTATGTTGTGACTGGCCGAGAATAAAATAGGCCACCATCACTGGGGTAATAAACATACCAATAATATTTGAAAATGATGCACTACAGACTGCACCAGCAACATTACCCTGTGCTACCGAAGTAAATGCAATGGAAGACTGTACTGTCGAAGGTAAAAAGCACATAAACAAAAAGCCCCAATACAACTCTTGCCCTAACATCGGCACGAGGATTGGTTTCGCCATTAAACCCAATAATGGAAATAATGCAAAGGTAAAAGCAAAAACTAAAGCATGTAACTTCCAATGCATTATGCCTTCAACCACAGCCTCACGAGATAACTTTGCACCATGTAGAAAAAATAAAATGGCAATTGCAGCCGTTGTAATATAGCCAAAAATTTCTGCAGCTTGACCACTGACAGGCAAAAAAGTCGCAAGTATGACCATTACAAAAAGTAGAATGGTAAAACGATCCAAAGCCAACATTTTTAGCATAACAACATCCTGTAAAAATTTCCCTTTAAAGCTGATCGGCACAAAAATGCCCAATAAGCTAAATTTACCATTGAGTAAATTTCATCTTACTGGGCCATATAAATAAAGCCAGCTTTTCTCAGATATATTCATTATTTTAAACGTTGATAGTGAGCTCAACGCAAAAAAATTTATAAATAAGAATATTCAGCATTACATATGACTTTATATTAATGATTGCACATTAATTATTTCGTGCATTTGAGTCTTGTTGGATCAACTCAATTTTATAGCCATCGGGATCTTCAACAAAGGCAATGACGGTCACACCACCTTTCATTGGTCCTGCTTCACGTACCACGTTTCCGCCACGTGCTTTAATTTCTTCACAAGCCTTGTAGGCATCATCTACTGCAATAGCAATATGGCCATAAGCGTTACCCAATTCATAACTCTCCGTATCCCAGTTATGCGTTAACTCAAGTACAGTATGATTTTCTTCATCACCATAGCCCACAAATGCCAAAGTAAAACGACCTTCTTCATAATCACGCTTACGAAGCAAAGTCATACCGAGTACTTCAGTATAGAACGCCAATGAACGCTCTAAATTGCCTACACGTAACATGGTATGCAGCATGCGCATAATCGAGTTTCCTAAATCTATCATTATGTCTGAATACTATAGGGATTTAACATGCAAAGTTCAATTTAAGTCTAGAACGCATATACCTGCTTATTTCAAATATCCTTGTCCAAAACCGCAGATATGCTTAGGCTATTTATAAGCTTAGATTAAAAAAGCCCGTTCAGATTGAATGGGCTTTTTTAATTTAAATTGAATTATGAATTGGATTTTTGTTCATGTTCTTTCAATAGCTTGGCGACCCAAACCACTAAAATCAAAATCGGAATACCAATTAAAGTCGTCATCAAGAAAAAGTTTGGATAACCGATATTGGTCACAATCGTACCTGAATAACCGCCTAAAATTTTAGGAGTTAAAGTCATTAATGAACTAAAGATGGCATATTGAACGGCTGTGAAAGAAACACTGGTCAAGCTCGATAAAAATGCAATAAATGCCGCACCAGCAAGACCTGACGCCAAATTATCAACAATAATCGCGAAATATAGCCACAGCGAACTATAAGGCTTAATGACCTTACCTTTGATGTCCACATTTTGTTCAGCACTAGCCAAATTAATCGGTTGAATATCAACACCAAGCACACCCGCCATATTGGCCGCTGTATTCACTTGATATGCTAAATCGACACTCTTTTTCACTACATCATTTTCTAGCAGTTGAGCCGTTAATGTTTTTTGCTTTGCTGTTTCGAGCGCTTGCCCTGGAATTGCAGCACTAAAAACACCAGTTTTATCAAGCTTCGCGTCGAATGGTTTAGCATCCAAAATAATTTGAATTTTTTGATTTTCTTTTAACTCGCCTGCCAAGTATTGTCCACGGACCACGATACTATTTGCAGTCTCTTGAGCTGAAATCGTGTTATCTGAAGTCACTGGCAGCAACATCATTGCTGAGTTTGAAAAAGAATTATTCAGATACGGTAAACTCACCTGTACTGGATGTTGATTCTTAGACTGATAATCCGCACTGACCTGAATATTTTGATCAGCCGCCAAGACTGCTTTTGGAATTTGAACTGCCCAAGCTCCCGTGTCATCCGGCGTCGCTGTATATTGCTGCCCTGCTACATTGACAGTGACATCACTCAATGGCTGACCTGATTTGACCAGACCGATAAAAATCAAGTTTGTTGAACTTGCTAAAATCGCACCAACAAACATCAATTTCATAATGTTCATGCGCTGCGCTAGCAAACCGCCAAGGAAGCCACCAACCAAGCTAAATATCACACCATAGACTTTTACAGCTTCGGCAATCTGCTCTTTGGTGAAGTTTAAATCTTGATAAAACACATTAGAAATGACGCCGGCGATAATATCGGAAATACGGTAAAAACCAATAAGTAACAACAGTACTAAAGCCAGTTTTAGACCATAGCGCTTAAAGAAATCTGCAACTGGATTAACCCAAGTTTCAAATGCCATCTGCTTATTTACAGCACCTGATTTCACTAAAACAGAACCGACACCAAAAGCAACCATAGCTGAACCAATAAAGCGTACAGCCTCTAAACAGAACAATGCAAATGAGTCTGAAATTTGCCACTGCTCTTTCAAGCTTTCAACCGCAACACCTGAATAGATATAACTCAAAACAAAAGCAACCACCGCAGCAAAAAATACAGCGACTAAGCGATAATAGTCGGTCCGTTTATAATGCTTTTGTACACGGTCAACCTGCGGCTCACGTATCGATAAAGTTGTGATAATACCGATAACCATTACAGCAGCCATTGCAAGGTAAGTATATTTCCAAGCTTCATAAATATAGTTACCTTTGGCCGTGCCTAAATATGCAGCCAAAAATAACGCCCCTGCACCTGCCACGATCATGCCGATACGATAACCTGCATTATAAGTCGAAGCTAAAACGGTCTGCATTTCAGTTTCTGCCAACTCAATACGATAAGCATCAATCACAATGTCTTGCGTTGCGGCAGAAAAACCTAGCAATACAGCGCCAGCGGCCATTTGGTAAATATAGCTTTGTCCTAAAGCAGGATCTGAAAATGCCATGATACAAATTGCACAGATAATGAGAACCTGAGCGATCAACAACCATGCACGGCGCCGTCCGAGTTGTTTAGTTAAAAATGGCACAGGCAACTCATCAATTAATGGCGCCCAAACAAACTTAAATGAGTAGCCAAGCGCTGCCCAACTAAAAAAAGTCACTGCACTTTTATCAATTCCTGCTTCACCTAACCAAAGCGATAAACTGGAAAAGATCAGTAAAATTGGGATACCGGCCGAAAAGCCAAGAAAAAGCATAATCAGCGCACGTCGGTCTAAAAATGCAGTAAAAGCAGATTTCCATCCTGAAGCTTGTGTTGTCATGACTCAGTTATTTTTGTCAAAATCGAATGTTGCTATTCAAGCGCTTAACGACAACGGTTTCAACAACATTTATGAAATCATTGTTTTATTTTATCGATATTTCGCATGCTGTTGCTTGATCTTTGGCATTAAACCTGTATACCTTAATTACATATCTCTATTCTTTAGTTTTTTGGATTCAACAGTGACCCAGCGACTTGAACAAATTCACTCTTCTTTATCAACCACCATTAATGAAACCAACACAAAAAACTTAGCAGAAACAGTAACGACACTAAAGAGCGCTTTTGATCAACCCGAAATACAGAATACTTTAACTAAAACCCAGTTGCAGCCGCTTCAGCTGACGCATACGCCTGAGCTTAAAAAAATACCGACGTCTACCAAGCGGATTAAACCACTCAATGACTTTTTAGGACAAGATCGTGCCCGAGCTTCGGTTGAAGCTGGCATTGCATTGCCCTATTCAGGCTATAACATTTTTGCTGTAGGTACCGCAGGCTTAGGTAAGCGCACCATGATTAAGCGCTTATTACAACAACACGCTAAAAATATGCCAACGCCTTCAGATTGGGTCTATGTCAATAATTTTAAGTTTCCGCGTGAACCAATTGCGCTAAAACTTCCTTCTGGTCAAGCGACAAAATTCCAAGCGTTATTACATCAAAGTTGGCAAACCATATTAAAACAGCTTGAACGTCGCTTCACCGCAGAAACCTATCACAATCGCATTGAAATGATTCGCCAACATGCTGGTGATGAACAACATCTTGCTTTAGTTGAATTAACCCGAGAAGGTGAAGAGCTCGATCTTAAACTGATTTCTCAGGATGATGATCATTGTTTCGTTCCCGTGCATTTGGTCGATAACAAATACCAAGAAATGTCCAAAGAAGACATCAATGCACTAAGCAGTAAACAACGAGCTGAAATTGCGTCAAACGTCCGTTATATGGATAAAAAACTTGAACGCCTTGGTCTACATCTTGGTGATCTTGAAGATGACGCACGCGATAAAGTTCAGGTTTTAAACCGTGAAATTGCTAAACAAGTCGTCATGCCGCGTATTGATCTAATTCAAAATAAATTCAGCATGGTTGAAGGCTTGGAAGATTATCTGAAGCAATATGCAGATGACATCATTCAAAATGTTGAGTTTGTGCTTGAGCAAGAAGAAGATGACTTTACACCCGGCCAATTTAACCGCGTGCCATCTCGCTACCAAGCAAACATCATTGCCACACACAAACCTAATGCTGGTGCGCCCGTCATTTTTGAAGATTTCCCTACCCATTACAATTTGTTAGGTCATGTTGAACAACTAACTCAAAACGGTACCATCACCACAGACTTTACCTTAATCCGTCCCGGTGCATTACATAAGGCCAATGGTGGATTCCTCATCTTGGAAGCTGAACAACTTTTAGAACAGCCTTATGCATGGCAAGGTCTAAAACGTGCATTAAAATCAGGACATTTAAAGCTGTCTTCACTTGAACACATGCTCACGCTAACAGGCAGTATTTCGATTGAGCCAGAAGCCATTGATTTAAATATCAAAGTGATCCTGCTTGCTGAACCTGATATTTATTACGATATTTTAGAACTCGAACCTGAACTTGGCAGTGTCTTTAAAATTCGTGCCGATTTTACCGATACATTACAACGTAATGACATTAATGAGCAGGCATATATGCAGCTGATTGCTGACTATGTGCAAACAGATAAACTTCTGCCGTTTGACCGTACGGCTCTCGCAGCACTGTTAACTGATTCAAGTCGTCAAGCTGAAGATCAAAGCTCTTTGTCATTACATGCCCTCACCTTAGGTGATTTGATTCGTGAAGCACATCATCATGCAGCCCTCGCTGGCGATAAAATGGTGACAGAAACACATATCAACACCGCTCTTGATCATCGTAAATACCGTCTAGGCTACTTACGTGAATTGTATTGGCAAGATCTCAGTCGCGGTACACAGTTAATCGAAACCAAAGGTCATCGATTCGGGCAGATCAACGCCCTCTCTGTGATTCAATATGCAGATGTTGAATTTGGTTTACCGTCACGCTTAACGGCTTCGGTTTATCAAGGCGGCGGCGATATTTTAGATATCGAGCGTAGTGTAGAACTTGGTGGTTCTTTACATGCCAAAGGCGTCCTGCTGATGTCGAGTTTCTTAAAGGCACACTTTGGTCGTGAACAAATTTTACATTTTTCTGCTGCCCTTGCCTTTGAGCAAAGCTATGGCCAAGTAGATGGCGACAGCGCAACTGTTGCAGAGCTTTCAGCTCTGATTTCCGCTATTAGCCAATTACCGATCGATCAATCATGGGCAATCACTGGCTCAATGAACCAATTGGGTCAAGTTCAACCGATTGGTGGTGTAAATGCCAAGATTGAAGGCTTCTATGATGCATGTAAATTACAAGGGCTAACAGGCAAGCAAGGTGTGATTATTCCACGCCAAAATATGCAGCACTTGATGTTACGCAAAGATGTGATTGAAGCTGTGCAACAAGGTCAATTCCATATTCACGCCATAGATACCATTGATCAAGCATTAGAAATTTTGATGGCGCGTCCAGTAGGCACTCTTGATAGAAAAGGTCGTTATAGCAAAGGCTCAATCTACGCTGCTGTCATGGAGCAACTTGAATACTGGCAAGCGATTGAAGATGGTGCTGAGTTTGAGGAAGAAGAGCCAAAGAAAAAGAAAAAAAAGAAGAAGTCAAAAAAGGACAAAGATAAAAAGGCAAAGAAGTCTGAAGCTCAAGACAGTACTGCTAAAAATGGGACTGCTGAAAACGAGCAACGTGTTGAAGAAAGTCCGACTGAAGACAATCCGTCATAAATGTTCGATTAGATTATTCATTTGTTGATTTTTCCACCATTCATTGCACTTTAAATGCCTTTGAAATGGTGGAAAAACGCATAACCCCAGACTTTTTAGATAATTAAGTCATAAAAAAAGCGCCTTAAAGGCGCTATTTTTTATCTGTATCCAATGATTAAAATCATCAAATACATATCCAATTAAGCTTCCGGAGCTGGGCTATATTGTTCAACTAAAGGTTGTAATTCACCTTTTTGGAACATATCAAGCATAATGTCACTACCACCGATCAATTCACCATTGATCCATAATTGTGGGAAAGTCGGCCAGTTTGCAATTTGTGGAAGGGTTGCGCGAATATCTTGATTTTCAAGAATATTTACATAAGCAAATGGACGACCAATTTGACTGAGCGCTTCTACTGCACGCGCAGAGAAACCACACTGTGGAAACTGTGGAGTGCCTTTCATGTAAAGTAGAACTGCGTGTTTAGCAATTTGGTCACGAATTAACGCTTCTGTATCGCGTGCTTGTTCAGTCATTGATATATCCTCAATAAATCTGCTTCGCATTATACCCAAAACTGAGTAAAACAATATGACTAAAGCAATATTTCACGTTTTATTTACATTTCAGCTTTTCAAGTGAGTCATATTTTGCTTATATAGACCTCTTGATGCTCATATATATATGGCGTCTCCTCTATATTATTTCAATCACCTGACAAATTAGAGTTAGTCATGAATAACATTACCCTTGCCCCAGTACAAACTGATCAACCATCGCACTTGATGCCAGTATTTGGCCGCCAACCGATCAGCTTTGTCCGAGGTCAAGGTGCTCACCTATATACCGCAGATGGCACAGAATACTTAGACGCACTGACAGGGATCGCTGTTTGTGGTTTAGGTCACTCACATCCTTCAATTACAGCTGCAATTGCTGAACAGGCAGCGACCCTCATTCATACCAGTAACTTATTTGAAGTGCCTTGGCAAACGGCTGCTGCGCAAAAATTAGCTGAAGTTGCGGGTATGGAAGAAGTTTTCTTCTCAAATAGTGGTGCAGAATCAAATGAAGGTGCAATCAAAATTGCACGTAAATTTGGTCATATGCAAGGTGTTGCAAGCCCTAAAATTATTGTTGCTGATCATTCATTCCATGGTCGTACCATGGCGACATTATCTGCAACAGGTAACAAAAAAGTTCAGGAAGGTTTTGGCCCACTGGTTGAAGGTTTCATTCGTGTGCCTTTCGGTGATATTGAAGCAATTGAAGAAGCTGCAATTCACCACCCAGACATCGTAGCGATTTTGGTTGAGCCGATCCAAGGCGAAGGTGGCGTCAACACTGCTCCTCAAGGTTTTAGCTATTTAGAAGATATTCGTCGTATCTGTAACCAACACAACTGGTTAATGATGCTTGATGAAGTGCAAACAGGTAACGGCCGTACTGGTAAATACTTTGCATATCAACACACCAATATTATTCCTGACGTGCTAACTACAGCAAAAGGTCTAGGTAATGGCTTCCCTATCGGCGCAGTCATGACTCAAGGTCGTGGTGTTGGCGTTTTAACAGCGGGTAACCACGGTTCAACTTATAGCGGTACAGCATTAGGTTCACGTGTGGTTTATACCGTGATTGATACCATTCAAAAAGAAAACCTTGTTGAAAATGCTGCAAATATGGGTGCGTACCTTGTTGAGCAATTCACAGAGCAACTTGCCGATCAAAACGTAACTGTTCGTGGTTTTGGTTTAATGGTCGGCATTGAATTACCAAAAGCATGTGGTGAACTTGTGAATATTGCACGTGATGAGCATCACTTGATTATTAACGTAACAGCAGGTTCTGTGATTCGTTTATTACCTACGCTAAACATCAATAAAGAACAAGCGGATATCTTGATTGAACGCATTGTTAAAATGGTGAAAAACTTTCTAGCGTAATTTGTGCCGAAAGTAAAAAAAGCCGCTGATTGCGGCTTTTTTTTATATCTTTTTAAACCTTTTTTGTTTTTATGAGGCTTCTTGGTATACACGTCCGCCTGGTAATTGACTGAAATACAATTTTAATGCATCTAGGCAACGATGAATCTTGGTAGGCTGTTGATCACGTTTAGACATCACAGCATATAGAGTGAATGATGGTAAGCGCCATTCTGGTAAAACTTCAACAAGAGAACCGTTTAATAAGTCTTTTTGCGTATCTAGATATAATATTCTTGCAATGCCATGTCCTTGTTGGCACATTGCTTTTGCAGCAAATACATTATTTGTTGTAAATCGGGAATGCACATCCAATGCAACATGCTCTTTCGTCACTGCATTTTCAAATGCAAAATGCTGAAAGTTTTTAACCAAATTTATTTGAACCATATCATGATTTTGTAAATCTTCTGGTCGTGTAATTAAACTGGTTTGGTTGATATAGCTTGGTGCAGCAACGAGAACTTGTTCAACATGCGCCAATGGCACGACATGAAACTGTTGATCATCAATTTTTGAACTCATGCGTAGCGCAATATCAATGCGTCCATCAATTAAGTCAATATATTGATTATCTGCTTCTAAATGAACTGATAAACCACGATGTGCCGACATCCAATGTGACAATGCAGGAATCACATGATTCGCACAAAGTTCTGGTGTTGATGCAATACGTAATTCACCGACTAAGTCGTCACGAAGTTCATTGATACGAATTTTGCCGCGCTCTGCGGCAGATAGCATCTCTTGGCAACTATGAAAAAAAGCTTGTCCAGCTTCTGTCAAACTCAACTTACGTGTTGAACGATGTAAAAGAATGACTTCCATATCCTGCTCTAGTGAGCGGATTTGCTGACTCACGGCACTCGTGGTAATACCTAACTCACGAGCAGCACCGCTAAACGAATTTTTTTCCACAACGCAAGCAAAGACACCCATTGCTCGAAGTTGATCTAACATAAATTTCCCTCATAAACTTATGAGAAGCTTCATCTTTCGATAAAAGCAACTCATTGTATTATACGGGGATATTTTGCTTTTGCATTATATATTTAATTATTTGGTAAAACTGCAGTTGGATTGATTGGTTTACCATCTAAACGCACCTGAAACTCAAGCATCGTACGGTTTGTACCCGATGAACCCATCTCACCAATTTGCTGCCCTGCTTTCACAGTATCACCACTTTTGACATTCATTTTACTGTTATGTGCATATGCGGTGATATAGCCATTAATATGCTTCACCAAAATTAAATTGCCGTACTCTTTAAGACCATCGGCGGCATAGACCACTTGACCATCAGCTGCTGCAAAAATAGGATCACCTGTATTACCTGCGTAACGTGTTCCTTTCACATTCGATGCTAAGTTATAGCCTTGTAATACCGTAGGACGCGATACTGGACTCACCCAACGTAAACTTGAAGAACTGACCACAGGCGTTGGAACTGTAGTTCGCGTCACTGTCGATGGTGTGGTTGAAGCTTGAGTCACAGGCGCTGTTTGCGTTGGCATTGCAATCGTTTGGCGTTGAATTGGTGCCGCTTGAGTCATGGCTTGTGTAGACGTCGTACGACGAGAGCCACTATTTTTAAGGCGAATGGATTGTCCAACATAGATGCGATAAGGCTGCGCAATATCGTTCATTTCTGCAATGCTGACATAGCTCAAACCATAGCGAGCGGCAATGCCACTTAAAGTATCTCCCGAACGAACTGTATAATAATCCGGAGCAGTCGCATAACGGGTCGCATTATTAATTTGTGGTTTTGACGCACAGCCAGTCATGACCAAAGTCGCAACAACCGCAGCAGATAAAACAAGGGTCTTAAATAATGCTGCAGGAGCGGCAATAACGCGATATTGTGACACCAGGGACATCATCTTCCTCACTAATAATTCAAATATAGTCATTATGAATGGGCTAAGATTAGCAAAAATCCACTCTAAAAAAGTTGCGGCATAACCATTTTCACAAAGTTATAACATTAATACTTAAGATTTAGATAACTCTGAGTGCAAGTTATTCAAAATCTCATAGTTTGTAGCATCCATTTGTATAGGCGTTACACTGACATAACCATTTGCCACGGCAAAGAAATCTGACTCGATATCGGTTAAGCCTTTTTTAGGCTCTGCCACAGCCTCACCTGCCAAGCCAATCCAATAGACTTGACGACCACGCGGGTCTACATGACTGGTAATCGGTTTGGACTGTAAACGTCGCCCTTGATAGGTCACTTTAGTGCCTTGAAGTTCAGCGACATCTGGAATATTGATATTAAAAATATGTCGTGCAGGTAGCGCAGGTAAGCCATTGGCAATAAAGTCATGCACCCATTGTGCAGCTACGGCATAATCTTCAGGGTTGTTATAACTACGCACATTCGGCCCAGCCAAAGACACGGCTAGCGCAGGTTGTTTCATTAGACGACCTTCAAATGCGGCACCGACCGTCCCTGAATACAGCACATCATCACCCAGATTTGCGCCGCTATTGATCCCACTCACCACCAAATCAAATTCAAAATCGAACAAGCCATTCATTGATAAATACACACAGTCCGCAGGTGTGCCATTTACCGCCCACATATTTGGTGCAATTTCGACAGGTCGTAATGGTCGATCTAAAGTCAGTGCACTTGAAAAACCACTGCGTTCACTTTCAGGTGCAACAATCACCACACGACCGAGAGGACGCAATGCATGTGCTAAAGCTTGGATACCGGGAGCAAAAACGCCATCATCATTGGCAATTAATATATTCACAACTAAATTTCCATTACTAAAAAATTAAAAATGACTCGCAAGAACATTTTATTGAAATATATGAATAATTATATATATTTACATTTCAACATCCAGCATAAATGTGTGTGTACAAAATGAATAAAACCGTAGCACTTCGTGGTTTATTGGGCTTTGCTCTAGCAGCTTGCATGACTCAAACTGTGGTCGCAGACAATGACTTCACTCAAGAAGAAGCCAATACCATCGTAAAAGAAGACATTGCATCTGCACAAGTCATGTTAGAAGTATGCCCTGCGATTATTGGTCAAAATGCAAAATTTGATGCCAACATTCAAGCACTCACTAAAACATATCTTGCTGATTATTCTGATAAATCAATGACTTTAGAAAAACTACAGTCTGACAGCGAATATAAATCAGTTCTTGAAGAAGCACGTCAAGCTGCTAAAGAAACTGATAAAGCTGAACAAAAATCAGTTTGTGATGACGTTTTAAATTATGAAGGTTAATTGATCATTCAGATTTGGACGCCCTCTCAATAGGTTAGTCCTAATTGCATCAAACCTGCCAAAAAAGGATGACGCTTTATAGCCTCATCCTTTTTTCTTTCACAATGTATTGATTTCTAAACAGCTTCAATACAATTTTCTACTGATCTCTACCCAAAATATGATTAAGCTTGGCTAATAAATTTTAGCTATTTGATATCTTTTAGGTTATTTAACAGGTTATTTAAATGAAAAACTCTTTTGTAAAATCTCTTTGTGCCCTTAGCCTTTCTGCTTTTGCTTTCACTACCTTGTCTGCACATGCCGCAGATGAAAAAATTGAAGTTACCCCTACACCTCAAGTAACTACTCAAGAACTTGCAGCTATCTATGTACTATCTGAAGTCTGCCCAAAATTGGTGAATGACAAAGATCAACCAAAGTTTGAAGCGGGTTATGCAAAATTAGCTAAAGAATATATGCCGAATGAAAAGAACCCAGTAAATGCTTTACAGCAACTCAGCAAACAAAAAAGTTTTAAAGACGCTTTAAAAGAAGCGCAGTCTGATGCGAAGAAAGCTGGCGATAAGAAAAATGGTGCGATTTGCAAAGAATTGACTGCTTACAGCAAATAATACCAATTGGTTACAATACTTTTAAAATAAGCGCTTGCACCCCATAGCAGTCCGCCTAGCTTTGTCCTAAAATGCTAGGCTCTTTGTGCTTATACCTAAGTTATTGGAACCACCCAGAATGACCCGAAAAACCGCCCTTGCCGCATTACTACTTGCACCTAGTTTTTCATTCGCGGCAACTGTCCTTTCTGCACCACCTGAATTAAATAATAAATCTTATGTGCTGATGGACTATGAGACAGGGCAAATCCTTGCTTCTAAAAATGAAAACGAAAAATTAGCTCCTGCTTCAATGACAAAAATGATGACCAGTTACATCATTGAGCAAAAGTTATTAAGCGGTGAACTAACTGAAAATGAAAAAGTACGTATGAATGAGTCGGCTTGGTGTCGCGGCAGCAGCACTGAGTCATGTATGTACGTTCCGCTCAACGGTACTGCAACTGCATTAGAAATGTTACGTGGCATTATCATTCAGTCGGGTAACGATGCTTCTAAAGCTATGGCAGAACATATTGCTGGCAATGAAGGCACCTTTGCCCACATGATGAACCAAGAAGCGAAACGTATTGGCATGGTGAATACTCAATTCATCAATGCGACAGGTATGCCAGCTGAAGGACATTTCTCGACTGCCAAAGATATGGCGACTCTTGCGCAACATATCATTCATGACAGTTCAAAATACTATCCGATCTACTCTGAAAAAGAATTTACGTTCAATGGCATTAAGCAAGGCAACCGTAATGCCCTGCTTTATACTGACCCAAGTGTAGATGGTTTAAAAACTGGTCATACTGAAGAAGCTGGCTACTGCTTAACGACTTCAGCTAAACGTGGTCCTTTACGTTTAATTTCAGTGATCTTTGGTGCGCCAAGCATGAACGAGCGTGCATCACAAACACGTGAAATTTTAGCTTGGGGTTATGCAAACTTTGAAACTGTTAAAGTTCAACCTGCTAAACAAGTACTTGCAAAAGCAAAAGTTTGGTACGGTAAAGACAATGAAGTTCAAGTTGGCCTAGCTGAAAACTTTAACGTGACAATGCCTAAAGGCGAAGCGAACGCCATTAAAACTCAATTGGTTGTTCAACCTAAATTGACTGCTCCTTTAAAACAAGGTCAAGTGGTTGGTAAATACGTTGCAACGCTTAATGGCAAAGTCATTGCTGAAAAACCACTTGTCGCTCTACAAAATGTCGAAGAAGCTGGTTTCTTTGCAAAAATGATTGATCACATCAAACAATTCTTTAGCAACTTATTCTAAATTTGATGAAAACTTGATATTAAGACTAAAGTGAAGGCATCTAGATTTCGGTCTAGGTGCTTTTTTATTTTATACTGCCTAAAAACCTGTAGATGACTTACCTATGAGCCAAAACATCCGCCCTTATTTAGACACATCCCCACGTATTCATGACACTTGTTATATTGATGAAATGTCCATGGTGATTGGCGATGTTGTATTGGCTGAAAATGTCTCGGTATGGCCATTTGCTGTGATTCGTGGTGATGTAAACCACATTCGTATTGGTAAAAATTCTAATGTGCAAGATCACTCAATGTTGCATGTGAGTCATAAAAAAGCCGATAAGCCTGAAGGTTCTCCACTGATTATTGGTGAAGATGTGACGATTGGTCATCACGTGAAATTACATGGTTGTACCATTGGTAATCGTGTTTTAGTCGGTATAGGTACGATTATTTTAGATGATGTAATTGTTGAAGATGATGTGATGATTGGCGCGGGTTCGCTTGTTCCACCCAATAAAGTTCTTGAAAGTGGTTATTTATATGTCGGTAGTCCTGTTAAGAAAGTTCGACCACTGACCGATAAAGAAAAAGCGTTCTTGCCTTATTCAGCACAGAATTATGTGAAGGTGTCGAATAATTATCTTGATCAAAATAAATAATATACGCATTCGTTTTTAGTTTTAACAGTTCCAGCTTATGTCTCAACGTTTCATTGACAGACAAATTCAAATACAGAGTAACTCTTTAATGTCGATTAAATCTTATACTTTATTCATTACTAGAATATTTTTTGCAGGCGTAATTTCAAGCTCTGCAACTGCTTTTGCGAATTCAACGCAGTGTAAAGATGATTATGAAAAAATCATTGCCAAAGAAATTAAAGATATCGGCACAGCCTTGAATAAGGGTAACTATGCATTAATCGCCGAAAAAACAGAATCATCTATAATCAATTATGCAGGCGGTAAAGATAAATATAATGCAATATTAGAACTTGCTGCAAACTCCTTTAAACAAAATAAAATATATGTCTCTCAAGTTGAAACATATGCTCCTAAACAAAGTTATATCATTGGCAGAAATGAGTTTTGTGCAGTACCCAAACAAGTCACGATTTCTATGAATGGCCGCAAAATGACAGGTGATCTGTCCTTCATGCTTGCAGTACGTCCAATTGAAAGTAAGGAATGGAAATACATTGATGGTGCGGGTCTGCAAAAGAATCCTGATATGATTTACACATTATTCCCAGATTTGCCTCGAGAGAGTAAAATTCCCTTCATTGAATAAAAAATTAAATATTTAACATTACTACTTTATTAAGCAAGTAGTTTTGAAAAGCAGTAATGTTAAATCTCTAACAATTCGGTTAGTACTGAGCTAAAACTATAATTTCACTAACTAATAAAACAATACACTTTTATTTATTTAACAATTTTTCTTACTATAAACAAAAGAAATTAAGAAAAAAATCAATCATAGCCACCGCTCCCTAAATTTTGTAGAATAGCGTTTTTACCCCATGGTGCTTTTCTATGACCGCTTGGACTGCTCACGTCACTGTTGCGACAGTCGTTGAAAAAGACGGAAAATTCCTATTTGTTGAAGAACATACAGAAGGTGTGACCCATACTGTATTTAATCAACCTGCAGGTCATGTCGAAGCTGGCGAAACCATTATTGAAGCAGCCATTCGAGAAACCATGGAAGAAACAGGTCACGATGTAGAAATCACGAACCTCCTAGGCATGTATACTTATACTCCTCCGATGTTCCCTGATCGTACTTATTTCCGTTTCTGTTTCTTAGCTAAAGACATTCAGCACCATGCCGATGCACAATTAGACACAGGTATTGTCGGTGCAGTATGGATGACGCTTGATGAACTCATTGAGTCTGCCCGTGCGCGTAGTCCATTAGTCATCAAAGCTGTGCAAGATGCTCTTTCAGGTCAAAAATTTCCTTTATCGCTCATTTACGAGCACCAAAATTCTCCCTTAATTTCAAATTTGGATGCTTAATCCTATGCAACAACGTGTCATCGTCGGTATGTCTGGTGGTGTAGATTCTTCTGTATCTGCAGCACTTTTACTTCAACAAGGTTATCAAGTTGAAGGTCTTTTCATGAAAAACTGGGAAGAAGATGACGGCACGGAATACTGTACGGCAATGGAAGATCTTGCCGATGCTCAAGCCGTTTGTGACAAAATTGGTATCAAACTTCATACTGCAAACTTCGCGATGGAATATTGGGACCGTGTCTTTGAGCATTTCTTAGAAGAATATGCTGCTGGTCGTACACCAAATCCAGATATTCTCTGCAATAAAGAAATTAAATTCCGTGCATTTCTAGACCATGCTGTGAACTTAGGTGCTGACTTCATTGCGACAGGCCATTATTGCCGCCGTGGTGAAACACTAAAAAATTCACGTGGTGAAGAGTATGCCCCTCTACTGCGTGGCCTAGACAACAATAAAGACCAAACCTATTTCCTACATGCAGTGCATGGTCGTGAAATTAACAAGACCTTGTTCCCTGTGGGTGAAATTGAAAAACCACAAGTACGTAAAATCGCTGAAGAATTAGGTCTAATCACCGCGAAGAAAAAAGATTCAACAGGAATCTGCTTTATTGGCGAACGTCGATTTAATGACTTCTTAAAGCAATATTTACCTGCTCAACCCGGAAAAATCGTCTTAGACACGGGTAAAGAGGTTGGTGAACATCACGGCTTAATGTACTATACGCTCGGCCAACGTGGTGGCATCGGTCTTGGTGGTCTAAAAGGTGCTGAAGAAGGCGCTTGGTTTGTACTGCATAAAGATATCGAAGGTAATCGCCTAGTCGTTGGTCAAGGTCATGAACATCCACTCATGCAAAGCACCATTTTATGGTCTGAAGCGATTGATTGGGTGGCTGGTGAACATGAGATTCCTGAATCAGGTTTCCGCTGCACAGCGAAAACTCGTTATCGTCAGCCTGACCAAGACTGTACATTATTTAAAGACTCTACAGCGCCAAATGGTGTGCGTGTCGAATTCGATGAGCCACAACGTGCTGTTACACCGGGTCAAAGTGTGGTGTTCTACACCGGTGAAGTTTGTTTAGGTGGCGGTGTGATTCATCATACCAATGCGCCTAAACCGGATTTTATTGTATAAGGATTGTTTCGGATGACAGAGTTACCGTTTCAACAGCCTCAGACTCTGAATACTCGCCAAAATCGTGCATTGGCGTTAGCTGCTGTATTTCAAGCAACACAGTTGACCCACATGACTGCATTGACTGGGCAACAGAGTATCGGGGAAAGCGGTAACTTTTATTTTGAACATCTCATTAAAGCCAGTTTAAATATCCGTCCCAAGTCGAATCAGTCTAGTCAGACGCTCGATTTTTTTAGTAGTTTGGCGGATATTTCACTGGGTTTAAAGACCTTAGAAAGTAGCATTACTCAACCCTTCAATACATCTCCCAAATCTAGACTGCCTAAACTTGCCAATACCAAGCTACCCATGACCTATGCAATGACTTTATTGCAATTAGAAAAGAAAGTGTATAGCAATCCGAAGTTCGTTGAAATTATTGAACAATCCCAACAAAAAATCCTAAGACAGCTTTCATTTTTCGATAATAATTATTTACATCCAAGTATCATTGCAAACCTTGCCCAAACCTATATTGAAACTGCGGGTTCGATCAATCCTCGCATTATGGTTCGAGGCAACGCTGAAGCATTTAAAGATACAGCACATACCAATCGCATTCGCGCGACATTATTCACAGGCTTACAAATGGCTCACTTGTGGCGTCAGCTCGGCGGTAGCTCGTGGGGTATGATTTTCAGCAAGCGTAAGCTGCTCCAAGATATTCAAGATCTTGCCCGTTTACAGTATCAGGTGGTTTAACTGATGCAGTACGGGCTTTTTGTTTTACGTTTAATTCCAAAATTTAAGGAATCGCTATGAACGCTTTAACCGCACTTTCTCCATTAGATGGACGTTACGCAAGCAAATGTGATGCTCTACGTCCCTTCCTCTCTGAGTTTGGTTTAATCCATGCTCGTGTGACTGTTGAAGTGCGTTGGTTACAAGCGCTTGCAAACCGTCCTGAAATCACTGAAGTTCCAGCGTTCAGTGCTGAAACCAACGCTGCGCTTGATGCAATTGTTGCGAACTTCTCTGAAGATAATGCTAACCGCATTAAAGAAATTGAACGTACAACTAACCATGACGTAAAAGCAGTTGAGTACTTCTTAAAAGAGCAAATCGCACATATCGATGAGCTTAAAAATGCAGGCGAATTCATTCACTTTGCATGTACCTCTGAAGACATCAACAACTTGTCTCATGCTTTAATGCTTAAAAATGGCCGTGAAGTTTTAGTTGCTGCGATGCAACAAATCATCGATTCAATCGTTGCTTTGGCTGAAAAACATGCTGAACAACCAATGTTGTCTCGTACACACGGTCAAACTGCTAGCCCAACAACTTTGGGTAAAGAAATGGCGAACGTAGCTTACCGTTTAGCGCGTCAAATCAAGCAATTCAAACAAGTTGAACTTCTAGGTAAAATTAACGGTGCTGTAGGTAACTACAACGCGCACTACTCTGCTTACCCTGAAATTAACTGGCCTGCTCATTCTCAAGCTTTTGTAGAGTCTTTAGGTTTAACCTTCAACCCGTACACGACTCAGATTGAACCGCATGACTACATGGCGGAACTTTTTGATGCGCTACGTCGTTTCAACACAATCTTAATCGACTTTAACCGTGACGTTTGGGGATACATCTCACTTGGTTTCTTCAAACAACGTTTGAAAGAAGGCGAAGTTGGTTCTTCAACAATGCCACATAAAGTTAACCCAATTGACTTCGAAAACTCTGAAGGTAACTTGGGTATTGCGAATGCGGTATTGGCTCACCTTGGTGAAAAACTTCCTGTATCTCGTTGGCAGCGTGACTTAACTGACTCAACTGTGCTTCGTAACATGGGTGTTGGTTTTGCACAAAGCTTGATTGCATTTGAAGCTTGCTCTAAAGGTATTGGCAAACTTGAGTTGAATGCTCAACGTATTCTAGAAGACCTTGACCATGCTCAAGAAGTTCTTGCTGAACCAATTCAAACTGTAATGCGTCGTTATGCAGTTGAAAAACCTTACGAAAAACTTAAAGCCCTAACTCGTGGTCAAGCAATGACTCGCGAAATAATGGTTGATTTCGTAAATGGTAACGAGTTAGAAGCTGTTCCAGCTGCTGACCGTGCACGTCTTGCTGAAATGACACCTGCAACATATACAGGTAATGCATCAACTCAAGCAAAACAAATTGCTGAATTAATTTCAAAGATCTGATTTCTAAAATCTAATTTTAAATAGATCAAAAAAACGAGGCTTCATGCCTCGTTTTTTATTTCCACCTATATACTCCTACTCCCTTTGGGATGAAGAGCATGCTCCGCAAGGAGATAGAAAATTTAGACGTAATTTTATTCTGCAGGGCAATATTTCGCCCAATCATCTTTCATCCGTTGTAATTCACAGCCTGTTAAAACATCTGAGTAATAAACATAATATGTGGCATTGGGATACTGAATTTCATGGCGAAACATCATGCCGCGCAAAGATACAGAGAGCTCTTCTGGAAAATCATCTGTTAAATTAAGTTCTTCAAACTCATAGTTAAAATAACAATTTTGAGTCGCAATAAATGCCTCAACAACGGCCATAGTTACTTCCAAATACATAAACTTCGATATACATCTGAGTTTAATACAATCTTTTTGAAAATACTTATCCCTAGTTGTTAGCTGATGACATTTGAAAAAATAATGCACAAATTCTAGCGCCGTCTAACTATCACTTTTCATCGCATTATGGCTATACTTGCCGCGAATTATAAACATTGCACACCGATAAAAAATTTGAGCTTTGCCTTTTCATGATTGATTTCAAATTAAAACTTAAGCACATCTTAGCTTTTGCGTTATTAACTCTTGCCATTGTGATCGCCAGTATCCAACCTTTAGAAATGGAAGCATATATCCTCCATCAAATCGGCACAGCGTTTATGCTGATCGTGCTGCTCGTTTTCCTCTATAAAATAGGACTAACTTTCAGAACAGTTTGTCTGTATCTTGGCTTTTTACTGATTCATGTCATCGGTGCCCATTATTTATATTCTTATGTACCTTATTCTGAATGGACACAAGCTCTCTTCGGTTTCAACCTTGATCAAAGCATGGGATGGAGTCGGAACATGTATGATCGGCTTGTACATCTTGCCTATGGTTTGCTGCTCTACCCGTTCTTTTATCGCATATTTCAAATCTGGCTACCGCAGTTAAAAGCCGGAACACTCTTTTTATTGGTTATACAATTCGTCATGGCGACCAGTTTATTTTATGAATGGATCGAATGGCTGATTGCCATTGGCTTATCACCAGAAGAAGCTGAAAATTATAATGGGCAACAAGGTGATATTTGGGATGCACATAAAGATATGCTACTTGCAACACTTGGTGCGATGATCACTGGTGGTATTTGTTTAATGACATCAAATTTGTTGAATAACGCTAAACAAAAGCCTGAATATTTTTTATCTTAAATACTGATGTTACGCACCTAGAAGTAATTTCTCATTTTAAAAATGATTTTTAAGTCTATTCGACGGAGTCTTACATCTAGGAATTGAATAACGGGATTAGCCTTCGGCTGGAGGTACTTTTACGAAACGATGTTTCTCATTCGGCAAAATGAGAAGCGAAGCTTCGCAAGGAAACCATCTTGCGGAGCAATGCTCCTCACCGCAAAACTCGTTCGCTCGCGTCTACGTATTCAAAGTATCGCAAAAACATTTTTGATTAGAAGCAGCCCTGTCTCAAACACTTGCGGATGACGTTACCGCGTATCGTTGTTTTATTTGAATCAAATTGCACTTCTGGTGTTACTGCGTAACATCAGTTAAATATTTAAGCAGTCCATTGAATTAAGATTGAATCTGACATTTGCGGATTCAATTTTCGGTCATAATACTGAAAGCACGCTTTTGCTCCCGCTGGCATTTTTTGTAGATCATCATCTATACGAAAATGCCGTGTATATTTTGTATGATTCACTAAAATTTCAACCCGCTCAAAAGGCTGTCTTTTATTTATATTTCCGCTACTCATATAACTCTGATAGGCCACAACAGTGCCGCAGGCTTCAGAGCGAACATCTACCTGTAGTGATGAACAATAAATATAGCCTGCCAACAGTGTTGCTGCTGGGCCAAACAGCGCAGCATACTGTTTCAGCACAGATTTTTTCACACTTTGAAAATGCAGCAAATATAGCCAAGGCCAAACCATTAGGCAAATGACACCACCTAAAATAAACAGAAAATTAGACATCATTATCATCAATATCTATGTACGCAACGCAATCTATCACAACAGCATCGTTTAGCATAAAAAAAGCTCACCGAAGTGAGCTTTAAATACTTTATAAGCATAAAGATTTTAAAATTTTAGATCTTTTAATTGAACGATATTTGCATTAGCTTTGCTCAATGATTCCATCACTTTTGACATGACAGCAGGAACCAATGAATCCGCAATTTGTGCTGCTTGTAAGCCTAACTTCTCACCCAGTGTTGGTTTTTTGCGGGTTTCAATCATATATACATCATGTTGTGGCATAAGACTTAATAGATATTCATCTGACGTTTGGAGTTTATCGACCAAATTGAGATCCATTGCATCTTGACCATACCAATGCTCACCTGTGGCAACTTTATCGACATTGAGCTGAGGACGGTATTTTTCAACAAAGTGTTTAAACAAGTTATGGGTTTGCTGTAACTCTTCTTCAAATTTGGCTTTACCTTCAGCAGTATTTTCACCAAACATAGTTACGGTACGTTTGAACTGACCCGCGGTATACAGTTCAAAATCGATATGTTTTTCTTTCAATAAACGGTTAAAGTTCGGCACTTGTGCAACTACACCAATCGAACCCACCACGGCAAATGGTGCTGAAACGATCTCATTTGCAATGCAGGCCATCATATAGCCACCGCTTGCAGCAACTTTATCCACGCAAATGGTTAAGTTAAATCCAGCATCACGTAAACGTACCAATTGTGCAGCGGCCAGACCATAGCCATGCACCATCCCGCCTGGACTTTCTAAACGTAAAACCACGCGGTCACGTCCTGCTTTTGCTGTCGCTAAGATCAGGGTAATTTCTTCACGTAGACTCGTTACCGCAGATGCAGCGGTATCACCATTAAAATCGATTACATAAATTTTTTGGTTATTCTTTTTACGTGCGCGCGCTTCTTTTGATAATTGTTGGCTTAGTTGCAGCAGCTCAAGTTTAGATGCAGTCGTTTGCGCAATTTTTTTTCGTTGTTCATTAATACGTGCATTTAAATGGCTTACACGAATTTCCGCAGGCAACTTGGGATTATGAAATAGCATAAAATTGAAACTCATTTAATTCATATTTATGTTGTATAACATGTGGGTTGCATCACAAAAATTCAATCTATTTTTTGAAAATAATTCTCATTGAGCCAAATTGAGCATTTTATTTTTATCAAGACTTTTTGACCTAATTATTGACTTCATAAAAAAAGAGCCTTTCGGCTCTATTTTTAAACAGTCTAGATTAACCAAAACGACCGGTAATATAGGCTTCTGTAAGCTGATGATCCGGTTGGGTAAAGACTTTTTCAGTGGAATTCACTTCAATTAAATCACCCAAATGGAAATATGCGGTACGGTCAGAAACACGCGCTGCTTGTTGCATCGAGTGTGTCACAATCGCAATGGTATATTGCGCTGAAAGTTCAGTGATGAGCTCTTCTACTTTTGCTGTTGCAATTGGATCGAGTGCTGAACAAGGTTCATCCATTAAAATCACTTCAGGACTGACAGCAATGGTTCGCGCAATACATAGACGTTGCTGCTGACCACCTGAAAGTCCTGTACCCGGTTGGTTCAAACGGTCTTTCACTTCATCCCAAAGGCCTGCTTTACGCAGACTATTTTCAACAATTTCTTCCATGTCGTATTTGTCACGTGCCAAACCATGCAATTTTGGACCATAAGCGACATTGTCAAAAATAGACTTTGGGAATGGGTTCGGCTTTTGGAAAACCATACCCACTTGGGCACGCAGTAACACCACATCGAGATTTGGATCATAGATATCTTGATTATCCATAAGCACTTGCCCTGTCACACGACAAGAATCAATCGTGTCATTCATACGGTTGAGCGTACGTAGGAAAGTTGACTTACCACAACCAGACGGACCAATAAAGGCAATCACTTCATTTTCATAAATGTTCAGATCTATGCCTTTGATCGCTTCAGATTCGCCATAGTACACATGCACATCATTGGTACTGATTTTCACATTGGTCGATTTCGCATCTTTTTTCGCACTAGATTGCGTATCAAACTGTGACACAAACGCAGTATTGGTTTGTTTTTGGCTGTCCTGAGCAGAGGTAAATTGTGTTTGTTCTGGATTCACGGACTTATCCTGATCTAAGGAATTCTTTTCTGTTGTAACGACGCTATTCATATAATGCCCTCAATTACCAGCGTACTTCAAATTTCTTACGTAACCAGATCGCTAAACTGTTTAAGCCGATCATGAGAGCAAGAAGTACAATGATTGCTGCTGCGGTACGCCCTTCAAAGAAGTTACGTAGCTCGTTACCTTGCCAAAGGAAAATTTGTACAGGTAATGCAGTGGATTGATCTAAAGGAGTGGCTGGTACACTTGCCACAAAGGCACTCATACCAATCAATAATAATGGAGCAGTTTCACCTAAGGCTTGCGCAACACCAATAATGGCACCAGTTAAGATACCCGGCAATGCCAGTGGCAAGACATGGTGAAATACAGTTTGTAAACGTGATGCACCTAAACCTAATGCGGCTTGACGAATCGATGGCGGGACAGCTTTTAGTGATGCACGTGTGGTAATAATGACCGTTGGCAAAGTCATCAAACTTAAGACTAAACCACCAACCACAGGAGCCGAAAGCGGCATATGCATCCAACCAATAAAGATCGCTGCACCAAGCAAACCAAAGACAATCGAAGGAACCGCTGCTAAGTTGTTAATGTTGACTTCGACAACATCGGTAATCCAGTTTTTAGGTGCAAATTCTTCTAAGTAAATTGCGGATGCTACACCGATTGGAATTGAAATAATGATCACGATCAGCATCATAAATAACGACCCCATAAACGCCCCTGCTAAACCTGAAGTTGCAGGTGAGCTACGAGAGTCTGGATTCTTAAATATTTCAGTATTAAATGAGTTAGTAATAACACCATCAGCTTTAAGTTTATCTGCAAGTTGGCGTACTTCTGGGCTCAATTGTTGCTGTTCATCAGGCAAGCTGCGGTCAATATTACCAGCCAACCAGACATCGACATTAGCATCTGCAAGGATTTTAAAATCTTGTTTTTGACCAATCAATGACGGATCTGCCATTACCATGTCACGTAAGCGATAAGCTTCTGAACTTGTATATAAACTGTTGAGATCATCACGTTGTGAGGCAATCGCTGGATCTTTTGCTATGATGCCATTTACGATGAGCGCATCCCAATCCACCATGCCCATTTCAGTTTGCCAAGCAATGTAACGCTCTTGGAACTGTGCAGGTGATTCACCTTCTTTTTGAATTGGTTTCGCACCAACTTTGACAATGTTTGGATCAAAAAACACAGGTACCGTCATTGAGCTTTGCCAAAATGCAGGTAAACCTTTGGCTAAAATACTACCAAACAATAGCACGACGAACAATAAGCCAGTCACTACTGCACTAAAGCCCAAGACACGGAAGGTATTTTCTTTACGGTGTCTTTTCGCCAATGAGTTTTCAATGATTTTCTTACGTTTTTCACGAAGCTCAGCGGCTGCATGTGAATCAAATTTTTGATCCATGTTTGATGTATTCGTAGTACTCATTCGTATTGCTCACGGTATTTACGCACAATGTACAGTGCAACAATATTCAGCCCTAAGGTAATCACAAACAGTGTTAAACCGAGTGCAAAAGCAACTAATGCTTGAGGACTCGCAAAGTCTGTATCACCTGTTAATTGGTTTACGATGGTAATAGTGACGGTAGACACCGCTTCGAGTGGGTTGATATGCAGTAAAGGACTGTTCCCTGCTGCAAGCACCACAATCATGGTTTCACCAATTGCACGAGATGCTGCCAATAAGAATGCACCGATGATGCCCGGCAATGCAGCTGGAATCACTACTTGGCGAATGGTTTCTGATTTTGTAGCACCCAAACCGAGTGAACCGTCACGAAGCGCGCGAGGGACTTGGGTAATGATGTCATCAGATAATGATGAAACAAATGGGATAATCATAATCCCCATCACAAAGCCTGCTGTTAAAGCACTGGTTGCATTAATATCGAGTCCGATATATGCGCCAAGTTGTTTTGCAAAGGGTCCAATAATCATTAAGGCAAATACACCGTAAACGATGGTTGGAATACCTGCGAGAACTTCTATGGCAGGTTTTGCCCAAGCACGGAAACTTGGCTTTGCATATTCAGCCAAATAAATCGCAATCATCAGACCAACCGGAACAGCAACCAGTAGTGCAATACCACTAACCATGAGTGTGCCCCAAAGGAGTGGCAGCAAACCATAACTACCTTCGGCATTCCCTGATGTACTAAAACCTGGGTTCCATTCAGTGCCCAAGAAGAAATCGAGTGGACTGACAAAACTAAAGAAACGCATGGCTTCACTGAACATCGACATCACAATGCCAACTGTTGTCAGGATTGCCACACCGGAACATAGTGCCAATGCGATATTAATAACTTTTTCAACTTGGTTACGTGCACGATATTTTTCTGCGATGCGACGTTTAGCCATGACTAAACCAATCAATCCCGCACAAATCACAATGGCCAATTTTGCATATGAGCCAATGTTTTCAATTTTCTTTAATTGTTCTGCTGCTGCAAGTTCATATGCAGCTGGCGTATCACTCACCCCAAAACCAGAAGCAATCGCTTGAACGCGGTCAACCATTACGCTCGTGCTTGCAGGATCTAAACTTAAACGAATATTTTCAGGGACATTATTTAAAATAACATGTTGAAAAATACTCGGTTCAACCAAGTTCCAAACAATCAAGATTAAAAAAGCGGGAATCCCACACCATAAAGCGACCAAAACACCATAGTAGCCCGGTCGTGAATGCAACATTGCTGAGTTATTGCCTTTACCTGCAAGTTTGCGACTTTTGGTCAGTCCAACTTGATAAGCGATTGCAATAATTGCGAGCAACACACCAATAAGTAGCAGATTCATGTAATCTCCACTGTTTTTTCAAAAGCCCTTCTTGAAAAAACTGTTTCTTTGCAAAAAGCCAATGGCAGGTCAATCCTGCCATTGGCTGTTTCAATCCAATTATTTAACTGCTTTACCCGCTTTAAAGTTTGCAAGAACTGCAGCGCGTTCTTTATCAGACATTGAAATTAAGCCTGCTTTTTCTAGCTTAGAACCTTTACCTGATACTTTTTTGCTAAGGAAGAATTCTGTGAACTCTTTTAAGCCTTTAATTGATTTTAAGTGCTCACCTTTTACGTAGAAGAACAATGGACGAGATACTGGGTATGAACCATTTAAAATCGTCTTCTCAGAAGGTGCAACGTTATTGACTGTTGCTACACGTAGCTTGTCACGGTTTTGGTCATAGAAGCCTAGACCGAATACACCGACCGCGTTTGGTGAGGTTTTTAAGCGTGCCAATGTTTCTGTATAATCGCCCGCGATTTCAATCACACGACCATCTTTACGGAAAGTTGAACATGCTTTTTTCTGAGCATCTTTATCTAATTTTGCGAAAGCTTCATAAGTTTCACAGCCAGCATCGACCATTTTTTCTTGGAACACTTCACGTGTACCGTGGTTTGATGCAGGAATAACTAAAGTGATTGCTTCGTTTGGTAATGTTGGGTCGATTTGACTCCAACGTGTGTATGGGTTTGGAACCAATTTACCTTTTGATGGCAGTTCAGCCGCGAGTGCAGCAAATACGTGCTGTGGGCGAAGTTTAAATGCCGCTTTTTTCGCATTTGACGCAAATACGATACCGTCATATCCAACTTTAATTTCTAAGATTTGGTTAACGCCGGCTTTTTTACATGCAGCCAATTCAGTATCTTTAATTTTACGAGATGCGTTTGCAACGTCAATTGTGTTGTCGCCTACACCATTACAGAATTGTTTCAAACCACCTGAAGTACCGCCTGAACCAACGACAGGTGCTTTAAATTGTGGGAATGTATTACCAAACTCTTCTGCAACAATACTTGCATAAGGCAGTACAGTTGAAGAACCAGCAATTTGGATCGTGTCACGAGCTGCATTTGCAGTTGTAGCGACTGTTGCCCCAGTAGTGAGTACCATAGCAAGTGCGATATGATTTAAGCGCATTCTCATCTCTCTTTATTGATGCATTTATTGGAGTACGCCACTTTCTAATAAAGTCTTGTACTTTTTCGATATACGCATTTTGATTTTAGAGTATGACAGTTAGGTTACATCTTTATGACGCTTTTATGATAATTGATGATTGCACATTGATTTAAATATAATTCTTTATTTTTCAATACGTAATGAAATTTATCAAAGTATTGGTCTTATTTATTTCTACTTTGATATTCGTAAGAATTCATGTCACTGTCATATTTTGTCTTATTTTCTTTTTTCAAATTCTCCTCTTTTTCTGAATGATGCACATTTGCATGTTCGATTTTTTATTCACTCATATTCCAATAATTGAAATTTCATTACATTTTTAGTTCGCTCAATATGCAAGTTTACATAAAAACAGAGCCTAAAATGACCAGTAAAGCCATTGCGACATTTAATCCGGACTTGCCTGTGCATATGACTTTTGAAAAACATGACTGGCACTTACTTGCAGAATATTGGTATCCGATTGCTTTATCGAGAGACATTACAGAACAGCCTTATGGCACTGTGCTTTTAGATATGCCGCTCGTTATCTATAAAATGGGAAATGAACTGGTTGTCGCTAAAGACGCCTGCCCGCATAGGGGCGTACCGCTAAGTTTAGGCAAAAATGATGGTCTAGGGGTAGTCTGCCGCTATCATGGCTTACGCTTTGGTGAACATGGGCATTGCAACCGTATACCCGCACATCCCGATCACAAGATCTCCCCTCGCTTTAATTTACAAACTTATGCAGCTGTCGAACGTTATGGCTTAATTTGGTGCTCCCTCACTGCCCCTAAAGAGGCTGAGCCCAATATCCCTATCATGCCAAATTGGGAAAATATTGAATTTCAGAAATTGGTTTGCCCAACAGTAGATTTTCAATGCTTCGCAGGCAGGCAGCTTGAAGGTTTTATTGATGTCGCTCATTTTGCATGGGTACATCCAGAAACTTTTGGTGACCCTGAAAATACAGAAGTACCTGACTATAAAACCATTGAAACTGCAACAGGATTCCATGCAGATTACTGGAGCAGTGTTGGACGCTATCCAATTGGTTTAGAACAACGTGGACAAGAGAGCTTTCAATGGCTACGGCATTTTGAGATTCATCTACCTTTTACCGCAACGCTGACCATTCATTTTCCAAACGACAGCAAGCAAGTGATTATGAACGCGGCCTCGCCTATGACTGCCCGCTCCACACGTCTATTTGCACCGATTTGCCGTAACTATGACAAAGACTTGCCTATTGAGGATGCTTACGACTTTAACCTGAAAATATTTGAGGAAGACCGATTGGTGTCCGAATCGCAAAAGCCTGAATATTTGCCTTTGGATTTAAGCATCGAAGCACATTTCCCGGCGGACCGTAGTTCGAGTATGTACCGTAAACTGCTGCGTAAGAAAGGTTTTAGTCCATTATTTGCGGCATAACATCAATATCGTATTGCATTCACCTCACCCTAAGCCTCTCCTACAAGGAGAGGGAAACTCCTTTACAAGCCTTATATTGGTTATAAATATTGTGGTATCACATTCATCAAATGATAAACATCAATGACTATCGCGACTGGCGACAGGGATGTCACTATAAGGTAATGGTCACATGGATGTACCTTTTCCCTGAGAAGGATTTTAGTTACTTTGATCCCTCAAAGTAACAATCTGCCTACACAGTAAACTATCATCTCTCAATGAAAAATTGTGGCTGTAAAATCATTAATTGTCTTTTTAAAAAAAGAAGGAGCTCAAATGAGCTCCTCTTTCTACAACAGCAAAACGACAATTAGTCAATTGCAGGTGTATATGTACCGTCAGCGATTGGGCCTTTGATACGATCCGCTTCTGCAAGCACCAGAGCAAGCAAGTTCTTCACGTTGTCTAAAGTCGCTACTGGGCTTAAAGTGGTCATTTTCAATGATTGAACTTGACCTACTTTAGTTACACCAATATTCGCTTCACCACGTGCAAATAATTCATCTGCTACGTTTTGGTTCAATGTATCTAACAATTCAGCTGGGTAACCTTCAGGGATCACACGGAACAATACCGATGCAAATTGCGGATCAACCAGCATTTCTAGACCGTCAGTTGCATTGATATAATCTGCAACATCACGTGTAAGACCTACACCATGATCGATCATCGAACCATAAAGCTCTTCACCTAGCGCCTCAACTGTCATCCACAATTTCAACGCATCAAAACGGCGAGTGGTTTGCAGTGACTTAGACACTAAGTTAGGTACACCATGCTCTTCATCATAAGCAGAGTTTAAGTACTCAGCTTCATAATGCATGAAACGATAGTTCGCTTCATCTTTAAGCAAGAATGCGCCACATGAAATCGTTTGGAAGTAATGCTTATGGAAATCAAGCGTTACTGAGTCAGACAGTTCAATACCGTCTAACATTGAACGATAGTCATTTGAAAGAATCAGTGCACCGCCCCATGCTGCGTCGATATGCATCCACGCGCCATATTTATTGGTGATTGCACGCACTTCTTTCAATGGGTCAATCGCGCCCGCATCAGTTGTACCCGCAGTTGCAACTACACATGCCACGATTTTGCCTTCAGCTTGAAGGTGCGCCATGGTTTTCTCAAGTGCATCCATGTCCATGCGTGCATTTGCATCTACAGGAACAGTGACAACAGATTGGAAACCCATACCCATCATGGCCATGTTCTTTTGCACAGAGAAGTGTGCATTTTCAGAACAGATCACTTTGACGTTACGCATTGCTTCTGCAGGTACGCCATCACGCTGAACAGACCACGGATTGCCGTTTTCGTCTTTCCAGTTTTTAGCAATACATGCATCACGAGCAAGTAAAACGCCCATCAAGTTTGACTGTGTACCGCCAGAGGTGAATACACCTGCTTGACCTACACCATAGCCAACTTTTTGGCGAAGCCAGTCAATTAACTGAACTTCCATCAATGAACCGGCAGGACTTTGATCCCATGAGTCCATCGATTGGTTGGTCGCGTTAATGAGCACTTCAGCGATCTGGCTTGTTACCATCGTTGGGCAATGCAAATGCGCTAAAGAATGTGGGTGATGTACTTTCAAGCTTTTGTTTAAGAACAGCTCAACCATACGGTCTAGTGATTTTTGTACACCCATACCTTCTTTTGAAGGATTGAATGCAATTGCACTACGAAGCTCTTTAATGCTACCGCCGGTGTACATTTTGTCATTTTGCAACCATGCAGAAACGGCTTTAACCGCTTCGCCCATTGCTGACTGATAGTCAGCAATGGATTGTGCATCATTGCAGAATAACGCTTTACGATGTTCTGCAAAATCAACCATTATTACGCGCCTCGAGTTGCAACAAGTGCTTCAGCAAGTGCTTTCTTGAAGCGAACGATCACCTCAATACATTCAACTTGGTTAATGATCAATGGGCAAAGTAAACGAATGACTGTACCGTTACGACCACCTTTTTCTAACAACAATTTGTTGTTGAAACATGCTGCTTGAATTGCTGCTGCCAATTGAGAATCACCTGGTAAAGAACCCATGTGATCTGCTTTTTGACGTTCATCAACAATTTCAACACCAATCATCAAACCACGGCCGCGTACGTTGCCGATACATGGGAATTCTACCGCTAATTTTTTAATTTCAGCTTGTAAGAAGTCGCCACGCTCTTGCGCGTTTTGAGCCAAGTTTTGTTCTTTGATGGTTTTGATTGTTGCAAGACCAGTACCCATAGCAAGTTGGTTACCACGGAATGTACCCGTGTGACCCGCTGGTTGCCATGCATCAAACTTACGTTTAATACCCAATACTGCAAGTGGTAAGCTACCACCGACTGCTTTAGACATTACAACGACATCAGGCTCAATACCTGCATGTTCAAAGGCAAACATTTTACCTGAACGTGCAAAGCCCGCTTGTACTTCATCAAGAATCAACACGATGTTGTGCTTTTCAGTCACTTCGCGGATTTTCTTTAACCATTTTACAGGTGCAGTCACTACACCGCCTTCGCCTTGGATTGCTTCCAAGATTACAGCTGCAGGTTTCGTTACACCGCTTTCTACGTCTTCAATGAAGTTTTCGAAATAATAGGTTAATGCGTCTACACCCGCTTCACCACCTATGCCTAATGGGCAACGGTATTCATGCGGATACGGCATAAATTGAACACCCGGCATTAAGCCGTTCACAGCATTTTTAGCAGACAAGTTACCTGTCATTGCTAAAGAACCGTGAGTCATACCATGGTAGCCACCTGAGAAGCTGATTACTGAACTACGACCAGTGTAAGTTTTTGCTAATTTAATTGCTGCTTCTGTACCATCTGCACCAGACGGGCCACAGAACTGTAGACAATACTCTTCTTTACCACCAGGTAATTGCTCAAGTAGTGCTTCAGTAAAAGCATCTTTTAAAGGCGTTGTTAAATCCAAAGTATGCAATGGGAGGCCACTTGCAAGTGTGTCTTGGATACTTTGAATTACCGCAGGATGATTATGGCCTAATGCCAATGTTCCTGCCCCAGCTAAACAATCGAGGTACTCTGTACCTTCAACATCAGTAACCCAACAACCTAAAGCTTTTGCTATCGCAAGTGGAAGTTTACGCGGATAGCTACGAACATTGGATTCCATCTGGCTTTGGCGAGTCAAATAGTATTCGTTAGTAGAATTAGTGGCAGGGTTTACAGAAGAAACGCTCATATCGAATTACCATCTCTGATATGGGTTGAAAGAAATAAGTCGGGTGACTTGCGGTCCTTTGACTCGGTGCTTTATGAGTTTCTAGTTAGCTTTAAAAGCTCTTTGAGTATGGGCTAACTAGGAGGCGGATGATACAGACTTTTTCAAGAAAATAAATCACTTTTATGATCAAATAAAAAGATAATTTAGAGAAAAAACAGATCTATTCCATGGATATCTTGAATTATCATCTTACAGTGTGACAAAACAAAGAAAACCTTTTTATTTTATGCTTTTTTACAACTTATGAATGATTATTGTAATCATCAATTATTTAAACAACTAAGTACTGATTATTTAAATAAATAATTCATCAAGCACTACATTTATTTTTCTTGAAAGATTTACAATCCCACCACAGATTTTCCTTTAATCCATCACAATCCCCTTTTAAGATAACAGCATAAGCTAAATTAATCATTCTGAAAGAAGAATAGGTCATAACAATGCGTAAAATTATCTTATCCACTGTTTTATTAGCATCCGGTCTAGGTTTGGCAGCAGCAACTCAAGCAGCTGACCCACTCAATTACAACATCGTGAATATTCAGGCGGATGCTACTCGCCAAGTGTCGAACGACCAAATGTATGCCGTTTTATATATTGAAAAATCAAATAAACAGCCGGCTGAACTTGCTACCCAAATCAACCAATTGATGACCCAAGCGGTGAACACAGCCCGTAAATACCCTGCGGTAAAAATCGAAACGGGATCTCAAAGCACCTACCCGATTTATGACAATGACAGTCGTAAATTGAAAGAATGGCGTGGTCGTGCCGAAGTACGTTTAGAAAGTACAGACTTTAAAGCAGCTAGCCAATTGGTGAGCGAGTTACAACAAAATTTCCAAACTCAATCCATCAGCTTTAGTGTGTCAGATGCACAGCGTAAAAAAGTTGAAAATGAACTGATGGTTGAAGTATCCAAAAACTTTCAACAACGTGCCCAAGCGCTCGCTCAGGCATGGAATAAATCAGGCTACAACTTGGTTAATATTAATTTAAATACCAGCAATTATGGTGGTCAGCCAGTTCCGCGTATGGCGATGATGAAAGCTGCAAGTGCCGATGCTATTCCTGAACAAGAAATGGCAGGTGGTGAATCTAAAATCACGGTCAGTGCAAATGGCTCTATCCAGTTTAAATAATTAAATTCATTTTAAGAAACCGTGCTTTAGCGCGGTTTTTTTGACTATAAATTCCATCTATTCTTTATTTAAATTAAAAAGTCTATTAGCTTAGTCAAATTCATAGTTTCAAATGATAATCATCCTTATTTAAATTTATCGCACTCAAGATTATGATACGCGCTCTCTCTCCATTGCTCACACTTTTATGTATAGTTCAAGCAAAAAATCTCTAAAGCTTCAAAACTTCCCGTTATTACCGCTAAGTATTGCCGTAGGTATAAGCATGGTTGCCACTATGGCTTCTGCTGCTGAAAATACAGATACCGCGCAAGCTGATGTTTTACCGACCATCACCATTGAAACTCAAGGGAACTGGCTGGAAAACGCCAATGAAAAAAAGGTGCAAAAGCATGCCGGTGCGCGGACCATTATAGACCGTAAACGCTTAAACGAAAGCGCAGCAACATCTCTAAAAGATGCGTTACGCCAAGTTCCTGGTGTTCAGGTTCAAGAAAATAATGGTACTGGCGGTAGCGATGTTTCATTAAATATTGGCGTTCGAGGATTAACCTCTCGCCTCTCTCCACGTTCAACCGTGTTGATCGATGGCATCCCAATGTCATTTGCACCTTATGGACAACCACAGCTTTCTATGGCACCTGTCTCTTTAGGAAATATAGAATCTGTTGATGTAGTCCGTGGAGCAGGTTCTGTCCGTTTTGGACCACAAAATGTCGGTGGTATTATCAATTTTGCCACACGTAGCATTCCTGAATCATTTAAAGGAACCGTAGCTTTAAACTCTGAATATGCAACGGGTACAGATCAGGTAAAATTAAGTCCTAGTCTGTTCGTTGGTGGAACATTTGATAATGGTTTAGGCTTAGCCTTGCTTTATTCAGGTACTAAAGGCAATGGTTATCGTGAAGCGAACAACAAAAATGACATTGATGATGTCATGTTAAAAACCGCTTATGACATAACAGATCAGGATAAAATTGCATTAAACTTCCATCACTACGATGGTACAGGTAAAATGCCTGAAGGTTTAAGCACTGCTGAATTCGAAGCAAATCCATATCAAACGTCGCATTATCGTGATTTTTTCACTGGCCGTCGTTCAGATGTATCCCTACGTTATACACATAAAGATGACACGAACAACTTTGAACTTTTAAGTTATTACATCGATTCATTCCGTACCAGCAACCTTGAATCCACCTTAACCAATGGCAATCATCGCTTAGATACTTCACCACGTGATTATAAAGTCTTTGCCATTGAGCCACGTTATTCTCGTAGCTATAGCTTAGGTAGCACGCTGAATGAAGTGACTGTAGGCTACCGTTATATGGATGAAGAAAGCACCGAGTTCGCAGGCCGTACTGAATACGCTGCAGATGCTGAACCCGGTCAGTTTATTGCACGTACACGTAGTGCGGGTGGCACCAAAGCACACGCAGCTTATATCGATAACCGTATAGAATTGGGTAAATGGAATATTACACCCGGCGTTCGTTTTGAATCGATTGATACGCAAAACAGTTTTAGTGCCTATAAAAATGGCGTATTACAAAATACTGTTCATCCATCGATCCAATCAGATGAATTTTTACCAAGTTTAGCTGTCCTGTATAAAGCAACTGACCATTGGAATTTCTTTGCCAATGCCGGTGTCTCTTTTGGTCCACAGCAATATAACCAATTAGCAGCAGCAAAAGATAATGTGGCTGTTTCTACACTCGATGGCTTACACCCAGAAAAGTCAAAAAACTATGAAATCGGCACTAAATATCTCGGTAATGGCTTAACTGCTGAATTAACCGCTTTCTATTTAGATTTTGAAAAAGAGCTCTACTTAGACCGTGATGCCGGCAGCAATGGCATTTGGACCAGCCTAGGGGCAACCAGCCATAAAGGGATTGAAACCGGTTTTAGCTATGATTTCGGTCATTTAGCTGACAATCTCGAAGGCTTAAAAGCTTATGGCAACTACACCTATACCAAAGCGGTTGCTGAAGCGGGTAACTTTAAAGATAAAGACTTACCGTTTTACTCACAGAATGTTGCAAATTTTGGCTTAGGCTATAAATATGATGCTTGGTCCATCAATGCCGACATGTATGCGCAATCTAAACAACGTGCTCCAGGTAACCAAGATTCTGGCATCTACCAAACTGAAGAAACGGCAAATGGTAAATTGGGCGATATTCCAGGCTATTCAACTTTTGCTGTACGTACAGGCTATGACTTTGGCGGTTCGCTACAAGGGGTTAAAGTTGCTGCTGGTATTAAGAATGTCTTTGATAAACAGTATTTCACCCGTTCATCAGATGCAACAGGTGGTAAATATATCGGTCAGCCACGTACCTTTTTCTTACAAACTTCGTTCGACTTTTAAACTGGCCTAAATATAAAAATCCCACTGCATGTGGGATTTTTATTGAATAAAATATATGGACATCCATATATTCATATGTAAGAATATATGTAAATCCATATATATAGATAAGCATGGAACAGACTGAATTTTTCAAATTACTTGCAGATGAGACTCGTCTGAACATCATCATGCTGTTGGCTTGTAAAGGTGAACTCTGCGTCTGCGAACTCACTGAGTCCCTTGAATTGAGCCAACCTAAAATTTCGCGTCATTTGGCATTACTGCGTTCATCAGGTGTGCTGAGTGATCAACGTAAAGGTCAATGGGTCTATTACTCCATTCACCCTGCACTGCCTACTTGGTGTACACAAATACTCGATGTCATGCGTCACCAAGAACGATTTAAAGACCTCGATTTAAACTCCCCGAAAGGCACTACCACATTGTGTGAAACGCTATGAATTTTTTATTTCTATGTACTGGCAATAGCTGCCGCAGCATTTTATCCGAAGTACTTTTTAACCAGCGTGCCCCTGAAGGTTTCCGTGCTTATAGCGCAGGCAGTAAACCTTCAGGACAAGTCCACCCATTTACCTTAAAAACCCTACATAACCTCAATCTACCGACTGAGGGCTTGTCGAGTAAAACCATCACAGCATGTGAACAATACCAACCCGATGTGGTAATTACTGTCTGTGGTTCTGCAGCTCAAGAAGCTTGCCCAATTTACTTAGGCTCTGCCATCAAAGCCCACTGGGGCTTAGAAGATCCCTCCCATTTAGAGCTTGCAGATGACATAAAACTTGCAGCTTTTCTTGATACCGTGGCGCATATTAACCGCCGTTTAGATGCTTTATTTGCACTCGATTTTACGCAATTAAGTCGTGAAGAACTCAACCTAGAAATCCAAAAAATTTCAGAGATCCACTAATGGCTGCTGCAAAATTGTCATTTCTAGACCGCAATCTAACGCTATGGATTTTTATCGCAATGGGGCTAGGCATTACGATTGGCGTGTATGTTCCTAGTGCTTCAAGAGCTTTAAATCAACTCAATATCGGTGATGTCAATATTGCGATTGCCATTGGTTTAATCCTGATGATGTATCCGCCTTTGGCTAGAGTGGATTACAAAGCACTGCCTGAAGTGTTTAAAGACAAACGCACCTTATATCTTTCACTGCTTCAAAATTGGTTAATCGCACCGTGCCTGATGTTTATTTTGGCGATCGTGTTTTTACAACACTACCCTGAATATATGACCGGCTTGATTCTGATTGGTTTAGCACGTTGCATTGCGATGGTTCTGGTTTGGAATGATCTCGCTTGCGGGGATAACCAATACGTTGCAGCTTTAGTGGCATTTAACAGTATTTTCCAAATTGCATTTTTTAGTACCTACGCATGGTTCTTTTTGAGTTTTTTACCGCCTTATTTTGATATAGAAGCGCAAGTGATCCAAGTCAGCTTTTGGACCATCACACATGCAGTATTGGTGTATTTAGGTATTCCCTTCCTGCTCGGTTTCCTGACGCGTGCCATATTGGTAAAACAAAAAGGTCTAGATTGGTATAAAAATCAATTTATACCTAAGATCAGCCCGATCAGTTTAATCGCATTACTCTTTACCATTGTGGTGATGTTTAGCCTCAAAGGTGCAGATGTTGTGAGCCTTCCAATGGATGTACTGCGTATTGCCATCCCCCTCACGATCTACTTTGTGGTGATGTTTTTCATTAGCTTTTTGATGAGCAAATGGATGGGCAATAACTACGCCAAAACCACTGCCATATCCTTTACAGCAGCGGGTAATAATTTTGAACTTGCCCTCGCTGTTGCCATCGCCACCTTTGGCATTGCATCTCCGATTGCATTTACCACGATTATTGGCCCATTGGTTGAAGTCCCTGTGCTAATTGCATTAGTGAGTGTATCGCTATGGTTAAAACGCAAATGGTATAACGAGAACTAAAATGAAGCTCCCCAATATTCAACTAGATTTACTTGAGACACCGCGTTTTGAGCAAGTTCAAGCTAAAGCACTTGAACATCCGCCACGCATCCTGCTGCTCTATGGCTCTAACCGTGAACGCTCATTTAGCCGCTTAACGGTATTGGAGGCGGGTCGAATCCTTGAACATTTTGGTGCAGAAGTCAAAATCTTTCATCCTAAAGGTCTTCCTCTGCCTGAAGATGCTGAAACCTCCCATCCTAAAGTTCAGGAATTACATGATTTGCTTGCATGGTCTGAAGGCATGGTTTGGTGTTCGCCAGAACGACATGGTGCGATGAGTTCTATCTTGAAAGCACAAATTGATTGGATTCCTTTAGCCGCAGGTGCCATTCGTGCTACTCAAGGTAAAACGCTAGCGTTAATGCAAGTCAGTGGCGGTTCGCAATCTTTCAATGCTGTTAACCAAATGAGAATCCTTGGGCGTTGGATGCGGATGATCACAATTCCAAATCAATCTTCCGTTGCAAAAGCATTTTTAGAATTTGATGAAAATGACCGCATGAAACCTTCCTCCTATTACACTCGGATTGTCGATGTGATGGAGGAATTATATAAATTTACCCTACTCACACGTGGTCAATCTGCCTACCTCACAGATCGCTATTCTGAACGAGTTGAAAGTGCGGAAGAACTCTCTAAACGGGTTAATCAAAAGAACCTTTAATGAAAAAACTCCTGCATCTGTGCAGGAGTTTTAGTCTAAAAATTTCATCAACTTTAACTTAAGCCAATAATTTATAAAATAATGTCGTTGAATCTATTTTACTCGTATGGCTCAATGCAAATTGCGGAATAATCCCAGCTTTTATAAAGTTAAATTTTTCATACAGCTTTTCAGAGACTTCGCCTGTACGGGTATCAAGTACGAGTAATTTCAAGTTCAAGTGTTTTGCTTGATCTTCTGCAAGTGTTAATAGTTGGTGAGCAATGCCTTGCTGACGTACCTTTGGATGCACCATAAGTTTTTCAATCTCAGCACGATGCAGTGCATTGGCTTTGGTGGCACGAACCAATTGCACTGTGCCCACAACTTCACCGCTTTGCAGCGCTACCCACAAAAAGGTTTTATGCTTTTGAATATCCTTTGCCACAGCAGACCAATATTCATCATAGTGCGACTTAGATTCTTCAGCTAAAAAACCTAGAGATGCACCATCTTGCACACATTGTGCCAATAATTCGCACAGTTGAGCCTGTTCATCTTTTAGATCTTGAATGTTTAAATATTGAATTTCGCTCATATTCTTCTCCTCTTATTTCTATTTTTATCGTTATATTCAAATGACATGCCATAAAAAATCCCGCTCGGAAGCAGGATTTTGATCTTTAAATTTAGTAAATCGCCATATGATTGCGATCTACTTTAAATAACACTCAAAAACATTTAGCCAAAAATTAATCATAAGTTATTATTTTAAATATATTTTATTGAATTTTACCATCCTAACAATTACCATCAATAACACTCCAAAACCACCTACCAAGTAGTTAAGTTGGTAGTTAAATTTTCATAGATAAGATATATATGCTCACCGTAAAGCAAATTGAAGCTATTCAGCCCCTTGCCAATAAAACTCTTAAAAACTTTGATAGTGAATTGCTATATCTCTTCACTTCTACGACCGGTCGTAAAGTTTGGAAAGTGATTTACACTTTTAATGGTAAGAAAAATACAACTACACTGGGCGAATACCCGATATTTTCAGCTAAGGAAGCTCGCCTAAAACGTGATGAAATAAAGAAACAAATTGCGGAAGGAATTGATCCCAACCAAAAGAAAAAAGCAGACAAGATTCAAAAGTTATCATGTATCTCTTTCGGAGAATTAATTGCGAAATACATAGATGAAGTTGCGCCGTCGCATAAAGGTGCTGACAAAGAAATTTCTCGTCTGCATAAACTTATGAATGATTACCCAAAACTAATGCAGAAACCGATAACGGACGTTAATCAGCTAGATATGATTGAGCTTCGAAATGATCGGCTTTCCAAAGTGTCACCTTCAACGGTAGGACGTGACTTAGGTGTATTGGGTGGTGTATTCAAATATGCACGTCAAGAATTACGTATTCTTAAAACTAGCCCATTATTGGATGTAGCCAAACCAACTCAAGCCCCTCACCGAGAACGTAGAATTACACAAGAAGAAATTAATACTATCCTTCTCGGTTTTAATTACGATGCGACATATCAACCGCTCACTAAACGCCAACAAGTCGCTTGGGCATTTTTATTCGCCTTAGAAACTGCAATGCGAGCAAGTGAAATCACCAATATGCAATGGTGCAATGTATACGAAGATCACGTACTTCTACCCGATACGAAAAATGGTACAGCAAGAAAAGTTCCGCTTTCTAGACGCGCTATTCAACTACTCGTATTAATGAAAGGATTAGATAACGATAAAGTTTTAACCATTTCCGATAGATCGAATGCCCTATCGCACGATTTTTGGCTTGTTGTAAGTAATAGATTGGGGATTACTGATTTAAACTTTCACGACACAAGGCATGAAGCTACTACACGCCTTGCGAAGAAACTTCCAATTCAAGATTTAGCAAAAGTTACCGGTCATAAAGATTTAAAAATGCTGATGCGTTATTACAATCCGACCGTACAAGAACTAGCGCAAAGACTTAATGAATTGGATGATCCAAACATTATCCCATTTAAGCAAAAAGTCGTTTAACCCTCTATGAACTACACCATTACTCAAGCAATTAAAAAGCTTTCTAATCACAGCACAACAGATGATTATTTCAATTTATGTCGTTTGATACGTGATGGCATAATTCATACTTGCTTTGATGTATATGGTGTAGCGGTTGCAGTAGTTGAAGAAACTAACAAACCTTTACCCAATAAAGAAGTTATTGGAATTCGTTTTCTAAATGAAAGTGACAACTTAATGGTTACCCCCAATAGATGCTATAAAAATGCCATTTGTGATCTCATATTAGATAAGATTGATAAAGTTGATATTCCATTAGTAAGAGACAGTATTTCCAATAAATATGATTATGTTTTATTAAAAGGTGTTAAGACCGACAACATTCATTTAATTACAACCCAACTAAAAGATTGGCACATTATTGTAGAAAATCCTGTTAATCTTTCGGAAGACACCTATACACAAAGACAAACAACAGTCAGAGACCTAGAAAGATTTAATATATTCGCCTCGTTTACTCTTACAAAACTAAGCCTCTTAATCTCAAAACAATCACTAGATACATATTTAGACACATTAAATGTCAATAAAACTAAAAAGAAAACCGTCAGTGATAGCTATGTCGAGGCTAAAAAATTAGTAGAAGACCTTTCAAATAAGTGCTGGCAAGCTGATTCAAATCAAATTCTCACCAAATCCTTAATAGCGGAAAAAATCAAAGATAAACTTAAAGGCTCGAAGTATGAATATGAGTTACCACAGCGATTAACATCATTAGAAAAAAAATGGATTGCGCCTCGACCTGAAACCTTTAAAGAAAGAAAAGGAAAACCCTGTGGAGAAGAAAAAACTCAGGGAATTATTCTTTTAAACCGAATTTTAGAATTAGATGATCAAAATTAATACGGACTCAAAAAGTATAACCCTATTAACTTATTTTTATTAAAAATTAAATAACAATAATAGAACACCATTAGCTCGTAGCTAATCAGAAATGAAACTTAGCAACTCTGATGGTGTTCTCAATGAATCTCAGCAAATACATTCAAGATAAAGTAATCACTTCGGCACCTGCAACTCCGGAGAAGATTCATATCTGTAAAACAGGTAAATCAGCCGGACAGATCCGTAAATTTAAAGCTAAACCTGCCCGTAGTGGATTGCTCCCAATCACAAGTAAAACGCTTTGGTTATGGGTAAAACAGAATAAGTTTCCTCGGCCATTTTCTCTCAATGGTTTAACAGTTTGGGAGTCTAAAACTGTCCTTGATTGGATTGAAACGCACAAACAAAAGGCGTCTTAAGATGCTGAGTAGTTCGCACTTATCCCAAACTGAATCAGCCAAATTCCTATATACACACTTAGGAAAGACACAAAAGTATTGGTATAGAAGACTTACCAAAAACCTATACCGTCCGAGTCTTTTACATGGGTACAGAATCACTGTCCATGTCGTGGATGGCAAACCAATGTACACACTACCTGCTCTACATGAGTTCGTACGTGTTAATCAACATTCAAAGGAAAGAAAAATGCAAAATGTTAATTCTGCTAATCAGCAACTTAATACAGATAAAGCAAAAGCACGATCATTAATGCTTAACACTATTAAAAATATGATTTCAAAAGGAAATCCATACTTTAATACTCATAGAGAGCATCGGATTGAAAATGCTATCACGTACTTCAATGAACATTTAATGTTCAATGGATTAGATTGCACTGAAGAGGAGTTAGAGCAAGCATTTTTAGAACGTGTAAAGCTAATGGAGGAATTCAATGCAATTCACCTTAGTTAGTATCGAAGATGTTACAGCAATTCTCTTATCTAGCAGTAAAGTAATGATGGTGCACCAAACTCAATCCTCCATTACCTACAGCATTGAACGTAATGGTAAGGAATTAATTCTCATCAACACTCCAAATGAAAATTACTTAATTCAGTAATTTACCATCAATCCAAAAGGGCGGTTATTCAACTGCCCTTTTATTTAATTTTTTCACATTGAAATGATTATGAAACATCTAACACACCATCAATTTGAAACCCTAGTTCGAAATGGACAAGATCCATATGATGACGAGTTACGAAAATTTCTGCTCGATTTAGAAATCGAAGAGTTTTCAGAAGATACCGAGAAAAAATCTCCATATGAACAAAGTTATTTAGATTTATGCTCAAGATATGCTGACAATGCAAAACAAGCCGATCAACTCGAAACCATTATTTTCTCTAATATTCACAGTTACGATTTCAAAGCAATGAATATCCAACTCAAAGCTCAGGTAGATTTCATCGATTTATACTTTGAAATTGGTAAAACTAGCACGCGACACGACATCAAAAAATTTCTGACAGAGAAAACAGGTATTACTCATTACATCTCAGAATACCAAGCAGGTTTTATTATTAGATTACACGACATGAATTCGTTCAATGTACTACGGCGCCGTATCAGCTATTTAAAACATTTCGAATGCAATTTCGATAGCTTTAAAATCATGGAAATTGAACTAGCAATTGACTTCTACAATTTCAAGCATAGAGCACTCACTACAGCCCTTTTCAAGTCAATTCGATTACCTAGTACCGTAGAAAATTTACGTGTCTATAAGAGCCAATTAGGCGTATTTACGCCTATTCCAAGCACACCATACTCAATGTTTAGAAAGCTAGAAAATGGCTATAATATTGGTATTAATCATAGAGATGCGGAAGAGTACTGGCACTTATATGTAAAGACTACGGACTGTAATAAACAACCTCTACCGGAGAATGAATGGCGAGTCCGTGCAGAGAAAAATATCAAATGCAATATTCTCAATCAAATGGACAACCGCCTAACAAATATCAAAAGAGTTTTATTAGATGGATTCAAAGGGCTTAGTTTCACACGGTTGACAACCAACTCTTCCAAGCAGTTAACTAATGAATATAAAAATACTGTTAGAGCTTTTGGAACAGAGATCCCAACTTACTATGACAAAAATCGGCATAAGAAAAATTTGTCTGAATCCATGAAAACACACGGCGAACTTAATCAACTCGTTTCGAGCGCCGTGCAAAACTTAGTTCGCAATTTCACTATCAGTAATTAATAGCGTGGTTGATGCCGTAACCCTTATAACTTAAGCTTTACGGCAATTTTTATCTACTTCGTCTGCCTAATAACTTATTAGTTATATATCTACTTATAAGAGTTCACTTAATATTAACTTAACCATAAGTTAACTTAGTTTTGGGTAAAGAGCGAAGTCTTAGAAAAACTTCGAACTAGCTTATGGATACCATTCATAAAAATTGAGATTCTAGCAATTATCTTATAGATCGAAATCCGGCAAGATTCCTAGCTTAACAGTTGCCATCCTGATTAGTTGATTATAGTTTTCACAGATTTCTTTAGCCAAACCATGAATCAAATTAACAATTTTCCAAAACTCCTCATAGTTGTCTTCCTCCCATTCTGGAGGCACTTGATTCCATCCCATATTTATTGTCGGAAATGTGTTGATAGAAATGGCTGCTTGAAATCTACCAATAGACGACAATAGAGTGCTACGCAATCCTTCTAAATCTGCATCTAAAAAATGAAATGCCGGATTGGTACATAGATATTCAAAATTATTTAAGTCATTTAATCTATCTAATTGAAACGAAAAGCCTGCAAAGTTATTTTGAGAGATAAAACTTAGACTCCCATTCCAAGGAAGTACTTGTAGCAATGTGTTATAAATTGTTTTATCTGTCTCTACTGCATGTTGATTAATGATCAAAGAATTGTTTTGAACAGCTAAATACCATGCATCTCTATGTCTTATAAGTTCCTTTTCAGTATATTTTATTCCTTTTGGATGTTTTGAATCATAAGTCCTCATATCTCCATGACAATCAAAGCATAGAGGAATAGCATTTTCAAACGTATCTGGCCCACCTTCTGCTTGTGGCTTTATATGGTGAATTTCCATTTTAATTCCACAAAATTTATGACACAAACAACAATGTCTTCCACAAGCTACTAAAGCATTTTCTTTTACTAGAGCACCAAATCCCATATTTAACTTCCACTTAATTCTATTTATTTAGTTGTCAAAATTAGCCCATACATCATAGATCATATGTTGATTATCAACTTCAAAAAGCAGGCATACCAACAACCGGTACTTATCAATTTTTAGAGCCTCATCAATAGCTTCTTCGACTGTGTCAAAAATCTGAGCTAAGTCTGGAATTTTCACATAAACTCGATTAATAGCTACATCGTTTTCTTCAATCTTTCCAACAAACTCATCTTGATCGTAAAGGTGAATCACATAACCCAAGAATTCCGCATTATCCTGAAGCTCTAGACGGCGTTTAGCTTCTTCAATCGTAATACGTTCGCCATCAACTTTTTGTTGCTGTGCGTGTGCTATACGCTCTTGCAGTGAACCTCTTTGTTTTGCTTGCCCCATAATTAATCCTTAATTTGCAACTTAAATACTTATAATCAGAAAAAAATTTATTAATTTTGAGTATACTTCAACCAATTAAAAAATATTAGCTGAATTATTATAGGGGGAGTTTTTATGTCCAATATTTTAGGCAGTCAATGGTATAAATTTGACTTTCACACACATACACCAGCTTCACTCGATTACCGAGAACCTAGCGCTATTTCACCTCAAGATTGGCTTAAAGCTTTAATGGCTAAAGAAATCGATTGCGTTGCTATTACCGACCACAATAGTGGTCAATATGTTGATGATTTGAAAAACGCTTACTCACAAAGTATGAATGAAGATTGGTTCAGGCCTCTCACAATGTTTCCTGGTTTTGAACTAACCGTATCATTAGGAGCTAGTAGAATTCATATGTTAGCTATTTTTGATCCTAGTATATCTAGTTCAGAACTAACTATGATTCTCGGAAGTTGCCAATTAAATAATATGTTATTAGGCGATCCTGAAAATTGCTTTTCAACTCTTTCAATCACAGATGCAGTAAGACGAATCAAAGATGCTAATGGCATTATAATGCCCGCTCATATTGAAGGGCCTAAAGGCCTTTTACACAATATCACTACACCAACACCAGATTTAAAAGAAAATTTAAAATTATTTGATTCGGCACAATTTATTAATCCGAATTACTTGATAGATACCCCACTCAATTCGGAATTAAAAACTGACTGTCAACATCTTGCGATTGTGAAAGGTTCTGATGCTCATACATTAGCCCAACTAGGTACAAGCTTTAGTTGGATAAAAATGGGGACACCGAACATTGACGGCCTTAAATATTCTTTAAGAGATAAAAACTATTGCATTCGCAATCAAATTCAAAACCCTAATCAAATCCCTCAAGCTTATATTAAGTCTCTAACTATCAAAAATATGAAGTACTGCGGTAGGAGAGCAAATAACATTCCTACATTTCAGCTTCACCCACTATTCAATGCAATTATCGGAGGGAGAGGTACAGGGAAATCAACATTTATTGAATCCTTAAGATTATCATTAGGTAAATCCCAAGATACTCATGAGCTAGACAAAATCCATAGTGAAATTCAAAGTTTCATTAATGAGGTTACCCTTAACGAGACAGAAATAGAAGTATCAGTAAAGAATCATGCAAGTGAATATTGCTCAAAATGGTCTAAATCTTCCCCTCTACAATTTTTCAAATATGAAGGAGGATCGTTAATTCCAGATCAAGGAAATATACAAGAACGGCTCCCTGTTCATCTTTACAGTCAAAAGCAAATTAATGCCTTAGCTTCACATCCCAATATCTTATTACAGATAATTGATCGATCACCAAGTGTTAATACTCACATGTATAAGGAATTAATTGATACCCAAACTAGCCAAATTATGAATCTCCTTGAAGAAGAAAGAAGATTAATTAACGCAATATCAACGGAAGGATCATTTAGATCAGAACTCAGCTCTATTGATGCCAACATTTCAAGTTTTAATACAGGGGGACATAATCAGATTCTTCTAGATCATGAAATATGTATGAATGTCAAAAGAGCTTTAGCTTCAAGTCTTGAAGTTAGTGAATTGAATGAAAGATTAAATCAGGTCTCTAGCACTAAATTACCAACACTATTCTTAGATAATATTAATGGCTTACATGATCCATTAAAAATGGAATTAGCACAAATTAACACTACATTTTCCGGTGAGTTATCAAATATTCTTGAAGAAATTAATAATTTAAAAATAAGATTAGAAACAGCAATTTTACACGCTACCACTGCCTACGCAAATTCCAGCTGGACTTCGTTTAAAAATAGTAATGAACAAGGCTACCAAGCAATGTTAGCCGACTACAATGCTAGAGGTATACCATTCGATAGCGAACAGTATGAATTATGGAATAGTCGTAAGCAAGAAATCATACTAAATCTTCAAGCAATCGAGAATAATAGACAAAGACTTACTGCCAATCTTAGAGAAAGACAAAATTGTATTGATGAAATTACTAGACTTAGAGGTGAGATTCAGCAACGTAGACAGACTTTTATTGATGCAATCTTAATTAATAACAATTATGTAAAAATGACTGTTTTACCTTATGGAGAAACTGAAAATATTGAGTCTACTTTCAGAGATATCATAGGAACTCCTAATTTCGTTAGTACAATCTACAATCCAGAAGACAAAGAACGATGTCTTCTTAATGAGTTAATTAACTGTAATAGTAGTTCTAAGCTTGCAGCCCAAAGTAACCTTTTCAACAATATACTTAATTTAATTAAAGGGATTCCCCTACCACAATTTACTATTGATAGCAGATTCACAACTCACCTCCAAAATCGATATCAAAATCAGCCTGAATTTTTAGGCCGATTACTCACTTGGTTTCCTGAAGATTTACTTGAAGTAAAATATTCAAGAAAAGGGGATGGTCGAGATTTTGTTAACATCTCTAGAGGTTCTGCAGGACAAAAAGCAGCGGCTATATTAGCTTTCTTACTTAGTCATGGTAATGAGCCTATAATTATCGATCAACCTGAAGATGACCTAGATAATGAGCTCATTTATGATCTTATCGTGAATCAGATACACAACAACAAAAATAAGCGCCAAATTATTATTGTCACACACAATCCAAACATTGTAGTAAATGGTGATGCTGATTTAGTAAACGTTATGCATTTCAATGGACAAATTGAAATTAAAAACTCAGGTAGCTTAGTTCACGAAGCAATACGAAATGATGTTTGCCAAATTATGGAAGGCGGTAAAGATGCCTTCAGGAAACGTTATGAACGAATAGGTTCTTTCAGCTAATCCTCAAAATAGATAAAGCCCACTTCAATAAGTGGGCTTTAAACCAAAGTAGCTAAATAAGTAGTCAAAAAAACAAGATTTTGTATTTAAACAATTAATTTCAATAACTTATAGCACTAATAAATCGCCATATGATTGCGATGGATCATTTCAAGTGATCGGGCTTCCCCTAAAACTTGATGAACTTTATCTGAGGCCAAACCTTTAACGATTTCTGCCGAACGTGAACTGAAATTTACACGACCGACAGCAACACGATGACCTTGTGTATCGACACATTCCACCACATCACCACGTTCAAAATGCCCTTCAACTGCTTTCACACCGACAGGTAATAAACTGCGGTGATTATCACGAATGGCTTTAACTGCACCATCATCAATTACTAAACGACCAGCTGTTTGTAAATGTGCAGCTAACCATTGTTGATGGGCTGTCACACGATCATTGTCCGTAATGAATAAGGTACCGAGTAACTCACCAGCCATCACGCGTGAAAGCACATTGTCGCTATCACCGCTCGCAATGACTGTTGGACAACCGGACTTGGCTGCCAAACGTGCCGCACGAACTTTGGTCAACATACCGCCACGACCGAATTTACCGCCGCCGCCAGCCATATCGAATAATGATTCATCCATTGCGCGTACTGTATGAAACAGTTTTGCGTCTGGATTGGAACGAGGATCTGAGTCAAACATGCCTTCTTGGTCAGTTAGAATCACCAAGAGGTCTGCATGAACCTGTCCAGCCACCATCGCAGCCAAAGTATCGTTATCGCCAAAGCGGATTTCGTCAGTCGACACTGTGTCATTTTCATTGATCACAGGAATCACACGCCAATCGATCAAATGCTGCAAAGCATCACATGAGTTTAAATAGCGACGACGGTCTGCCAAGTCATCATGCGTTAACAGAACTTGTGCTGTACGAATAGAACGCTGTTCTAAAACGCTTGACCAAGTATGTATTAAACCCATTTGTCCAATGGCTGCGCAAGCCTGAAGACTGGGTAGATCTGTGGGTCGGCTGTCCAGATTCATTCGAACCATACCTTCAGCCACAGCACCGGAAGACACAAGAATGATCTCGTGCCCTGCATTGTGTAGTTCTGCAATTTGTCCCGCCCAATGCGAGATTGCATCCAGATCTAACCCTTTTCCGTTTGCTGTGAGTAGTGATGATCCGATTTTAACAACGATACGTTTACAACCCTTGAGCTGACGTTGCCCATCTACCACTTCTATCATCTTGTCCTCAGACTTGTTTGCTTTGACACTTATTCAGCAATTAACGTACGTAGTACGATTCTGCCTCATCATCACCGTCTTCAAATTCATCATCAAAGTCTTCACCTTGACCTGCCAGACGTTGTTGACGACGCATTTCACGATATGCTTCTTTCGCAGCAAGCGTTTGCTCACGTGTTTCAGCTTCAAGCTGATCACGGAACGCTTTAACTTCTGCTGCATATTCAGGATCTTCAGTTTCGCGTTCGCGCTGTTCTTCAATTTGATCCATCAGGTAGTACACAACGTCTTTAGTACCTTCAAACGTTAAACCTGAAGTTTTGAATACAGGGCCTTTCCACTGCAACTCTTCGAGAATGTGATCACACCATTCATCACGCGTTTCAGCCGCCAATTGGTCTACTTTATTGAGTACCAATACAACAGGTAATTTTGAAAGCGTTGGGGAGAATTTTTTCAACTCTTCCAAAATTGCTTTTGCATTGTACGCAGGGTCAGAACCATCAATCGGTTGAACATCTACGATGTGTAATAAAATACGTGTACGTGCCAAGTGTTTCAGGAATCGAATACCTAGACCTGCACCTTCTGCAGCACCTTCGATTAGACCCGGAATATCCGCCATTACAAATGAACGGTGACTATCGGCATCAACCACACCTAGGTTTGGCACCATAGTGGTAAATGGATAATCTGCAACTTTTGGTTTCGCTGCTGAAACTGCACGGATAAAGGTTGATTTACCCGCATTTGGCATACCCAACAAACCAACGTCTGCGAGTACTTTTAATTCAAGACGAATTTCACGATATTCGCCTTTTGAGCCGTGTGTACATTTACGTGGAGAACGGTTGGTTGAAGATTTGAAGTGAGTATTACCCAAACCACCTTCACCACCTGCTGCCACTAACACACGCTGACCGTCAGCCACTAAGTCGCCGATGATATCGCCAGATTCTGTATCTACAATTGTTGTGCCCACTGGAACGAGCAATACGGTATCTTCACCGCCACGGCCTGAGCAGTTCGCTCCACGACCATTTTTAGCACGTTCTGCACGGAATTTACGTGTATAACGATAATCTACTAGGGTACTTGTGTCGTTGTCGGCTTGAACGTATACGTTACCGCCACGACCACCATCACCACCATCTGGACCACCAAATGGTACGAATTTTTCACGGCGAAAACTGGCTACGCCATTGCCACCGTCGCCAGCCTCTACGGTAATGACTGCTTCATCAACAAAGCGCATATTTGCCAATCCTCTAAAAACTTTAAAACCGCTTATTCTGCCATATTTTAAAGAATTTCTCGAACAATATTATTCAGCAATACTATAAATTTCATTCATCTTGGTACTGATGCAAATTTTTAGGAAAATCCGCACCTCACTCGAAAATCTTTAGCTCATCATCAAAATACCTTTGATAAATGGCAAACGAATTTCACTCCCCATTTCTGAAAGCTATTTACGTGCATTTTCCTTGGCTTCAATAATTTCAGGCAAGGTTCGTTCAACCCAACCAATCAGATGCATTAACTTTTCTGCAGCCTGCGAGCCCATTAAAGTCAGTTGATATTCAACTTTGGGTGGCACGACTGGATAGACTGTCCGTAAGATAAAACCATCTTGCTCGAGCATTTTCAGCGTTTGAGCCAGCATCTTTTCGCTCACCCCTTCGATCCGCTGCTTAAGTTCACTAAAACGGTGTACCCCTTCAGTCAAACAACGCAAAACTAATACTGACCATTTATTGGTGAGATGTTCCAATATTTCTCGAGATGGACAATCAGTGGATAAAACTTGACCTAATAATTTACTTGTAGCGTATGTGTTCATTAAATCTTTCCTCAAAGTCACTAACTTACTTTTTGGTACGTACTTACATTTAGTAAGTTAACAGATTAAGATTCAACCATCAAGATCATTTATTCAACAATCAGAGGGTTTAAATATGAAAATCGCAATTACAGGTGCAACAGGTCAACTAGGCCAATTGGTCCTTCAATTTTTATTGAAAGAAACTGCAGCCGACAACATCATCGCTTTAGTTCGCTCACCAGAAAAAGTAGCATCCCTACAAGCTCAAGGTATCGAACTTCGTCATTTTGACTATGATCAACCAGATACACTTGTTCCTGCACTACAAGGTGTCGATAAATTATTACTCATTTCTGCCAATGAAATTGGTCGTCGTACTCCACAACACAAAGCCGTAATTGATGCTGCAGTAGATGCGAAAGTTCCATATCTTGCTTATACCAGCCTGTTACGTGCAGATACGTCACAATTGGGTTTATCTCAAGAACATCGTGAAACAGAAAGTTTGATTCAAGCTAGTGGTTTAACCTATACCTTCTTACGAAATAACTGGTATGTCGAAAACTATCTTGCTGCTGCAGGACATGTGGTTGAAACAGGTACCTTATTTGGTGCAGCAAAGGATGGAAAAATTAATGCAGCGACACGTGCTGACTATGCTGAAGCTGCTGCAAAAGTACTTACAAGCGCTGGTCATGAGAATAAAACCTATGAACTTGCAAGCTCAGACAGTTTCACATTGGCACAGCTTGCCCAAACCCTACAGCAAGTTTCAGGTCAAAATGTTCACTATCAAAATCTAACTGCAGAAGACTACACACAAGGCCTATTACAAGCGGGCTTACCTGCTGGTCTTGTAGATGTGATCGTCGATGCTGATATCAACAGCATTGACGGTGCAATGCAAAGTGATCGTAAGGACTTGGAACAGTTACTCGGTCACCCAACCACTTCTCTACGTAGTGCTGTTGAAGCTGCTTTAAAATAAGATCAAACCAACAAAAAAGCCCGAATTGATTCGGGCTTTTTTTTGAGTTAAATCTAACTTATGGATGTACATTTTTTATCGGCAAATCCATGTTCAACTCTAAATTTGCCTTGGTATTACGCTCTGCGTTGTACATCGTGGCATTAAAGGTTGCAATTTTTCGCATGGTCATCGGGTCATTAAGTTTTAGTTGTGGTGCAAACTGATATACCACATGCAAATCGACTTTTTCATTAAACTCAAAATACACAGGACCATTAAAATTAATTCGAATAGGAATGTTATAGGTTCTTTTCAAATGAAAAGGAACATCTAACTTGACAGGAATGTCCATTTTTAACGGAAATTTCGGCACGAGTTTATTTTTAATCACCAAATCTGTGGTCGCCTCAAGCGGCATCGTCTGGTTAATTTGAATATTGGTGGAATAATTAATATCCACTGAGATCGGAACCTCTACACTAAACTGCAAATCTGCCAGATATTTTCCCTTTAAGGGCAGTTGCAGCTTCCGATCTAAAGCAATCTGCGTATCCAACGTCCCGATGGACTGCGTTTGCAAATAATTGCCAACGGAAATTTTGGTGGGTAGTGAATGCGACAATTGAATATCTGCATTTTTTGCACGTACTTGCATCGACGCATAAATATTTAAATACAACCAAAATAGTACCGCAACCAACAATGCAACTGCGATAAAACTCAAAATGATACGCTTCGCCGATTGAAATATCCACATGGCTTACGCCTGAGCTTTCGCTTCAGTTTTGGCATGCTCTCTATTGAGTCGCATTGTTTTTAGTGGAATTACCAATTCACCCTTTTTAATTTGAACGGGCAACGTATTTTGTACGTCCACTGTCGCTTTCAATGCCGTTTTAATTGGAACATTCAAATTACCTTCAATAGGAATGTTGGTTTTTAAATTTGCATTCAGTGGAATATGTAGGTTTTCTTTCAGTACGGTTTTGACTGGCGCATCAAATTTTAAATGTACTTTTTGTTCCAAAGGCACATTCATATTCACTGGAATATCCAATTGAATTGGGATATCACCTTTGAGTGGTAAAGTCACATCTTGCCCCATGACTTTAACTTTTACTTTGGTATTCACAGGAAGGTTTTGATTCACTTTCAAAGTTTCACGCACTGGAATCGTGGTCTTGATCGGGACTTGATTATCAAAATACACCCGTGGTGTCAGCGTTTGAGTTAAGGGAATATTTAAATTTTCATGTATCGGAATTTCAGCATTCACCCGCCCTGTCACGTCCACATCCAAGGCATCATGAATTTTGACTTCGGCTTGTAATGGCTCTTGCAGGTCGATATTGACGTTCTGATTTTCTAGCGGGATATAAATATTAAAGTGCTTAAACACCCAAATGGCGATGAGTACACCACAGAGTGCAGCAAACACAATAAATGCCAATCCACTGAGCATGTGCTTTGCTTGCAAACTAAATTCCTTTTGCTTTTTTATTTTTACAGCTTTATTTTGAACACATTACCCAAACCAGTTTGCAATTTTTTGTATTTATTTCTTTAATGATTTCATTAACTTAAAACTTGAATATTTTAGTTGGCTTTTTCATTATAAATGACTCACACGCATCTAACAGTGGCAGAAATAACAAGACATTTCGATGCTTTTGATCAATCCATTCATCGTCTATGCCTTAAGCTACTCATCCCTGCTCTTTAGATAAAAAAAAGAGCCTCAAATGAGACTCTTTTTTAGCTTTCACAAATTATGCATTTGTTTCAGCAGGAATTTTTGGATAGCTTACGCCGCCCATTTGTTCCGCAATACGTAATACTTGGCAGCTATAACCCACTTCGTTATCGTACCAAACATATGCAGTTAAACGGTTACCAGAAGTGATTGTCGCTTGAGCGTCAAATACACCTGCAGTACGTGAACCGATAAAGTCAGATGATACAACTTCAGTTGAGTTTGTATAACCGATTTGACCTTGAAGGTTAGAGTTGATTGAAATTTGGCGAATGTATTCATTCACTTCTTCACGATCAACATCTTGACCTAAAGTAAGGTTCAAAATTGCAAGAGATACGTTTGGAGTAGGTACACGTACTGAGTTACCAGTCAATTTACCTTGAAGAGCAGGAAGCGCTTTAGCAACAGCTTTAGCAGCACCTGTTTCAGTAATAACCATGTTCAATGTTGCAGCACGGCCACGACGGTCAGCTTTATGGTAGTTGTCGATTAAGTTCTGGTCATTCGTGAACGAGTGAACTGTCTCAACGTGACCATTGATCACTGTGTACTTGTCGTTTAACACTTTCAGTGTTGGTGTGATCGCGTTTGTTGTACAGCTTGCAGCAGAGATGATTGTATCTTCATCAAGGATGTCAGCTTGGTTCACACCGTATACAACGTTCTTCATGTCACCTTTACCAGGTGCAGTTAGAATTACACGTGCAGCGCCAGCGCATTTAAGGTGCTGTGCAAGACCTTCAGAATCACGCCATTTACCTGTGTTATCGATTACAAGTGCATTGTTAATACCGTAAGCAGTGTAATCAACTTCAGATGGGTTAGACGCATAGATCACTTTGATGAAGTTACCGTTAGCAATGATTGCTTCGTTTTCTTCATCAACAGAAATTGTACCTGCGAATGGACCATGAATAGAATCACGACGTAATAAAGACGCACGTTTTTCTAAGTCACCGTCAGATGATTTACGAACAACGATTGCTTTAAGGTTAAGACCACGACCTAGACCAGATTGGCTGATCATCAAACGTGCAAGGATACGACCAATACGACCGAAACCGTAAAGTACAACATCACGGTTTTCAACGTTAGTTGCATTGCCTTCAAGTGATTTCACAGCGTCAGCAACGAATGCGTCAACATCACCGCCTTTTTCTTTGAACTCAACAGCAAGTTTGCCAAGATCAATTTCAGCAGTACCGATGTTTTCGATTTTTGCCAAAGCTTCAAGAATTGGGAAAGTGTTCACAACTGAAAGTTCAACGTCAAGTACGCGAGTACGACGATGCGCTTTAAGAATTTGGATAACCGAACGGTTAATTAAAGAACGACCGTATACTGTAGCTACGATGTTTTTTTCACGATATAACTGACCCACTAGGGCAATCATACGTTCCGCGATTTCTTCACGGTTTTTCCAGCGACCTTGGTGCTCTGCATGTAGGGCAACGATAGTGTCTTTGCTCACAGATACGTCCTCTAATTAATTGTAAATCTAAGCATAAATTTCAAAACCCCACAATTGTAATGGAAAACTGAAAATTAATGAATCTAAAAGCAGATTTCGACAAGGTTATTTTGTTATATATTCACTATCAATTTTCAAAATAATCATGATTAGTATTATGATTTTATAGCCGAAAGTTGAAAAACGGACTTTTTCGCAGATTTTTTTCACAAAATTTCAAATGTAGTTTTATCAACCAGATCTCTGCATATTTAGCTCAAAGATAAACGAATATTTATATTGTTCAAATTGCGGTGTTTTTTTATTTTGCTCAATTTATAGTATTTTTACTGATGTTAAGCTCGTAATAATAATTTCACATTTTTAAATGATTTTTAAGAATATTCGACGGAGTCTTACATTTGAGGTTTGAATAAAGGGTTTAGCCTTCAGCTAGAGGTACTCTTACGAAACGTTGTTTCTCATTTGGCAAAATGAGAAGCGTGCTTCATAAGGAAACCATCTTGCGGAGCAATGCTCCTCACTGCAAAACTCGTTCACTACCGTCAATTTATTCAAAGTATCGCAAAAACATTTTTTATTAGAAGTAACCTTGTCTTAGACAATTGCGGATAACATTACCGCGTATCGTTCTTTTATTTGGATCAAATTACGCCTCTAATGTTACTGCCTAACATTAGTTTTAAAGTCAGATCAATATTTAAAATTCTGTTAATTTTTCAGATTCTCAGCAAACTTTTCCAAATTAAAATCAAAGAAATTTACACTCAGCTCTAATATTTTCGGTAGTGCATTTAAACCATTCTCTCCAGTACTAATGGCAAAATATCTCCGATCACTAAAAGACTGCACCTTTAAGGCATTTTCACATGGCTCAAAATCGAGATTGACGAGCTGTGACGCATGTTCCTTTAGCAACATTAAAACCTGCATATAAGTTTGTCGCTTTTTTTGCTGCTGCGCTTTTAAAGCATCGGCTTCAAGGCTTTCATAATCCCCTGTTTTCGTCATGCGTTTGGAAAATCCAACATGCGCGCCATGGGCACCCGTATTTTCTACAGTTGCTTCTGTAGCAAAGATTTTCTGTTGATCCTCGACCGGCTGCAAGATCGCCTTCAGCGCCGTATGAATTTGCTGTGACTGCTGATGATGTAATTCCCACTCATCTTCGTTTTGAACATGAAAAATTTGAGCACGCCGTTTCAACAAAAGCACCTGCCAAGCCTGTAGTTGAAGTCGCAGTCGTTTTAACTCCAAACTCGCCTCAAACTTCGGGCAGCTACTTAAGACGTTTAGACTCGTGATGAGCTTCTGAGATATTTGCATGCTATGGAAAAATAAAAAATCATGCTGTATCTGCTCACTCAGTTGATATTGAACAGTCTGATGCAATGGCTTCAAGATCAATGTATTGAACTGCTGCTCAAAAGTAGGTAAAACCGTCACTAATTGAGTGGCATCCTCTACATGCAGCATTAAAAGTAGATGCTTATCTACCCGTATATGTAGTTGCTGCATTAAATTTTGCAGATCTAAATGTATAAAACCTGCAATAGATGCCAGCTTAGAGACTTGAATTTTTAATTCGTCTATTTGTTGATTCTCTAAAGCAGTATTTAAATCTATGGCCACCCCATCAAAAACGTCGTCTGCTAAGGCATCATTGTGCTTTGTCGATAAAAACCGCGTTGCTGAATACTGCGTCGTCCAATCTAAATCAGGTGACAAAATATAAATAAACTCAGATGTTTGTACGATTTGTAAATATCTCGTTTTTTGTTCACGCTTTAAATAGTATTTAAAAATCGGATGTTGCCAAATCTCAGACGATTTCGGGATAGTGGCATCAAAAAATTGCCCCAACATATGTGACTTTAAGAAAATTTCGATCAAGAAAATTTTGACTTGCTGGGCAGTGAGTTCACGTGCATCACTCGGCGCAATCAAATCCATTTCACGGATGATTTGTGCAGCATTTAAAATGAAATGCCGATGTAATACGTTTTTTTCATGCTGTAATTCAAAATCTTCTTCGGCATCTATTTTATTGATATAGGCTAGGTTTTCTTCTAATTTTTGCGCAACTTGAATACTCATTGTCAATGTTCGAAGTTCTTCGAGCTGTGTTGCCAAATACTGTGCATGCTCACGCATGACATCATATTTTAGTACTTTCATCAGCATGCCCAAATTCATCGGCACATCAAGTTGATACGACTGTGATGAAGACTCCCAACGAATACCTTTTTGCGATAACACCTGCTGTATCTGCGCTAAATTGGATTGATCAAGATCAGTGCATACTTCAGACACAATACTCCGCCAATGCTGATCCAACACAGGCTCTAGCTGTAAAAGTTTAGCGCTTAGATGAAATGGGACAACCACTGACTGCTTCCTGTATCTTGGTTCTTTAATCAATCTTTTATCGATTTCAGTTTATTTTTATCTAAAATAAATATTTTTGTACACCATCATTCAATACTGTTCTTCCTAAACAATGAATTGAATCATGGCGTGTTTTAGTTTTCTAAGTTTAAAATTTTCTTAAAAAACAGCAAGTGTTAATTGTGAACTGATCAATTTATCGTACCAATATTTTCAGTCTAAGAATCGATTCGATCATTTAACGCTTTTACATTTTTAGCTAACGCACGTTCATTTTGCTTTTGTTTAAACAGATGCAAGATGCCTTCTATCACCAACAACAACACTGCACCCCAAATTGGAATATAGGTCAGCCATTCTTCGGCTTCTACTCGCTCACCCAATGCGATCGATGCAAAGGCTAACAAAACGGGCTCTAAATAACTCAACAAACCAAAAATCACAAATGGCAGATAACGACTCGCCAACATATAGCTACCTAAGCCAAGTGCGCTCAAAAAACCGAGTCCCAAAACCGCCAAAATCAGATGAGGGAATAACGACATCAGCGCTAAACTATCGCTATGAATAAATCCTAAATAAAATGCTACAGGCAGAATTAAGCAAAGATCCCACCAAAAACCACCCAAATGATCAGTTTTAAAGGTACGACGTAAAAAGAAATAAATCGGATAAGCCACAGCGACATAGACAGTTTCCCACGCGATACTGCCAATACGCCAAATTTCATGGCCGACACCTAAAATTGCCAGTGCCACGGCAGCCATCTGCCATTTAGAAAGTTTTTCTTTATACAGCACACACCCGACCAGAACCATGACTAAGGGAAGTAAAAAATATCCCAAAGAAACTTCTAACCCTCGACCATTAATCGGCCCCCACAAAAACAACCAAAGCTGCGTAGTACATAAAAATGAACTGATGATTAACCAAATGAGAAAGATCGGCTGCTTGACCACTCGCCAAAAAATTTCACTGACTTTGTTTAAATCTTTCATCCACCACATAAATAAGGTTAAAAATGGCAAGGTCGCCAACATGCGCCATGCAAAAGTTTGCTCACTATCCAGAGGTTTTAAAAAGATGGTAAAGAAATACAAAATACCAAAAGTGACCGATGCCAATACAGACAATGCAACGCCTTTATACATCTTCCACTCCAGTCCCAAATACACCATAAATTTGATATTTTGCTTGATCAATCAAGCTTTTCGCATGAACATTCTAGCAAATAAAAAACCATGCACAGGCATGGTTTTTTAGCATTTGTTCAAATATTTAGGTTTATGGTTTCACTGTTTGCTTAGTATGAATAATATCTGATAAGTCATAACCAACAGATTGAGCATAATTTAGATATTCCTGAATCACTTCCTGATCTGGATGAGCCGAACGAGAAAGCACCCACATATATTTACGACGGGGTTCACCCACCAAGACTGTTTGATAGTCTTCATCGGCTTTGAGCACCCAATAATCACCACGCCCCACAGGCAACCAACGAATCGCTTCAGGCAAGAAACTAACTTTTAATTTTGAGTTAAACGGTGCATTTTGTACAAATGCCTCGCCTATTGATTGTTTCTTGGTGCCATCTTTCGATACACAGCGATTATTGACATTAATATTGCCGTTTTCATTTAAGGTATAGACCGCAGTAACATCACGGTCACAGCTTTTTTGAAAGACTAAAGGCTTACGAGCAACTTCATACCACATACCTAAATAACGATCGAGCTCGACTTTTTCCACAGTCTGTAACGGTTTCGTCTGTGCATAGGCCATTGTGGCTGCACCCAAACCAATTAACACTGCTGCACCAAGTGCAATTTTTGCGAGCTTAAAACCAGCTTTCGGAAGATTCGTTGTTGTCATTTTTATGCCTCATTTCGATGCAAAACATTCGATGAAAATTAAGTAATTCTTTCTCTCGTGTTTTTACTCTAGCGGAAAAAATTGCTCTAAAAATCATTTTCTTGTCTGAATTATGTATGTAATTCAGACAATATTCCGCATCTTGTCTAACAAAATTATGAAATCATCTGTGCTTTTAAACGCAAGATTTCATCACGTAAACGAGCGGCTTGTTCAAACTGCAAATCTTTCGATGCTTTCAGCATTTCTTTTTCCAGCTTGTTCATATGTTTTGCTAAAAGTTTTGGATCAGACATCAAATGACGTTCATCTGCAGTTAATGCCTTAGCCTGATCTGAAATTTTTGCATCGATTTCATCATCTGTCAGCACTTCACCTGTATCAATATCATTGACGTTTTGACGCACTGCACTTCGTGGCGTAATGCCATGCTCAAGGTTAAATGCAATTTGTAAATTACGACGACGATCCGTTTCATCAATGGCTTTTTGCATGGAGTCGGTCATACGATCTGCATATAAAATCGCTTTACCATTTAAGTTACGCGCTGCACGACCGATGGTTTGAATCAAAGAACGCTCAGAACGTAAGAAGCCTTCTTTGTCTGCATCTAAAATGGCTACTAAAGACACCTCGGGCATATCTAAACCTTCGCGCAGTAAGTTAATCCCAACAATTGCATCGTATACACCCGAACGCAATTCATGAATAATTTTAGTTCGTTCAACAGTGTCAATATCAGAATGTAAATAAGCGACCTTAATACCATATTCTTTCAAATATGAAGTTAAATCTTCTGCCATACGTTTGGTTAATGTCGTAACCAATACACGCTCATTTAAGTTTTTACGATTATTAATTTCTGACAATACATCATCCACTTGCGTTAACACTGGACGAATTTCAATTTCAGGGTCGACCAAACCTGTGGGTCGAACCACTTGCTCAACGACTTGTTCAGACTTTTCCATTTCATAATGTGCAGGCGTTGCACTGACATAAATGGTCGAAGGAATAATCCGCTCCCATTCTTCAAATTTCATTGGCCGGTTATCAAGCGCACTTGGTAAACGAAAACCGTAATTGACCAAATTTTCTTTACGTGAACGGTCACCTTTATACATAGCCCCAATTTGCGGAACGGTAACGTGCGATTCATCAATGATTAATAAAGCATCATCAGGTACATAATCAAACAAAGTCGGAGGTGCTTCACCAGAAGGACGGCCAGACAAGTGGCGTGAATAGTTTTCAATACCGTTGGTATAGCCAAGCTGCTGCATCATCTCTAAATCATAACGTGTACGTTGTTCGATACGCTGTGCTTCGAGTAATTTATCATTTGCACGAAAGAATCCTAGTCGTTCTGCGAGTTCTTCACGAATCGTTCCAATTGCACGCTGTAAATTATCTTTAGGTGTTACATAATGGCTTTTTGGGTAAATCGTAATCCGTGGCACTTTACGGACCATTCTGCCCGTCAATGGATCAAACCATCGAACTGAATCAACTTCATCATCAAATAACTCTATTCGAATGGCATTTTGATCAGATTCAGCAGGAAAAATATCAATAATTTCACCACGAATACGGTATGTACCCCGTAAAAATTCGAGTTCATTTCGGGTGTATTGCATTTCCACCAAACGACGGATGATATCATCACGGCTAATACGGTCTCCTTCCACGATATGCAGAAGCATACTCATATAAGCATTGGGATCACCCAGACCATAAATAGCTGAAACTGACGCTACGATAATTGCATCACGTCGCTCTAATAATGCCCGTGTTGCCGAAAGACGCATTTGGTCAATGTGATCATTAATCGATGAGTCTTTTTCAATAAAGGTATCTGAAGATGGCACATAGGCTTCGGGCTGATAATAGTCATAATAACTGACGAAATATTCCACAGCATTATGCGGAAAGAAGGCTTTAAACTCACCATAAAGCTGCGCAGCCAAAGTTTTGTTATGCGCCATAATAATCGTTGGACGTTGCGTGCGAGCGATCACATTTGCCATGGTATAGGTTTTACCCGAACCTGTTACCCCTAAGAGCAACTGGTCATGCATTCCTTTCTCAATCCCCTTGACCAATTTCTCAATCGCTTGAGGCTGATCACCTGCGGGCTGATATTGTGTTACCAGTTCAAAAGGCTGTTCCTGCATCACACTCTTCTTCAACAGTTTTTATAGGGCTTTATTATGAGGGCAAAGTTGCACAAAACAACGCTAAATTTATGTAAAAAGCCAAAGTCTCTTACAGACAGAAGAAACTTTACTGAGTATGTGTTTCTATACTTTGTCATCAACTTCAAAAAATATAAAGCGCCTGATTGTGCCAATTTTTTTCGAAGAAACTCTTTAGGCTAAAAAACTCATAGATAAAGCGTTCATTTAACCCAGATAGATACTTGACCTAGCTAAATTTCACCTGCAACATGAACAAAAGGACGCCACAGATCAAACTTTATGACTTACCAATATCATGACGAAAGTATTGTTAAAAACTTAGCTGAAGATACCATTTTTGTTTTTGGCAGCAATATGGCAGGTCAACATACTGGCGGTGCAGCGCGTACTGCCCTAGAGCATTTTGGTGCAATGAATGGTATTGGTCGTGGATGGGCTGGTCAAAGTTTTGCTATTCCAACGATGAATGAGCATTTACAACAAATGCCGTTGTCACAAATTCAACACTATGTCGATGATTTTAAAATCTATACCAAGAATCATCCGAAGACTAAATACTTCATTACCTCGATCGGTTGTGGTGTCGCTGGCTATAAAGTTGAAGAAATTGCTCCCATGTTTAAGGGGATTTCCAGAAATGTTATTTTTCCAATTTCATTCCGTCCTTTCGTTGAAAAAGCATTACCAAAACTCACCTCGAAACTTTTACATACGATTTATCGAGATTCGGTTATTTTCGCACCTTCAACAGATGAGTTGGTTGATGTACTGGCCTTAACGGATAATGAAAAAAGTCTTGCGAAAATTGTCCTGAATACCCAAATGTACCCGACAGACAGTAATGGTCGTGACCGTATTTTTGAAATTGAAGATATTTTGCATGCCCTGAATGGGAAAATATTTGAATTTCAAAGTAATTCTGAAGGCCCGATGATGTTTGGCGGCGTTATTTTAGCCCTACTTGAACTGTACAATATCAATGAAAAAGATTTCATCGATGTTTGGAAAGCTGAACGTGAAATTGCTGCACCAAAGCCTGAAAATAAAGCCCGTAAAGCCAGCCGCTAAAGGCTCTTTTCACCACATTTGAAACACCCAAAAAGCCAATGTCCATATTGGCTTTTTTTCTACGGTTGTTTAATGGTTTTTAGTGACTTAAGTCACATTAAAAATAAAACTTATTTTACATATCACATTATTTTAATATCATTTTTTTCGTCTTATACTACTTGCTGACATTATCATAAAGAATGACGAGCACATAAAATAGACATGCTAGATTCTCCTTTTTTTGAGCTATCCCCCATTGCCATGTGGCTTGAAGATTACAGTGAAGTCAAAAAACAATTTGATCTCTGGCGTCAACAAGGTGTGCAGGATCTCGCCACTTTTCTTCAACAAGATGAATCTCGTATTTTGCAATGTGCGAGAAAAATAAAAATCTTACAGGTCAACACAAAAACACTAGAACTGTATCAAGCACGTGACTTTGAACATTTATGTCAAAACCTGGATTTAGTTTTTCAGGCGGAGATGTGTCAAACACACATTAGAGAATTGGTTGCATTGTGGAATGGTGAAACGCATTTTTCCCATTCTGCTGTGAACTATACGCTCAGTGGACAACGCCTAGACATTCAACTCAAAGGCATTGTGCTACCGAGTCATGAGCAGGATTTATCTGCCGTCTTAATTACGACTGAAGATATCACCTCTTATACTGAAGCTTGCCGTTTACAAGAACAAAGTCGTCATTTGGCAGAAGCGCGTTTTCATTATTCTCCGACCTCACTTTGGGTCGAAGATTTTAGCCGGATTAAAATCAAATTAGATCAGCTACGCGCTTTAGAAATCGAAGACTTTGTCACTTTTTTGGATGTTCATCCCGATTTTGTACAAGAGTGCATTAAAGAAATACTGATCGTTGACGTCAATCAAGCCACGCTTGATTTATTTGGCGCTCCGAACAAAGAAATATTGCTCAAAAATGTACATAAAGTATTTGCCAAAAAGATGCTTCAAACATTTAAAGAACAGTTGATTGAACTTTGGAATGGTAATTTACATCATCAACGTGAAGCTATAAATTATGCACTTGATGGCAGTATTCGCCACGTCTTACTACAATTTACTGTATTTCCCGATTATCTTGATGATTGGAGCACCGTGCAGGTTGCCTTAACCGATATTACTGCACGTAAAAAGGCTGAAAATTATCTTGAGTATTTAGGTAAACACGACGTACTGACCAAACTCTATAATCGTTCATTTTATATAGCAGAACTCAAGCGTCTCGAACGCAATCAATTACGTCCTGTTTCTTGTATTTTTATTGATTTAAATGGACTAAAAGAACTCAATGACAGTATTGGGCACGATGCTGGTGACAGTATCCTCAGACGTCTGGGCAACATTTTAAACCAACTTATTCAGCATACGCCCTATTCTGCTTCGCGCATTGGCGGTGATGAATTTGTCATTCTATTACCGGGTGCAGATGATGCAGCGCTGCAAAACTGCTTACAAAGTTTGAATGAGTTGTTATTGGTCGATAACCAATTTTATTCTAATCAACCGATGAGTATCTCGATTGGCTTTGCCACCAATGAGCTGAATGAGCGGATGGAAGATATGCTCAAACGTGCCGATCTAGACATGTATCGTCAGAAGAAAAAGTATTATCTCAATAAAGACCGAAGAATTCAGTCTGAAATACGCAATTAACATCAATAATTTGCAATAAAAAAGCCATGGTTTGAACCATGGCTTTTTTATTTAAATCTTTTAACGCTTACCCATCGAACGACGTGTACCGCGTGGTGGCATCCAAGTACGGTCAGCATAACGCTGAGGTTTTGGACGCATATCTTCAAAGATTTCATCCGAAGCATTATCTTCAGCTTTTTTAATCGGAAAAGGCAAATTGACTAAAGCCTTTTTCTTGGGAGGGTTTTGCGTACTCATACGAATAACTCAATTGAATCTGGCGCTATTGTACAAAAAAAATGGTTTTGGTGTAAAAGGCTTTGAGAGATTAGCCTCGATTGGCATATAAAGACTCAATGATTAGCTATGAATTTTTATATCTATAGAGGACAACAGCACAAAAAAGTGCTTTGAATATGGTTGTTTTAAACTATTTTACTGACCCAAATCAACCAACACACTGTCAATTATGTCAATAAATATTGAATATTTACAAATAGATAGAACCATTTCTAAATTTCAAAAATGTTCGATTTTTTTACACAAATACCTAATTAAAGCCTTCAAATAATACAAATCATCAAGAATGTTACAGGATTATTACGTTTATTCTTGTTTTCTATAACATTTTTTACGCACTAATTTTGAATAATGGGCACTTAGAAAAATTATTATCAATTTACGGACATGGAGTCCTTTAAAATGAAAAAAAGTGTATTGTGCATTGCTGCTTCTATGGCTGCCCTACCTATGCTCAGTCATGCAGACTCACCATATTTTAGTTTAAAAGATGGCGATGGCTTCAAACGTTTTTCTGTCTCTGTTGGTGCTCTACATGTTATGCCACAAGGTAAAGCACAACCATTCCATGTTGATACATCAGTAAAAAATGGTGAAACAGCCAAAGTTGGTGATATTTCAATTGACGCAGTAAAAGCCAATATGGATCCTGCTATGGATCCAAACATTTCTACTTGGTTTGTCGGTTTGCTCGATAAATTAGGTACGAGTACCTTACCAGCAGGGCTAAGCGGTACTGCTGAAATTAATGGCCTACAAAGTTGGGATAACCAAGGTACTGGCCTTGAAGCCGATGATGTAACCACACTAGGCATCATGACCAACTATTTCTTTACTGATAACATTTCTTTAGAAATGAAAGCCGGTATCCCACCTGAGGTAGACCTAAACGGCAAAGGAAAAATTTATGCGCCATTTGCAGCTATTGCGACACCTGAGTTAGGTATTATCGACCTACCTGAAATCGCAATGAAGAATAGTTTGCTGATTACAGATTTAGAAGCCTACGGCCCAGCGGCATCTGCTCGTGCATGGACCCCCGCTGCAGAAATCCAATATCACTTCGGTAAAACTGGCGTCAATAAATTCCGTCCCTATGTGGGTCTAGGCGTAATGTATGCATACTTTAATGAACTAGAAATTAATCCACGTACAGAAAAAGACCTGATTGCTGCTGGACATATGATTGCCAATATTAAAGAAGGCAATGCTGGTGCCGCACTTGACGGTAAACCAAGTAAAGCTAAGCCAAAAGTTGAGTTAGAAGCTTCTGATGCTTTTGCTCCTGTTGTGACAGCTGGTTTTACTTATGACTTCAATGACAAATGGTTTGCTGTAGGTTCTGTTAGCTATGCACACCTACAAAATGAAACCACCATTACCGTTACAGATGCCACACATGGTGAACTGATCAAATCTAAAGCTGATATTGAAGTAAATCCAATTCTTGCGTATGCAGGTATCGGTATGCGTTTCTAATAAATAACATATATAAAAGACGACTACGGTCGTCTTTTTTATTGGCTTTTATATGGTCTTTTATTCTGAGATACCTTTTCTAACTCTTTTAGACACTTTTGAATTTCCGCTGTGTCAATTTCCTTTATTCATCCATAGTTACCTATAAAAAAAATTTATTGTTTGGTGAATTAAATTTAATCGCAACTCTGCGTTTATTCGAATACCATTGGATTAAATTTAAAGAATGTAGACTGCTGTATGTCTGATACTCGTTTCTCGAAGCCCCTGATTTACATGCTCATTGGCAGTGCAATTATTTTGGCATTGTCTTTAGGGGTGCGTCATGCATTTGGCCTCTATCTCGTGCCGATGAGTGATGAATTTGGTTGGGGACATAACGTATTTAGCCTTGCCATTGCCATGCAAAACTTAATTTGGGGTGCTGTGCAGCCGATTACTGGGGCTTTTGCAGATAAATATGGCAGTAAGATCGTGGTCGCCGTCGGTGGTGCATTATATGCCCTCGGACTATTACTCATGGCCGTCAGCTCTACCGGTTTACTGCTTAATTTAAGCGCAGGTTTAATCCTGGGTTTGGCTCTCTCAGCCACTTCATTTCCAGTATTACTTTCTGCCGTAGGTCGTGCAGCGCATCCAGACAAACGTAGTTTAGCCATGGGTATTGCCAGTGCCGCAGGTTCTTTTGGTCAGTTCATTATGCTGCCCTCTACGTTACTGTTACTGCAAAAATTTGGTTGGTCTTCAGCTTTGGTGGTCAGCGCCATTTTAATTGCACTTATTATTCCTTTAGCTTGGATGCTAAAAGCACCAATGTATGTTGCACCAAATGCAACCAATACGCATGAAGCCTCTCTGACTTTTAAACAAATTTTGCAATTGGCTTGGGAGCATAAACCCTTTTGGTTTCTAGCACTCGGTTTCTTTGTCTGTGGCTTCCAAGTGGTGTTTATTGGCATCCATCTTCCGGGATATTTAATCGATCATGGCTTTAATGCCACTACAGGCACTATTTTCCTAGCGCTCGTTGGACTGTTTAATATTGTCGGCACCTACACAGCAGGTTGGCTCGGTGGCAAATATTCCAAACCAAAGCTGTTAATGGGACTGTATGGTTTACGTGGCATTGCCATTATTGCCTTTCTTTTGCTGCCTTTAAGCACATGGACAATCTATGCATTTGGCGTCATTATGGGTCTACTATGGCTTTCTACCGTACCGCTCACCAACGGTATTGTAGCCAATATGTTTGGCGTTAAATATCTCAGTATGCTAAGTGGTATCGTATTCTTTACTCATCAAGTCGGTTCATTTTTTGGTGGTTGGTTGGGTGGTGTGAACCACGATATAACCGGTAACTATAATGCCATTTGGATTTTTTCGATTGTCCTGAGTATTTTTGGAGTATTGGTACATTTCATGGTTAATGAGGAAAGTGTCATTCATGACTAATTCAACACTGTGGTTCCGGCTCAGTATTGGCATCAGTATTCTGGCCTTGTTGGCATTGTCCATCGGCTTATGGAGCCAAACGCCTGAATTATTCGAATACTTTAACCAAGCGTTTTGTGCACATTAAAGACGTATTGAAGCAATAATTCCAATTCAAACTGCTGTTTTATCAACACTACAACAGCAGTTTTTTAGCTATTTTCTACACGATTCAATAAAAGCTGCATTTTCAGCATATTAGGATCTGTTGACATTTGTTGATTAAAAAAATAGCGAGATAGTAAAATTAAATCGCCAAACCCAATTTTACACTCGCTATGCCTCGAACAATGCTAAATGATCAACACTGGTCCAAGTTACTTGCT
>NZ_VOZS01000031.1:0-23876 GCF_013419675.1 Acinetobacter sp. YH12069 | reverse complement strand
ATGAAATACGGTATTCTGATGTGACAAAACCTGAATCCTTTATAGTTGAAGTCTTTGTTAGCACTTACATTTTAACTATTTTGGACTCAGGTTTTTTATTTAAGTCAAACTATGGGACAGCAGTGGCCGAAGCTTCCTTTTTAAACACATCTTTTACATCACAGCATCTGCCTTAAGCATGATGTGCATTGCCTTCTTCTTGCATCTGACGGTCAATTTCTTCAGGGTTTGCCAAAGCAAAATCCAGTTTTTCTTTGTCTAATTGACCCACCCATTTTGCAACCACAATCGTTGCCAATGAGTTACCGACAAGGTTCGTTAATGCACGTGCTTCTGACATGAAACGGTCAATACCAAGAATCAATGCCAAACCAGCAACAGGAATATGCCCCACAGCAGAAAGTGTTGCAGCCATAACAATAAAGCCTGAACCCGTCACACCCGCAGCACCCTTAGATGAAATCAGTAGAACCAATAACAAAGTGATCTGATGCGAAATATCAAGCGGCGTATTGGTCGCTTGTGCAATAAAGATCGCCGCCATAGTCAGGTAAATAGACGTACCATCTAGGTTAAATGAATAGCCTGTTGGAATAACCAGACCCACTACAGATTTTTCTGCACCTGCAAGTTCGAGTTTTTTCAACATACGTGGCAGTACAGATTCTGAAGATGACGTACCTAGTACGATCAAGAGTTCTTCGCGAATCATACGAATCATTTTGAGGATACTGAAACCGCAAATACGTGCAATTGAGCCAAGTACAAGGAAAATAAACAGCAAACAGGTAATATAGAAGCAGATGATCAATTGACCCAATTGCGCCAAACTACCAATACCATATTTACCAATGGTATAAGCCATCGCACCGAAGGCACCAATTGGCGCAAGCTTCATGATCATGTTTACAATGTTAAAGAATACATGTGCAATTTGATCAATAAACTTCAATACAGGCTTACCTGCATCACCAAGTTTATGCAATGCAAAACCAAATAATAAGGCAAATAATAGAACTTGAAGAATCTCACCCTCAGCAAACGCACCAACAACGGTGTTTGGGATGATATTCATAAAAAATTCTTGGGTAGATTGTGCTGCACCAGATTCAACATATTTAGAAATACCTGCAGTATCTAAAGATGCTGGATCTACGTTCATGCCTACACCAGGTTTTGCAATATTAATCACTGCAAGACCGATAATGAGTGCGATGGTCGAAACGATTTCGAAGTATAGTAAAGCGACCCCACCTGTCTTACCCACAGATTTCATGCTTTCCATACCTGCAATACCACTCACCACGGTACAGAAGATCACAGGTGCAATAATCATTTTAATCAGCTTGATGAAACCTTGTCCTAGTGGATAGAACAATTCACCCCAGCCTTTTACGTATTGCTCGGTACCATTGATAATTTGTGTGCCACTTGGTGAGAAATGCCCCACCAATACACCCGCAATAATGGCAACGATCACTTGAAAATATAGTGACTTATAAATTGGTTTTTTAGCCATGACATTACTTCACGATATATTTCTGCTTCAAAGAAATATTCAGTTTTTGTCTATTTTCAAAAAATAAACAGCCCAAAACCCCTTTGTCTTCGACAAAAGAGCACCAAAGGTATTTGACTTAGCCAAATACAGAAAAACGAAATATGTATGGTGATTAAATAATCACATCAGGACCTGATATAAAATCAGCGCATTGATCAGGAGATGAAACACATACTAAAGTAGGTTAAATTTTACCTGTTTTTTAATGGCTTGTTCTGCCACAAATGTTAATTTCGGTTAAATAATAGACCGAGCTTATTAGACGATAGTCTAAAGACATCCTTTTTTAAACCTGTTATCAGGCTGAAAAATACCAACTATAGAAGTAAACTATCCTTAAGTCCTAATTTTAAGCCCAGTATTTGCATGAACAATAAACGAAATATTTACAAAGATTTTGAACATCCTTTTGCGCAATTTGTCCGTATCGTGGGTAAAGGTAAAAATGGCGCACGTTCTCTCACTTATGATGAAGCCTACCAAGCGTTCAGCATGATCTTAAAAGATGAGGTTTTAGACGTTCAATTGGGCGCTTTCTTGATGTTATTGCGTGTAAAAGAAGAATCTGTCGATGAACTGACAGGCTTTGTCCAAGCCACACGTGATCAGCTCAAGTTTAAAAAGCTTGATGTTGATTTAGATTGGTCATCTTATGCAGGTAAACGCAAACATTATCCTTGGTTTTTATTGGCCGCATTAACGCTGGCAAAACACGGCTACAATGTCGTAATGCATGGCGCTTCAGGTCATACCATTAACCGCCTTTATACAGAACAAGTATTAGAGTATTTGGGTTTTCCTATTTGCCAAAATGATACAGATGTGGAACAGCAGCTTATACAACGTCATTTTGCTTATATTCCGCTCGACGTCATTTCACCAATACTCAGTGATTTAATTTCACTACGCAATGTCATGGGCTTACGTTCCCCAATTCACACCCTTGCCCGTCTGATAAATCCATTTAATGCCAAAGCCACAATGCAAGCGATTTTCCATCCTGCCTATCGTGGATCACATCAACGTGCGGCATTCCAATTGGGTTATCAAAATAGTGCTGTCATTAAGGGTGAAGGTGGTGAATTCGAACGTAACCCCGATGCAAAAACCTTAATTTGTGGCATCAAGGATGGTGAAATGTATGAACATGAATTGCCTAAACTAACGGACAACCGCAGTCCAGTCGAAGAAGAACTCGACTTAGCCGTTTTTAAAGCCGTTTGGGACGGTCAGCAGACACATGAATATGGTGAAATCGCGGTCACCGAAACCATGGGAATCGCACTGTATACCATGGGCGCCGTCGCAAGTTTTGAAGAAGCGATGCAAAAAGCTAAATCACTTTGGGCAGATCGGTTCTAATATAGTTATTGTGGCTCTAGACTAGGAGAGTAAATCATTTCTCTAGATTCACTCTCCTATTTTTCATATTTAACTGATGTTACTCGCGTAAAAGTAATTACGCATTTTTCAAATGATTTTTTAAGTCTATTCGACGGAGTCTTGCATCTAGGGTTTGAATAAAGGGATTAGCCTTCGGCTAGAGGTACTCTTACGAAACTTTGTTTCTCATTCGGCAAAATGAGAAGCGTGCTTCGCAAGGAAACCATCTTGCGGTGCAATGCACCTCACCGACAAAACTCGTTCACTACCGTCAAATTATCCAAAGTATCGCAAAAACATTTTTGATTAGAAGTAGCCCTGTCTCAAACACTTGCGGATGACGTTACCGCGTATCATTCTTTTATTTGAATCAAATTGCGCTTCTAATGTTACTGCGTAACATCAGTATTTAAGTTGATTTCTGACTTTAATTATTTCCCCTACTTATTCAGCTTTAATCGGAAAATAAAAATCCACCCAAAAAGGATAATGTTTTCCAGAGCGATGAATATTTTTCAATTCGAGTTGATCGCCGAGTTTAATTTGAATGTTATTCGACTCATATCGCCCAGACAAATAGGCATCTTTACGTTGCCCTACTAAGCTGGAACAATATTTCTGATGACTTTGAATTTTCGCGGATTTAAAAGCGGCTTTTGCCTTTTGAATTTTAATTCCAATCAGCAACATTGGCGAGCTATCATTTTTGATTTGTGTATATTGAGTTTTTGGTTCAACAAATTTGCTACTTGAAATAACGATAACCTGCATTAAACATTCAATTTTATTTTCAGCAAAAACCTGACCCGACAGCAAAGCAATCACTGTACTCATCAAGTATTTTAATTTTATTGATTTCATTTAAATATTTTTTACTTATTTTTAAGATTTAAAAAAGCCATATGATTGATCTAACCATATGGCTTTTTGAAGTGAATTCGATTAAACGAAACGAATGGGCTTGAACTCAGGTTCTTCCACATGCGAGTCGCAATGCTCATCTTCCTCTTTGGTCCCACGGTCGATATAACCGCTACGTTCGTCTTCTGGCAAATGTTTAATTTCCCATGCATACACCGCTTGCATACAAATTTGACGTTGTTCTTGAGTCAGCGCTACGCCATTTGGCCATTTACCAATTTCAATTGCCGTTTTTAATCGACCAACAATTTCAGGATCGAGTACGGCAAGCATCTGTTCAATATTCATAATTAATCCTGCTTTAATGAGTCAAAATCTTGGTTCCAGCCTAGCTTGGTACGACATGCCATATAGAAGTCATAACCAGGTGGATGTAATAAGTTGAGCTTAAACGGATGTTTGCGGATATGTAAACTATCGCCTACACCCAATGATACACTGTGTTGACCATCGGCACTGACCATTGGTAGAACACGATTTTCACGAATCAAAATTTTAATTTCACTTTGTCCGCCCACGACAATCGGACGTGACGACAAAGTATGAGGATGCATTGGCACTAAGGCAATCGCATCCATACTTGGGTGGACAATCGGACCACCACCAGATAATGCATAAGCTGTAGAGCCGGTTGGTGTTGAAACAATTAAACCATCACTGTGTTGGCGGTATACATATTGCCCATCAATATTCAGTTCAAAGTCGATCATGTGTACCGATTTACCCGAGTGCAGCACAATATCATTTAAAGCTACAGCATCATAAATCGACTCGCCTTTCGAGCGAATTTCCATTTCTAGCAAGAAACGTCGGTCTAGCTGAAACTCACCTTTGAGCACTTGATCTAACTTGAAAATCACTTCTGTCGGTTTGATATCGGTCAGGAAGCCCAAACGACCACGGTTCACCCCAATCACAGGAGTATTGTATTTCACCAAGGCACGTGCAGCATGAAGCAATGAACCATCACCGCCGACTACGATCACCAAATCGACGACTTCACCCAATAAATTACGGCTGACCGTCTGAGTATTATTGTAGGGAACCAGCTGCGCTGTTTGCGTATCAAATACAGGATGTAATCCCAAACTCAAAATATGATCGTGGATCAAACATAGGGTTTCGATCACTGATGATTTGTCTGGACGACCAATCAACCCAATGTTTCGAAATGATTTATGTGAAATTTGCACCTGCGCTTTTGCTCCGCTTCGCCTCATTGGTATCATATCACTAACAGAAATGATTTAAAAAAACTTTAAAGTTTCGACTTTAGTGAAGTAGCTTCCAATATTTTGCATACATATAACAGTTTAAATATTGCAAAATACTGAAAAGCTTCGCATGATTAGCAAAATTTCTCAGGGTCTTATCACTATTTATGAAGTCTGAACGTGGCATAGGCATAATTGCACTGATTTTTTCGCTGTTGATTATCGGCGGATTTCTCGTGTTCAGCATTTATCTTATTCGTCTAGATAATATTGTACGGGATAAATTCGAAGGTCAACGTTGGGACATTCCAGCCAAGGTATTTGCTCGTCCTTTAGAAATTTACACCAATGCGCCTGTAAGCCAAGCAGACCTCAACCAAGAACTGAAACTTTTGGGCTATAACGCTCAAGATAGCTATGCGAAAACAGGGAGTTACGTTACTTCTGGCAATGTGACCTATATCCATACGCGTGGTTTTGACTTTGGTGATAGTGTCGACCCTGAACAAGTTCTTAAAGTGACCTTTGGTGAAGATCAAATCACTGAAGTAAGTGCAACCAAGCCTTCAAGCAGTGGTATTGCCCGCTTAGAGCCGATGTTAATTGGTGGTATTTATCCTCAGCACAATGAAGACCGTGTGCTGATCAAACTTGATAAAGTGCCTAAGCCTTTAATCCAAGCTTTAATTGCTACAGAAGACCGTAATTTCTATCAACATCATGGTATTTCGATTCGTGGTACAGCACGTGCCATTGTGAGTAATGTCACAGGCGGAAAACGTCAAGGTGGTTCGACCCTCACTCAGCAATTGGTGAAAAATTTTTATTTATCGCCTGAGAGAACCATTAAGCGTAAGGCCAACGAAGCCTTAATGGCCATGCTGATTGAACTTCACTATGACAAAGATGAAATTCTTGAAGCTTATTTAAACGAAGTGAACTTAGGTCAAAACGGTAACTATTCCATCAATGGTTATGGTTTAGCTTCACAATTCTATTTTGGTTTACCGCTGCGTGAACTAAATATTGCTCAGCAGGCGTATTTAGTCGGTTTGGTACAAGGCCCGACCCTATTTAATCCGTGGAAAAACCCTGAAGGTGCGATTAAACGCCGTAATATTGTGTTAAACAATATGGTAGTGATGGGCTATTTAACTCAAGAACAATATGAAACTGAGTCAGCGCGTCCATTAAATGTCATTACTAAACCAACATTGGGCCCTTCTCGCTTCCCTGACTATATGGATATCGTGCGTCGTCAACTGCGTACCGAATACCAAGAAAGCGATTTGACCAATCAAGGTCTTCGTATTTTCACTGCGATGGATCCGATTGCACAAACTCGTGTACAAACTGCATTTAAAGAATCTGTGGCACGTTTAAGCAATGCCAATCCAGCACGCTTAAAAGAATTACAAGGCGCGGTACTGGTGTCTCATCCTGAAAATGGTGAATTGGTTTCAGCAGTGGGTTCAACGCAGGACTTTACTGGCTTTAACCGTACAATCGATGCTAAACGTCAAGTTGGTTCATTGCTAAAACCTGTGATTTACCTCAGTGCGATAGAATCCAACCGTTATAACTGGGCGAGTCAAATCGAAGATAGTCCGATCAGCATTCAAAGTGATGGCAAAGCTTGGACACCGAAAAACTATAGTGGTGGCGCACATGGTGTCGTACCAATGGTCGATGCCCTATCAAACTCGTATAACCTCTCTGCGGTACGCTTAGGTCAAGAGTTCGGTATGTCGACTTTTATTAACCATCTGAAAAAGTTTGGTGTGACTTCTAATATTCCAAGCTACCCTTCGATTTACCTCGGTGCTATCGATATGTCACCGATGGAAGTCATGAGTGTGTATGGAAACTTTGCAACCGGTGGCTTCAAATATCCAGTGAAAGCTATTCGTTCAGTGGTCGATGCCAATGGTCGTTTATTAGATCGTTATAGCTTAACGGTACAACCGACTATTGCACCTGATGCAGCCTTTATCTTGAACTACGGTTTACAACAAGTGATGAGTTCAGGGACAGGCCGTTCTGCTTATGCATCATTACCGGCTTCACTTAAACTTGCAGGTAAATCAGGGACAACCAATGATACGCGTGACTCATGGTTTGCAGGTTATTCAGGTAATTACTTAAGTGTGGTTTGGTTAGGTTTAGACAACAACAAAGTTACAGGCTTAACTGGTTCGTCAGGAGCACTTCCTGTTTGGACCAATGTCATGAAGCAGTTACGTCAAAAACCAGTTAATTTACGTCAACCAGACAGCGTACAGTGGCATTGGTTAGACCGTTATTCAGGTAATTTATCTGCACAGCATTGTACAGGTGCGATGTATATTCCTCTGTCGCGCAACTCTATTCCAAATCAAGCGACGGCATGTGGTTCGACACAATATGAAGTAGAACCTTACACAGTTGATACTGAAGAGACGCAGCCAACTCAGGAACAAAATGATAGTTTAGGTGACTACATTCGTGAAAGTGATGTCGATAATGATCAGGGTTCATCTGATCAACCTCGCATCATCTCAAGTGGAGAGTATACAAATTAAATTGCAAAACATTAAAGTTTTAAAAACGTTCAGTATTCTGAGCGTTTTGACGATCATTTTGGCTGGTTGCCAAACCATAGTCGAACCTGAGCAAAAGCCGCCTGCTCCACCTGAAAAAAAGGCAGATATCCATGACTCTTCTGGGGTCATTATTACGCCATATGACCATCCAGAAATTAAACGTCAACGCATCGTTATTCCTGAGCAGAAAACCCAAATTCAAAAATTTGATGATGGTCGTGACTTGCCTGCATTCAAAAAATTGATGCAAAGTACGCGAACCGCTTATGCCAATGGAAAATGGAATGAAGCTGAAAGTGCGGCAACTCAAGCACAGCGTTTGGCACCGCAATCTGCGGAAACTTTTTTATATTTGGCAATGATCGCCAATCGAAAAAATCAGCCTGCGAATGCAGAATCGTTGGCACTGCGCGGATTAAGCTATGCTCAAACCAAGCCGATGAAACAACAGCTTTGGAATGTTGTTTTAAAAGCCGGTCAAATGCAAAAGAAAAGCAGCACCATTCAAAAAGCCCAACAAGCCATTAAAGCTCTTTAAGCACCCCCATAAAAAAGCCTGATCTTAATTGAGATCAGGCTTTTTTATTCATTACATACTAAAAGTAAGTTTATTTCTAAAAGTTATTTTAAATCTGAATATCGACTTTAAATACAAATTTAATTCAATACACACTTTAATTTAAAAATTGCGAATACCTGCCACCCCATAAGCATGATGTTGCTGTGCAATAGTTAGCAATTCAGGACGCATTCCACCTAAAGCAAAAACAGGGATCTCTATGCTTCGTGCAATCTCAGAAAAATGCGCCCATCCCATACTTTGCGCCTCTGGATGACTTTGTGTCGCCAGAACTGGGCTAATAAAGATGGCATCACAGCCAATTTTTTGCGCATGCAGTGCAGAAACTTGATCATGACAAGCTGTGATATATCGCTTCCCAAGCTGTAAATCACCTTTATTTTTTTGCAGCAATTGGTGCTGTTTAAGATGTAATGCTGAAATATGTGCTTGCACCTCTGTAGAGAGCAATGACCATAGATCTTCATTAATTATCAGTTGTTTTAAAATCACAGTAGGTAATTGATTTAATACCTTTGCATTTTCTGCGCTGGCATCGACTCGCCAATAATACAACAGCGTCTCTTGAAGCGTTTCACGTGTTGGTAGATCGGCGGTGATTTTGATCTGTTGCTGCCAATATAAGCGCTGCAAAATAGCTTGATTGGCCTTTGGAAAATTTAAGCTCATGAGTTGTTGACGTGAATACCAGGCCCATGGCTTTTTGATTTCATTCAGCAACGCATGCGGGACGATGGCATGAAATAAATGTAATTTCACAATAACATCATCATATTCATGTTGAATAAAATCAAAAGCATGCCAGTCGTGTAAACCAATGCCAACTTCTTCAAAAATTTCACGACGACAAGCTTGCTCAGGACTTTCCCCCTGCTCGACTTTACCACCCGGAAACTCATATTTATTGCCCTGATGTTGTTTTGCTTCACGCCAACCCACCAGTACTTTGTCTTGATGCAATAAAATCGCAATGGCGACATCGATTTGCGGTTTAGACATAGTTCCCTGCTCTCTACTCTGTTCCAATTGATTTCCAAGTGTAAGCAAATTTATCTTTTTTATAAAATCCTAAAATTACCGTTGACAGGTCTATTCGATAATGATTATCATTTAAAATATTCAGAAATACACCACGGAGTCGACGGAATGAACGCACCATTTAGCCTTTTTACTCGTAGCAATGAAGCACACCACTCACTGCCAATGCTACATTCAAACAACCTTTTTGCTTTAGGACGTGAAATTCGCATTATGCATGCAGGTGAAGAATATCGACTACGTTTAACACGAAATAATCGCCTTATTTTGACCAAATAATTTCTGATAAAAATAATAATTATCAGCGCAATAAAAATAATCGTGGACACAAGCAGTAAGCCATTCGCTTACTGCTTTTTAAGTTTTGTACTTAGTTAAATTAAGTTTTATAGCTACTCAAACTTAATTTAAATCGCAACACTCATCTTCCTCTCACAACACTCTTTCGCTAAATTCCTTAGAGCAAATCGTGTTTTTAACGGATTGGAAAAGTGAGTTGTACCTTTAAGCCACCCAGTTCAGATGCATCCACATTTAAATGGCCTTGATGTAACTGTACAATTTTTTGGGCAATTGAAATACCTAAACCTGAACCTTGCGTCTTCGTTCCCAATACACGGTAAAATCGCTCGCCAATGCGTTGCAATTCTGCGACTGTCAGTCCCGCACCTTGATTTTCAATCGCCCAAACCGCCTGCTGTGCTGTTACCGTTAAATCAATCTTGACCTGTCCTTGCGTAGGACTATAGCGAATAGCGTTATCGACTAAATTGCGTAGACAGCTAAACATCAACTCTGCGTTCATAGCAAACTGTACAGACTGGGTCTGTAGCTTCAATTCGATCTGTTTTTCTTCAATAAAAGGCTGTAAAGCATCAAGGACTTGTAAACTCAGCTGTTCTAAGTCGTTCTGTTTTTTATCCAATTGCTCCGATTGCGTCGGGTCGAGCCGCGCCAAAATCAGTAGATTTTCTAAAACCCGTGTTCCTCGATTAACATCGTGCTGTATGCTCAATAAATCCTGCTGAATGTCGGGATATTTTCGTTTTAATACCTGAAGTCGCATTTGAATCGCAGACAATGGTGAGCGTAATTCATGTGAGGCATCGGAGGTAAAACGCTGTTCCGCCTCTAAGGCTTGATCTAATCGGCTTAATAAAAAATTCAGCTGTGTTTGGATCGGCTCTAGTTCTTGCAATACAGGTTCAGGTAAGACGATGGCTTGTAAGTCATCTACATTTTTTTCAGCGATTTGTTTGGAAAATAGCTGTAAAACTTTCAATTGACGTTTAATCAAAATATGTAGTAATAGCCATTGGATCAACCAAACTATCAACAAAATCCCTGCATAGCCTAATACACTCTGCAGCGTTTCTCTGAGCCGTGTTTTCATCGGTTGAACGATTTGTACGCTTAATCCATCGTCCTGAAGTGCATAGCTACGCCAAAGCGCTCCGTCTCTCCATTGATAATTTAGCGCCTGTTTTAAATTGGGCTGATGTTCAAATGCTGTGTGTTGTTCCGATGTGGTTAAGACTTGCGACCCTTGTATGAGTTGATATTGCATATCAAACTCTTCACTGAGTTCATCTATTTGTTCGTCTTGCTTCAGCGTTAGATCAGTAGCAGTAAGCATATCTGCCACTTCGTCCATCAGGGCATCATGTACATTCATGATGTGATAAAGACCAAATCCCAACATCAGACACAGAGAGATTGCTCCCGCCCAAATTGCACTGAGAAGTGAAGTTTTAATCAGTTGCGACTGTAAGGAAATGCTTTTTTTATCACTCATAGACTTAACTTTGTTACGGAAGATTCATGCGATAACCCAAACCCCTTAAGGTTTTAATGTAATCACTGCCAATCTTCTTACGCAATTGGTAAATAAAAACTTCGATCGCATTACTTTCAACTTCATCGCCCCAAGCATAGAGCGATTCTTCGAGTTGGCTACGCGTCATAATATGCTCTGGATTTAACAACATCTTATGCAAGATTTGATATTCACGCGAAGTCAACGTAATCAATTCCGCATTTTTACGCAGCGTTTTGGCTTGTACATCTAAACTTAAATCCCCGAAAGTCAGAGAATTATCACGCTGTTGATGATGCAAGCGTAATTGGGCGCGCACCCTTGCTGACAACTCTTCCAAGCTAAAGGGTTTTACCAAATAATCATGAGCACCCAGATCTAAACCTTCAACACGATCTGCAATACTGTCCCGAGCAGTAATAAATAAAACTGGTGTAAGCGGATGCAACTGTACGATACGTTTTAAAATTTCATCACCAGTTACTTTTGGTAAGCCACGATCTAAAAGTATGCAATCATATTGATGTTGTTCTAAAGCCAAAATAGCGTGATCGCCTCGCTCAACCCAATCGACACTGTAGCCATCCATTTCAAGCCATGTTTTTATACTGTCTGCTTGGGAAGCATCATCTTCTGCCAATAAAATTCGCATCTTACCTACCCTATTTCTATGGTTCCGACTTCAGTGTATCGAACTTTTGCTCATATCTACTCATATCATAAAAAAACCACAGCAAGCCGTGGTTTTTTATGGAGCAGCACTGAAATGAATAACAGGCTAAATTAAAATTTTACTTGATCGACATCAACTTCAACGCGTTTCGTCGGTTTGTAATCAATGTCGATTTCTCCAATGAGCGTTACCGGTGTTTTAGCTGAAATCGCTTTGCCTTGCCAAAGTTCATCATCAATATCCACTGTAATGCTGCCTGTGCTATCGCGGAACTGATATTTTTCATCGCCCATCGATTTCACAACATAACCTTTCAATTGAACTTTACTATCATCTTTTAAGCCTAAGGCATGTTTCACCGATGTGGTTTTCATCGGTGCAACTGCAGCCTGATTGACTGCTGTATTCGCGACTGCAACCGATGCCACACCTGCAAATGCTAAAACACATACCAATTGAGTGAATGTTGTCATCTTCGGTCTCTCTTACTTTGTCTATTTCGATAGCACTATTTAAACAAAGCAAGATGAGTCGAATCTTAAGCTGCAAAGACGTTTTTATTTATTTGATCGAACCATTAGTTGAGCGGTACGACACGCAGAACTTCCTCTAAAGTCGTCACCCCTGCAAGTACTTTACGCGCACCTGCAATTCGTAATGGCTCGACATGCTCTTTACGTGCCTGTGTACGTAATTGGGTTAGATCTGCATTGGCACCAATCAATTGCTTGGTTTCAATACTGAGTGGCATAAATTCATAAATCCCCACACGGCCTTTATAACCCGTTTGACGGCATTCATCACAGCCCACCGCCTCGTAGACAAAATCAGGCATTTGAATCGTGTAATCAAAGGTCAGATGTTTCCACTCTTGTTCATTGATAAAAGTCTCACGCTTGCAGTGTGGACACAGTTGACGAACTAGACGTTGTGCCAAAACCCCTAAAATAGTCGCTGCCGTTAAAAAAGGCTGAATACCCAAATCATGTAATCGCGTCAAACTCGATGGTGCATCATTGGTATGTAAAGTTGAAAGCACCAAATGACCTGTTAATGCAGCTTGGATTGCCATATTTGCCGTATCATGATCTCGGATCTCCCCGACCATGATAATGTCAGGGTCTTGACGCATTAAAGCCCGTACACCATCGGCAAAGCCTAGATCAATCCCTGTATTCACCTGCATTTGGTTAAAACTTGGCTCTAACATCTCAATCGGGTCTTCAATGGTGCAGACATTCACTTCTTCGGTTGCCAATTGTTTGAGTGATGAATAAAGCGTGGTGGTTTTACCCGAACCCGTCGGACCGGTCACTAAAATAATACCGTGACTATGACTGGTTAAGGCCTTCCAATCATCCAACAGACGCCCTTCAAAACCGAGCTGTTGGAAACTACGTACCAAGACTTCAGGGTCAAAAATACGCATGACTAACTTTTCACCAAAGGCTGTTGGCAGCGTCGATAAACGTAGCTCTGTTTCTTGGCCTTTGGGTGTACGGGTTTTTAAACGTCCATCTTGCGGCTTACGCTTTTCCGCCACATTCATCCGTCCTAAGATCTTAATTCGTGAAACCACAGCTGTCAGTGTATTTGCTGGCATGTTGTAGATGGTATGCAATACGCCATCGATACGAAAACGCACCTTTCCTGTATCTTTACGCGGCTCGAGGTGAATATCACTTGCACCTTGTTCGAAGGCAAACTGTAAGACCCAATCCACAAGCTTCACAATATGCTGATCATTGGCATCTGGATTTTGTGTATCACCTAATTGTAATAGTGCTTCAACGCCTTTATTTTCACGGTCATAACTCGATGATTTTTGCGAATTACTGACCGCACGACTCACTTGGTAATATTCAACCAAGTAACGCTGTAGTTGGTCTGGACTGAGTAATACACGCTGAATCTTGCGTGGTAATACCGTTCTCTCTAAATTGGCAATCCATTCATTTTTATAAGGTTGATCCGTTGCAATCAGCACATGCTCATTTTGTAATTCAACCGCTAAAATGCGATTTCGTACTGCAAATTCCTGAGACATAATGGCTGTCAAAGCAGGCACATCAGCTTTTAGAGGATCGATAATATAAAACGGTACTCCAGACTTTTCTGCCAACCATTGGCAAAGTCTATTCAATGTTAAGGTAGACTGCGGATGACTCTGATCGACTAAATTAAAATTGGCAATCCATTGTAGAGGATGCCATTTCAACTGCTCACGCTGACGGTGCGTGGTTTGAATCAGTATTTTGTCCCGTTCAGTAATACGTCCATCTTTTTGTAATTGGTCTAAACACCAAGAAGTGTCAATTTCAAAATTAAAAGTCATTGTTCTATGTTCCCCAAACATAGGTTCACTATAACAAAACCAGCTGATTAAAACGCAATATTTTTTACTTAAATTATTAAGAAAAATTTAACTTAAATCATTAATTTTAATTAGTTAATTTTTAACATTCCCTTTTTTATGTTTTTCTATACTATATGCAACAGTCACAAATAATAGTGACGTAATTCATAATTTATTAAAGAGGGTAACATGAAATTTAAAATTTTAAGCCTAGCCATTTTTAGTTCCTTAATTCTAAGCGCTTGCGGCGGCGGCTCTTCAGACAATAGTTCTACTTCATCTGAAACTGGATCAGGAAATGGAGCTGAAACTAGTTCCGAAAATAATAAATGGTCAATCTACTCATCATCATATTGGGATGGAAGCGACAATTTATTCGAAAAAACACATTTCAATATTCAAAATAATACTATTTATTTCAATGTTGATTATTTAAGCAATAACAATGAAAATTATGACTTGAAATGGATAATTTCTGATTATTTAACAGACGAAGGCCTTTATACACCAGTGCTGAACAAAACCGAATATGGTTATAAATTTGCCAATTTAATTTCTAAAAATGATAGCCAATGGATTTTCACACCAGCATCTAGTCAAAACTTCAATGGTCTGAAACTGACTCAAAATTTCGAAGTGGTAAATTTAACAGGTAAAGAAATTGGCTATTACGTAGACACATTTAATTATCTTTCAGGTGCAGATACTACGTTAGCAACGAAGTTGGGCACATTCCCTAGTTTCTATTATTCAAAATTAAAAGGAAAAACTTTTCCTCAAGGTTCAACTTGCTTAAGACTGAAAACATCATCAAGTTCAAAAAATTATGTTGAACTCCTTGGTGACAACATTAATGGTTTTGATCCTACTGAATATTTAGATGACGGTTATACCATCCAAAACATAGCTTCTTATCCAGTTTATATTTCGAAAAATCAACCTGTAAATTATGATTTTGATGCTTATGTGCAGTTTAATCAAAATTATCGTTATGGCTCATACTATAAATCAGGGACCACTTACACATTGGCTAATGATATTAAAGACTATCAAGCTGACTTAGATGAGGCGATTCAAAATTATGGAAAGGATAGCCTGGAAGCAAAAGTTGAAACTAACTATGTAGAAGCAATCAAAAATGAATGCTCGCTATTTAACAATATCGCTAGTACTGAAATTGATAAATACTCTAAATTAAAGTAATTCGATTTCAAAAAAGATCAGGTTTAAAACCTGATCTTTTTAACTACTTAGAATTTCGTGTACGACTATTTTATTAGTGTCTACGCAAAAACGCACATTACAACCACCAAACAACATGCCGTACACACGTTCATCATCATGCTGATAGGCAGGACGTGGATCTAAACTCAATACTTGTTCCAGTTCTGCTGTTAATTGTTCGGTTAAATTGCCATTATTCAAAAATACCTGTTTTTGTTGCTCAGCGTGCTCTGACCAAATCACAGATTTTCTTTCTGGCTCATCCTGCGCATAACCGCTTTGCGCATCCATCACTGCATCTGAATATTGAATATAGGGTTTGATATCTAAAATTGGTGTTCCATCCAACAAATCACTGCCGACCACATAGACACGTACCGATTTACCGACTTTTTTCACCGCTTTGAGCTGCACAACCGACAAGCCCATAGGTGACGGCCGGTACATACTTCGTGTCGCAAATACCCCGATTTTTTGATTACCACCTAAACGCGGAGGACGAACTTGCGGACGAAATTTTGTCGAATCTGCATTTTTATTTTCATGAAACTGCCAAATCAGCCAAAGATGACTAAAATCTTCAATCCCCTCAAAAGCCAATAAATCGTTATAAGGTTCTAGCATTTCAATATAAGATTCGACTTGCACCAAATTTGGCTGACGTGGAATACCAAACTTTTCTCGGTAGGGAGATTTCATATACCCGATAATTGGCATTTTAAGCTCAGACATAATCACTTTTTCTGATAAGTTCAATTAAATATATTCAGTTTATCGAGAATGATTTTAGATTAGAATAGTAAGCTGTTCTAATTTGATAATTTTATTGAGACCTTTAATGGCTGCTTTTAACGTCGAAAAGATTACTCACGTCCACCATTGGAATGACACTTTATTCTCTTTTAAAACCACTCGCGATACTGCGTTACGTTTTAAAAACGGTCAATTTGTGATGATCGGCCTTGAAGTAAATGGTAAGCCTTTAATGCGCGCTTATTCTATTGCAAGCGCAAACTATGAAGAAGAATTAGAGTTTTTCTCTATTAAAGTTCCAGATGGTCCTTTAACGTCTATTTTACAAAAAGTAAAAGTTGGCGATGAAATTTTAGTGTCTAAAAAACCTACAGGTACTTTAGTTCTAGATGACTTAAACCCTGGTAAAAACTTATACCTACTTTCTTCAGGTACAGGTCTTGCACCGTTCCTTTCTGTAATTCGTGACCCTGAAACTTACGAACGTTTTGAAAAAATCATCGTTGTACATGGTACACGTTTCATTTCGGAATTGGCTTATCAAGATTTAATCTTAGATGAAATTCCTAACCACGAATTCTTTGGTGAATTAGGCGCGAAAGAAAAATTGGTTTACTACCCTACTGTAACTCGTGAAGAATTCCATACTCAAGGCCGTGTAACTACTGCCATTGAATCTGGTCAACTTTTCGAAAAAATTGGTCTTCCTCGTTTCAACCCTGAAACTGACCGCGCAATGCTTTGCGGTTCACCTGCATTCCTAGACGACGTTGCTGCACTACTTGACCAGCACGGTCTGAAAGAATCTCCTAAGATGGGCGTTCTAGGCGACTACGTGATCGAACGTGCATTCGTTGAAAAATAATTAGCTGTAAATTAAAAAGCGCATGTCATCATGCGCTTTTTTTTTATCTATATGCCACTCATGACTGATACAGCTATTTTTCTTCTTTTACCTTCAATTCATCAATAATTTTTGCTCTCCACTCTAAACCTTTCTCAGTAGCATCAGGTAATTCATTCGATAAATTAATTTCCACACTGTCATCTGGATATATATGTACAGCTAAATATTTTTTATCTTTTAAATTTTCATTCGTCAATGTGGGGACATTGGTTGCAATATGCTTTTTAGAGCTATTACCTTCTCCCCATTTAATATATTGAGTTCCTGTTATCACTGCTGATCTTTTCGTTCCACTACCTAGCCCTCCACCTAACTCTTCTCCATTTAATTCAACAATATAAGGAATATATCTTGCATCATAACCATAAGATGTTGTGGTCAACACATAAGTTTTTGTTGAATTAGTATTACACCCTATTAAACTCATTGCTGAAAGCATAATAAGCATTAAATTCGTTTTTAAAACTTTCATCATTATCCTTTTAAAAATATTGGGTTTTAATTTATTTAATTAAAAATAATAATCAAAGAAAATTAAAAATATTATCCATTAGAAACGAAGAACCAAAAGGAAAATTTATCCTATTTATCACTAGTAAACTGCCAATATATATTCGCATCCATTTCAAAATGCCCCCCCGAATGGCATCTACTTATTCAGTCAGATACCAAATCGTTAGACCCCAAGGATTATCTTTAATCTCAGGCATACCTTCTCCTTGATTAAAATGACGTTTTTCCATGTTATTCGCAGGACTATACCATTCACCTGTTTTAGGGCAAATTTGTCCTGCTTCGCATCTTAGAGTTTTTGTACTAGAATTACTTATATTCTTCTCGCAAGGTACAAATTCTCGGGCAAATTTAACCAAATCTTTTGGATAAATCATATGTGTTATTTCGCTATCATTTATCAACACACATCAGACAACACAAATCATTTCAGCTTCGATCGGTAAACTTACCCCCTTCATTTGCAACTCTTTCAATCAAGTACCAATCTGTTTTCTCATAATATGTTTCATAAGTTTCTGGATCTATTGTAGTGGGAATTACACTACCAAAACCTCTATCATCTTCATTACTATGAGCCATAAATTCTATTCGGTTCGGCACAAATTCGGAAATATATAAACCTTTTATCGCAACTTTTTCATTCGATTTTACTTTAATACTTTGATTTATACGATAAATGGGATATGACACAGGAATATTAATTTTTGAAATATCAAATATTTCATCAACAATACTTTCTTGATTCCAATACGTTGGATAGGTATTTTCAATAATGAATGCCTCGGCCTTAGCCTTTGTATAAAAATCCCAACATTCTTTCACATTTTCATGAGGTAGTTCATCCATCCATTTTTTTGAAAACTCACTCATACCTTTGTCATTCGATCGAATCTCTGATGCGCAATCTAAATATGTTAGATCGCCTTCTTTTATTCTTATATAAGCAAAATCTAAAGTATCCATGGTTTTTCTTAAAAGCGGTAAAACCGTCCCTCCCCAATTGATGTCAACTTGCTCTGGCATTGGAAAATCCAGATAATTACAGGGTAGATTTCTCATACAAACGGCAAACAGCAATTCCAAACGATCTAAAAAAGATTGATAGTTATTTCTCATGCTATAAAAAAATTCTTTAGAACTAAAATGTTCTAATAAATATAAAAATTTAGGATCGATTTTAAAATTCATATTCAGCCTAAAATTAATGCCCCGAAGGGCATATTTTATTTATTCTTCACCATTAAAATACCAGTACACTTCACCCCAATCTGCCTTAGAAAGTGTTGGTAACATTTCACCTCTTAACACATGAACGCGTGAATCCACTTGTGCAGGGGTTGTCCAATAGCCCGTTTTTGGGGATTTTTCGCCAGCTTTGACTTTTAATACAGTTAGTTTGTCTTATGTTACTTCAGATTGAGTATTATTTTTACGAGCCCATGCAACTATATCTTTAGGATAAAACAAATGTTTATGTAAAGAACTGTCATCCAAATCTAGTAAATAAACAAGAGCTGCTGCTTCAAAAGCCCAATAACCAACATATGAATAATTATCTAAATTTAAATGACTATTGTACCAAAGTGTATTTTTATGCATTTGATACCACTCAGCCAAATATTCATCCAACAGTTCAATCGCATGATTTTTGTTATTTTTAATTATTACATTATCAATCACATCGCATAATATTGAAAAATTATAACTATATATCCCATCTCTTTCAGTATCTGGATGATTAGAATCCGTTAGTTTTAAAAACTTATTAATCACTTCATCTTCACTAAAAGTTCCTCCATCCTCGCCATTGATTAATTGTTTAATTGTAGATAATAAATTATTTTTATTTAGCAATACTGCTAAGCTAATTGTAGTTAATGCAATAAAACCACCTTCACCACCAATAACAACTGGCTTTTTACTTGCTTTAAAAACTCCTAATGCTTCTGCTTGTTTTTCATAACCTTCTATTACTTTTTCAAATAATGGAGATATTTCTTCTATTGGCTTTCCTGCAGTATAATGAAGATATAATAAAGAATGATAGATCCATGTAATAGATTGCCATCTTGAAGCTTCTCCACAATTATATTGATCATCTTCAAATGCATCACTTTCTAAATATAAGGGTATTCCTTCTTCATTGTATTTTTTAGTCTTTAAATAATACTCTTCAGTTAAAAAAATCTGTCTTTTATATTTATCGAAATTCATATTAATCCTAAAATTAATGCCCCGAAGGGCATGTTTTATTTATTCCTCACCATTAAAATACCAGTACACTTCACCCCAATCTGTTTCAGAAAGTGTTGGTAACATTTCACCTCTTAACACATGAACGCGTGAATCTTCTTGTGCAGGGGTTGTCCAATAGCCCGTTTTTGGGGATTTTTCGCCAGCTTTGACTTTTATTACAGTTAGATTCTCTTGGGTTACTTCAGATTGAGTATTATTTTTACGAGCCCATGCAACTATATCTTTAGGATAAAACAAGTGCTTATGTAAGGAACTATCATCTAAGTCTAGTAAATAAACCAAAGCAGCTGCTTCAAAAGACCAATAACCACAATATTTTAGTTCTTCTGCAGGCTCTAAATGACTATTAAACCAAAGTGCATTTTTATTCATTTGATACCAATCAGCTAAGTATTCATCTAAATATTTAACAGCAGTTTCTTTATTATTTTTAACTAGCACATTATCAATCACATCACATAATTTTGAATAACCTAATGCAAATAAATTTCCTTCGTTAAATGTTGGATGTGAAGGATCATTAAGTTTAAAAAATTTATTAATAATTTCATCTTCACACGTATGACTTTCACCCTCGCCATTGACTAATGAATGTATACGATCAAATAAATCATTTCGATTTAATAAAAAAGCCAGACCAAGTATATTTAACGTTTCATTTTGAGTTGGAATGACAGAAGGTTTTTTTGACTTATGGAAGATAGCTAAGGCTTCAGATTGTTTTTCAAAACCTTCTATAACTTTTTCAAATAAGGGGATAACTTCCCCTATAGATTTTCCTGCTGTGTATACAAGGTAAAGTAGAAAAGAATAATCATGTGTTATAAGCGTCCAACGCCTATCTTCACCACAATTGTATTGATCATCTTCAAACGTATCACTTTCTTTCCAAAAATCAACGTCTTCTATATAAAAATCATAGGCACTTTTATAATAGTCTTCAGTTAGAAATTGTTGTCTACGTCGTTCTGTAAAATCTAACATTGTTGATTCCTCATTTTAATCATCTAATTTTATTTCGTATAACCATTTTTGGTATTTGCTCGAGTAACTCGATTGTTCAGAGCCTCATCAATTTTAGCTGCACCCCAAAAATTTGATGGTGTATGTTCATTTAGATGCTTTGTATGATCAATAGGTTGCTGATCTTGAATAGAAACGGCTAACGTATTTAAATGCTCCACAGTTTCAGGATGAGCATAATTAAAATAAAGTAAATGACGGCTGTAACTAGGTAGAACTTGTCTTTTTTCTACAATAGATAAGCGTGCTTCAACCCATTTTTCACTCATTTGCTGATTACTCAAATACTTCTGCTTTGGCACAAGTTTCTTTTCAGAACGTTTATCTTTTTTGGCATCAGTCCTTTCTTTATGTCGATCTCTTGTATCTTGTTGCTTATCTAAATCATTCAATAAAGAACCTGGTCCTGTTCCCTTCCCCATACTTAAACTTGCTTTGGCCTCAATCACGGCATAGGTCTTGGTATTCATTATACCAAGATCTTTTTTATCAGACTTCCAAATCGCATCAATTCCTTGATCATGAATTCCTACATGCAGTTTAGTCATTGTGCGTTGTAGTTTTTCATTGGGTTTACTGCCTGAATCATGGGAAACCTTGATTCCTAATTTATTAGCAACCCAATAATCAGCCATATGTTCACCTACACCTCCAACTTCTAAATTAGATAAAACTTTTGAAATATCGGTCTTTGACAGTGTACGGCCTTTAGTGCCTTTGCCATCTCCATTTTGCCCTGTTTTTCCATTGTAAGTCGTACCATGAGCGGAACTATTTTGATGACCATTTCCATTACTGTTTTGTCTTCGATCAGCAGAAGTCTTTGGTACTTTGGATTTCCAATGCAAGACTTTTCTTGCCAACAATTGTATTAGTGATGATATTGAGTTCTCTAAGAAATTAAACGTAAGCTCTATACTTTGATTAACCCAATACTTTGCCCATCTACTATCAATATTATTATTCGAAGCATTAATAGAAGCCTGCTTACCACTTCGAATTAATTCCCTTATTTTCTTATCACTGATTACTTCTGCCAACCATTTTTCAGGATCTCCATGAATTTTACAGTGCGTCATAATAAAACGAATTAATTCAAACAAAATTTCTGGCTTTCTATTGACTATTCTTAGACCTGCTTTGACTCCATCTCCAGGTCCAGGAATAAACCCAATAATACACAACGCAACTTCGAAGTAATGATCATCTGATTTTTCTTGATATAGGTTATAGGATGCTCTAGCTAGATCAGCCACATCAAGTGCAATACCTGCCGGTGAAAAACCTATAGCTATAGCCTGAGTAATTGTTGCGACATCATCTTTATTTAAATCAACCATATAAAAACCTATTTAGTCTTCTAAATCCCAATCTTTTAATAATTCTTCAAGCTCGATCTCATCTTGAGCAGTAAAAGTTTCTAATGCATTATCTTCCAGAACTTCAATTTCAACTTCGCGTTGATCTTCTCCATACCAGACTGTATAAGATTCATTGAGGGGAATATTAGGAATTTTTGCGAAGCCTTTATCATCCAAATGACCTTTAAACTCTTGACCACTTTCAAAAATTACAAGATAAGGTGCATTTTTCATAGGTTCCAAATCAGGCCAATGATAATTCAGCTCTAAAAAGTTCTTTAGATCCCCTAATGCGGGTAAACTGTAATTAACTTGTTGTCCGCCCACAAACTTATGCTGCCCCGCCTTTACCTCAAATTTCGCTGCAGTTGTTGGAAATATTCCTGCACTGGTAATTTTAAGTTGTGATCCACCAGCGGTAAGAATAATTTCCTTTGGACTTTTTATATCAACATTTTCTTCCGTTGAAATAATTTGAATACCCTTTCGTGCAATCAAATCAACCCCATCTCCTTGGGCTTGGATTTCAACTTTGCCTTTGCCTGCATAAGCTCGTAATCCCTCTTGTGCTGCAAATAGACTGATCTTGCTTTGTGCATGGGCAATCAAGGATTTTTGACTGCTGAGATTGATGCTATCGCCTGCACTTTGGCTGATCTGTCCATCTGCTGAAAGATGAATATCTTCCTGACTACTCACAGCAATTGAGTTTGGTGCAGATAAAATCATTAAGGCTTGTTTAAAGGCATCAGCTTTTTCTTTACTGCCTTTTTCAATTTGTCCAAGGAAGTTTTTCAGGTTATCTAAGACTTCAAGTGGGTCAGTTTGCTGTTTTTTCGCCACTTCACTTAAGGCTTTGCTGCTGTTTAAGTTGGCTTCGATTTGTTCTTTCGCCGCTTGTGCATCGAGGTGCATTGCTGCTGCTTGTTGTTGTGGGTGTGTGCTGACAAGGAGCCCTTGTCCTGCACGCACTGCGCCCCATTGGTCGGTTCTCAGTTCAAAGCCTTCGCCTCTTCCCTCACTTTCTGCGGTTTCTTTGGGATGACTGAGGTTCCCTAGGTTGAGCTGGGTGGCACCATGGGTACTTTGTAATTGTGTTGAGATTTGTCCTGTGGTGTCATCAAAGCGCAGTTGTCCAAAGCCTTCACCTTGGACTTCCTTACTTTTTATTCCAGCCAGTTTTTTGGTGTCTGGCAGTTTGCCTTTACCATCAAATTGGGTCGGACTGCGCTGTGCCTCATGTATACGCCCCACCACAAATGGTCGGTCGATATTGCCGTCAAAGAAATCGATGACCACGATTTCATTAATGCGCGGTAAGAATCGTGCTCCATAACCTTCACCTGCCCATGGAGTCAGTACATCTACCCATGCAGAATCCGTATCATTGTCATTGCTGCCTGCACCGCCATCATGGCTGTGGTCATCTCCACGGGTAAATAAGAAGCGGACTTTGATTCGTCCCCATTCATCGACATGTATTTCCTCACCGCTTGGTCCAACGACTTTAGCACGTTGCGGATGGGTGCTTGGACGGTGTTCGAGTGGGTTATATTCAGGAACCGTCGCAATATTGCGGCGTTGTAATGTGAGCTGATTGGCCTGACGCTCGGCCTGTTCATGGATGGGTTTAATATTCCACTGGCTTTGTTCAATCAGTTGATTGACCTGTTCAGTGAGATCTTTGGGTAAGTTATTTTGGTTATAGAATT